>NZ_JAKGTG010000001.1:0-404181 GCF_022324845.1 Clostridium sp. YIM B02506
TTCTTCCTACGATAACGTTAGTTTCTATTTCTACTCCAAGTTTCTTTACATTTTCTATTTCTGTTTTTACTACAGTTTCTTTTGGTAGTCTAAACTCTGGTATTCCATATACTAATACTCCACCTGGTTCGTGTAGTGCTTCAAATATCTTAACTTCATAGCCTAGTCTAGCTAAATCTCCTGCACAGGTTAATCCTGCTGGACCTGCTCCTACTACTGCTACTTTTTTACCGTTTGGTTCAGCTTTTTTAGAGATGTCTACATTGTTTTCTCTAGTCCAGTCAGCTACGAATCTTTCAAGCTTTCCTATAGCTACAGCTTCTCCTTTTACTCCTAGTACACACTGTCCTTCACATTGGCTTTCTTGAGGACATACTCTTCCACATACTGCTGGAAGTGCAGATGCTTCTGCTATTACTTCTGCTGCTGCTTTTATGTCTCCATCTTTCACCTTTTGTATAAAGGCTGGTATGTTAATGGATACTGGACATTTATCTACACATCTAGGTTTCTTACAGTTTAAGCATCTTGATGCTTCTAGGTTAGCTTCTTCATCTGTGTAACCTAAACATACTTCTTCGAAGTTTTTTGCTCTTACCTCTGGTGCTTGTTCAGCTATGGGTATTCTTTTCATTCTATCCATTATTCTTCACCTCCGCAGCCACAGTTTTTTGCATGATGGGTATCCCCTTCAGCTTTCTTAAGTTCTACTCTTCCTTCTTGAGTCTTGTACATAGCTTGTCTTCTCATTGCTTCATCGAAGTTTACTAAATGTCCATCGAATTCTGGTCCATCTACACATGCAAACTTAACTTCGTTTCCCACAGTTACTCTACAAGCGCCACACATTCCTGTTCCATCTACCATAATTGGGTTTAAGCTTACTATTGTATTTATATCTAATTCCTTAGTTAATAGGCATACGAACTTCATCATTATCATAGGTCCTATGGCTACTACTAAATCATATTCTTTTCCTTGATTTTGTACTAAATCTTTAAGTACTTCTGTTACTAATCCTTTATGTCCATAGGAACCGTCGTCTGTTGCTATATATAGGTTTCCTGCTACTTCTCTCATTTCTTCTTCTAGTATTAATATGTCTTTGCTTTTTGCCCCAACTATAACATCAACATTAATTCCTCTTGAATTTAGCCACTTAACTTGTGGATATACTGGAGCTGTTCCTACTCCACCTGCTATAAACACTATTTTCTTCTTTTTTAATTCCTCTAAATCTTCATGTACCATTTCTGAAGGTACTCCAAGTGGGCCTACGAAGTCATGGAAGTAGTCTCCTTCATTATAGGTAGCCATTTTTTGTGTTGATCCACCTAAGGTTTGGAACACTATTGTTACTGTTCCAGCTTCAGCGTCATAATCACATATGGTTAATGGAATTCTTTCACCTTTTTCATCCATTTTCACTATGATAAATTGTCCTGGATTTGATGATTTTGCTACTCTTGGTGCTTCTATATCCATTAGATAGATATTTTCATTTAATTGTCTTTTTTTAACTATCTTGTACATATTTCTCCTCCATATCATTACTTATGTATATTCTTCTACCAGTCTTTAATCCCTAGAGATTTAGCTTTTCTTACAACTGTGGATTGTGTTATTCCTAAGATTTCTGCTGCTTTATATGTACTTCCATATTTATTAAGGGTCTTTTTTATTATTTCTCGCTCTAAGTCTTCTACTGATTTTTTCAAGCTCGTAAATTCATCCATATTAAAGCAGTTAGATACTTTCTCCCTACCTAAAGCTCCATAAATCTTATCCTTATCTATCAGTTTCTCTTCTCCGATTATTACTAATCTCTCTATTATATTTTGTAATTCTCTCACATTGCCTGGCCAATTATAGTTTTCTAATGCTTGCAATGCCTCATTTTTAAATACTTTATTTTTACCATACTTCTTATTACTCTTTTCTAAAAAGCTATCGGCTAGAGCATCTATATCTTCTGGTCTTTCTCTAAGTGGCGGAATACTTATAGGAATTACATTTAATCTGTAAAATAAGTCTTCTCTAAACTTTCCTTCTTTTATTTGTTTATGCAGATCTTCGTTTGTGGCAGCAATAACTCTCACATCTATTTTTATAAACTCCACTCCGCCTATTCTCTTAATTTCTCTGTCTTGAAGAACTCTTAGAAGCTTTGATTGAAGAGCTATAGGCATTTCCCCTATTTCATCTAGAAGTAGCGTTCCATTATTAGCTATCTCAAACAATCCTAGCTTGTTTTTATTTTGTGCTCCAGTAAAGGCTCCTTTTTCATATCCAAATAGTTCAGATTCTAATAGTGTCTCTGGTATAGCTGCACAATTTATCTTTACGTAAGGTTCTTTATTTCTATTACTATTAACGTAGATTTCTTTTGCTACTACTTCCTTTCCTACTCCTGTTTCACCAGTTATAAGCACAGTTGCATCTGTTTTAGCAATACTTTTAATTAAGCTTCTTATACTATCCATCTCTTTACTCTTGGATATTATGTTTCCTTCAAGTTGAACTTTCTTTATGTGTTTTAACTCATTTAAATATTTCTTTTTTTCATTCTCAGCCTTATCTAAGTTCTCTTTTAATTTCATTAATTCAGTAATATCTCTCATTAATATAGTTATTCTTACTATATTCCCTTCTTCATCAAAGAATGGTTTTCCGCTCATAAGTACTATTTTATTATTTCTTTCTATAGTAGTTATTACTGAAATTTCTTTCTTTTTATCTCTAACTATATGTGATATAGGTTGTGGTTTTATAAGCCTCATAGATTTTTTATCTAAACTGCCTATCATCTGCAATGCCGTGCTCTCTTTATTATCATCTAAAAGTATAAATGCAGCATCTGAATAAAACCCCTTCTCCTCCCATATCTCTTGTATATTTCTTCCTACTATTTCATGTTCTTCTACTCCAGCAATTCTGGTGTATCCTTTATTGATATATATTACAATACCATCCTTGTCTGTAATATATACTCCATCATATACAGTGTCTGCTACAAGTAGTACGTCAATATCACTATCCATACGAAAATTATAAGTTTCCATCATTCTGTCTAACAATACTTTTGGAGAAAGCTCACTTTTATTAAGTATATCCGTATACTTTTTCTTGGTTTCAGAATCTACCTGAATTGTAATAAGGTTCTCATTCATATATTTTTCTCCCGTTTCTAAAATAACTATCCTAGCTTATTATATCAGAAATCGTTATCAGCATAAATATTGACTTTTTCTTAAATATCTGTACCTAAATGTTCAACTAATGCCTTTGAATCTAAGGCTATTTTCTCTATACTTGCAGCAATCTTTTCTATTGATTCTGCTTGTCCTGATGCTATTTCCCCAATATAACTAGATGACTCTATTGCCATATCTATTCCACCATCTATATTACTTAATGCTTCTGATATCTTTTTAGAAGTTTCTTCACTTAATAATGCAAGCTTTCTCATTTCTTTTGCTACTACAGAAAATCCTTTTCCATATTCTCCTGCTCTTGCTGATTCTATAGAAGCATTTAGTCCTAATATATTCGATTGTCTAGCTATATTACCTATTAATCTTACAGCTTCATTGCTCTTTTCCACATTCTCTTTTCCTTGCTTGGTTTCTTTAATCATATAATTTAATCTTTCAGAAAGTTTTACTGCATCACTAGCAAAGCCATTTACTATTTTATTAGTTTCCTCTAAGGATTTCATTAGTCTTAGGGATGAATTTTTTATATTTGCCACCTTTTCAATACTTTTAGAGACTCCTATACTTCCTATTACATCCCCTTCTCTATTCATTAGTGGCATAGCTGTTATCATTAAGTCTATTCCGTCAGTCTCTTTTGTAAGCACCTTATCTAATGTTTTTTTATTTTTTATTACCGTTCTAAGTCCGCTCATCTCTAGTTCGTTTAACTTTCCAACTTTAAAAGGTGCCTTAACATTTTGTCCATCTTCAGAATAAATACATTCTTCTTTATTAGTTATAGTTAATGAACAGTCTTCTTTAACTAATTGCTTTATTATTGGAGCAAAATCTATTATATTTTCTAAGTTCTTATCCATATTATCCCCCTCATCTTACACAAAGCACTTTTACCAATACAAAAATGAATCAAGCTAATGCAAATATGTTTTAAATCAACAATTTTATCGCTGCTATAGCCGTGACAACTAAAATAGTGCTATGAAATAACTTCTCATTAAGTCTTTTTATTACCTTAACTCCTAATACTGCTCCAATAGCTATTGCTGGTATCATTATTATAGTAAGGAAAATCGTATTGAAAGGAATGTTGTGCCAGAATACAACTTGTAGTGGTACTTTAGTTAAATTTATAATAAAGAAAAACCATGCAGTAGTACCCATAAATCCATCTTTTTTAAAGCCTCTTGCTAATAAATAAACACTGAAAACTGGCCCAGCAGCATTACCTATCATTGATGTAAAACCGCACAAAGCTCCCGTTAAAGCATATACAAAGAAGTTTTTAGGTATATTTAAATTTTCTCCCTTTATTTCAGTGTAAATTAATATTAATAGGCATATTATTACTGAAACTGCTATAAAAGACTTAAACTGCTTATCACTCACATAATTACCAACTATGATTCCAAGAACTAGTCCTGTTATAGCCCAAGGTAATAATTTTTTTATGTTGTTCCATTCAGCATGTCTATTATAATAATATAAAGCACCTATATCTCCTACTAAAAGCATAGGTAGCATAATTCCAGTGGATTCCTTACCTCCAAATACTCCTGCAATTATAGGTATAGCTGGCATTAAAAATGAACTTATTCCAGTCTTTGAAAAGCCAATACAAAATGCAGCTACTATCATCCAAAGCCATTGACCCAAAGATAAATTAAACATATCTATTAAGTTCATATATTTTCTTCCTTTCTTCGTAAAACTCGTTAAAACACTACCTTAAAATAGTAAAGCAATTTCCATGCCATATTTTTAACAATTAACATTTTAACATCCTTTATCTAGAAGAATGTTAAGTTTTTAGCTATCTTGCCATGTATAAAAATATAAATAGGTAATGTAACTATAGATTAAACTCATCTCCAATAATCTAAATTTAATACAATATTGTATTAATTAAGGACTATGAAAAACTTCATAGTCCCTTTTTACTTTACTTCTTTATCTCAATTGTTGCTGGTTTATAATCTAAATATTTTTTACGTTTTTCATTTATTACTTCCATGTTAGAGAAGTATTTTCTCATAGTGTCTTGTATTTCGAAGAAGTGATCCTTAGCTCCGCTGCCATTGATCATTGATTTTCTATATCCATCTTCTTCTATTATAAACTTCCACTTTCCATTTTCATCTTTTTCTAAATCTCCACCACAATGGCATACAGGACATTCTATTTTGAAGCCTTGTTCATTCCAATGTGGCTCTCCTAATGATAGAACATTTGAGTGGCAAACTGGGCACCATCCAAGGTTTTCATCTCCAAGGAACCCTACTTCTTCATAGTTTTGAATTCCCTTAACTACGTTTTCTCCAAGTTTTGCAGCTCTTTCTAAACTTTCTTCATCAAGAAGAACTTGTCCAGGTCTTGGTGCACGATTTATCATAACTTGGTCAACCACCTTGATGTCTTGAGTTAATAGGGTAATATTCATACTTTCTAGGGCAAGTGACATCCAGCTTCTAGTAGAGCCTCCATTTGCAATAATTCCACCAACTCTATGTTTAAAGTAAGCAGGATTATTTACTTGTTTATGAAAGTTTGGCTCATATGCTAAATGACGGTCTGTGAAGATTCTGTATAAACCTGCGGGCATAAATGAATACGCAGGGACAACTACAATAACACCATCAGCGGCTAACCATTCTTGCATAATTGTATCCATATCGTCTTTATCTTTAAATACACATTCAGGAGCTTCTCCCTTTTGTGTGAATTTTACGGTGCAAGACTCACAGCCAGAACAAGGTTTAATATTATAATTGTGAAGGTTAATCATCTTAACTTCTGCACCTAGCTCCTCCGCTTTCATTAGAGCTGCTTTAGCTAAAATTTCTCCATTTCCATTTTTTCTACCTGCTGTAACTGCTAAAATTTTCATTTCTACTCCTCCATATTACTTATTATCATCTTAAGTTTTTTATATTTCTGCTGCTGTATCAAATCCAGCGTGAACTGCTGCATATACATTACCTATTTGTTTTCCATCTCCTATAACATAAACCTCTGTTTCTGGAATAGCATGTCTAAGGCTAGCTATAACATCTTTACGTGGTCTCATTCCTAAAGCTAATGCAACTGTATCTGCTTCGTATTCTTTCCATTGGAATCTAGAATTTATAGTCTTAATTCCCTTGTCAGTAATTTCTTCTAGCTTAGTATTAGTTACAACCTTAACTCCATGTTTCATTAATAAAGATTGTAATGAGAATTTGTTTATTAATGAAGAACCATTTAATAATGCTTCTGGTCCTTGCATTTCAAGAAGTGTTACGTCCTTACCTTGCATTGCTAAATCAACAGCTGATTCAGCTCCTGTAAGTCCTCCCCCTATAACAATTACTTTGTTGCCTACTGGTACTCTTCCGCAATCTACATCTCCTGACCAATGAACATGTTCCTTATCAACACCTGGTATATTAGGAATCAGTGGAGTAGCTCCAACTGCTATAATTAAAGCATCTGGATTTTCTTCTTTTATCATATCTTCTGTAGCTTCTGTATTTAATTTTATTGTTGCTCCGCATTTTAAAGTTTGAGCAACTATCCATTCTAAGTAGTTTCTTAAGTCCTTTTTGAATTCAAGGTCTGTAGCGTGTTTTAAAGTACCGCCTAATGTTTCTTCCTTTTCAAAAAGTACAACTTCATGACCTCTTTCAATAGAAGTAAGTGCAGCCTGCATTCCAGCTGGGCCTCCACCAACTATTACAACCTTTTTCTTAACATCAGCTTTTTGAACTTTTCCCCCTGGATATTCTGTTTCACGTCCATTAGTTGGGTTAACGGAACATCTAGTTTTCTTAAAGAATGCTGAACGGCCGCAACAAGTATTACAACGTACGCAAGGACGTACATCTTCAACTTTTCCAAGAGCAGTTTTTCTCATGAATTCTGGATCTGCTACAAATGGTCTTGCCATAGCAACAAAGTCAACTAATCCTCTTGATAATATTTCTTCTGCATTCTCTAAAGTCATAACTGATCCAACTGCCGTTACATATAAATCATTACCAACTGCCTTTTTAATTTCTTCAGCAAAATGTATGTTTAACATGTAAGGAACATATAATGGTTGAATCATATATTGAATAGTAAATGGATTTGGAAGCATACCTGCTGAAACATGAAGTATGTCAATTTTATCTTTTATAAGCTTAACAAACTCAATAACTTCTTCAACTTTCATTCCGCCTTCAACTAATTCATCTGCACTAATTCTGTACTCTAATATAAAGTTTTCTCCAACTCTTCTACGTACAGCTTCTAATAATTCAATACAGAAACGTGCTCTATTTTCAAAACTTCCACCATATCTATCAGTACGTTTATTTACGTATGGAGATAAAAATTGTGAAGGAAGCATACCATGAGCTCCATGAATCATTACCATTTTAAATCCGCTGTCTTTACATCTTCCAGCAGCATCTGCAAAATCTTGGATAGTTTTATTTATTAATGGAATGCTCATTTCTTCAACTTCTGCTGGTGTTTTACCTTGAAGTTTAGAGAAGAATTCATCAATTTCAGCTGGTTTTGGCGTAGAACTAACTGGTTTTAACCCTTTAGTTGCTAAGTTCATAGAGTTAGCAAAACGTCCTCCATGGTTTAATTCTATAGAAATTAAAGAGCCATATCTTTGTATTTCATCAGCTAAATCATCTAGACCCATTTTTACATTATCATCACCTAGATTAATTTGTCCTTCATGGTCCATTGCATGTTCCCAGTTTATTGCAGAGTCACCTACTGTAACTATTGCTGCACCACCTTTAGCAAAGGGTCTATAAAATTCAATTACTTCTTTAGTAACCCATCCTTCTGGAGTTGCCATACAAGGTACCATAGGAGCTACCTCTATTCTATTCTTGAACTCCACTCCTTTTATTGTTATTGGCGAAAACACATTTTTATATTTGCTCATTACTAATTCCTCACTCTCTCTTAATATTCATCCATGTTCATTTAAATTTAACTAAAAGATTTCTCCATTCATTTCACTATATAGGCTTGGTAATATCTCTGCTAAATTGCTATACTCCTCAACATTATGGAAGGCTAGTCCCATCGGAGCTTGAATTGGCATCTGTATTCCATCTGGAAGCAATTTGCAAAGCTTTTTATCAATTATGTTATATCCCATCCAAAATCTTGTACGTGATTCCACTCCTCCATCTACTTCTCTAAATAAATGCATCATTACAGCAGGGGCTTTAGGTCCGCCAGCTCTTGACTGTGCCATACCATTACCACATACCACTGTTATGTTTTTTTCTTTAAGTTCCTTAGGATCAAAACCTATTTGTTCTGGGCTTAAGAACGAAATCTGAATATCCTCTGGTCCATTTCCTGTATCTTCTATTACATGATGTACACGTCCCTGGAATTTTTCTAACATTGGCGTCTCAGGATTAAGTATTTTTTCTCTATCTTCATCACTTATTGATATTCCATAATGACCGTCTCTAAACCATAGCATGTACCTTAAATCCTCAAGAGCATGCCATGCAAACCACCAGTTAATCATATCTAATGAAACTCCTGGGAACTTGTTGTTAACAGCAACATAACCAGTTCCATTTTCTAAAATGCAGTATCCTGTTTCTACTTCATCATATCCTGGTTCAAGTAATTTCTTTATGTCTTCAGGTTTTAATGCTTTCTCTGGACTCATAGGTCCTTTTTTTAGAATTTCCATTAATTCTGGGTTTGGAGTTGCAAGTTGCTTATAAAAGTACTTTGAATATGACTTTTCTTTTTCTTCGTTGGTTAATTCTCTTTTTAAATCCTTTATCATATCTCTCTCCTTATTTTTAATACTCCAGTAATCCTTTTCAAGTAAATTAATCTTTATTTGCTTGTTTATATTTTATCAATGTTCAAAATTTAATTAAAATGCCTATTTGTTATTACTGTTATACGCTATAGCTATAAATACACATTTTTATAGAATCTTTATTAGTTTTTAATTTATCTATTAGTGAAAATAAAAAGTCTCACATTGTTATCATAAAAAGCTAACAAATAGTGAGACTTGTAATTAATATAAATTTCTATATTATTGACATAGCTGCCATATAACCACTTCTAACTGAATCTCCAACTTTTCCTGGTTTTACACAATCTCCAATAACATGTACTTCTCTATCTTTACATGCATCTTTTAGCGCTTCAGCTAGTTCAATATTTGATTTCATTCCCATAGAAAAAATAACAGTATCAGCTTCAATAAAAGACTCTTGTCCATCTTTTAAAACTAAAACACCATTTTGCTTGAACTCAAGACATTTAGCTCCAATTATTTGATTTATTCCTCTTTTATCCATTTCATCTAATAGGGCATTTCTATAATAACCAAATGTTTCATAAGCCATCATTGTATTCATCTCAACAACAGTTACACTTTTTTCTTCATTTGCAAGATGAAGTCCTACTTCACAGCCTACAAGCCCACCACCTACAAGGACAACATTTTTACCAATCTTGTCACTTGAACTATATGCCTCAAGTGCATTCATAGCTGTATTTATTCCTTGTATTCTTGGAATACTAGGCTGAGATCCAACTGCAATAATTACTACATTTGGATTTATTTTATCTATTAACTCCATGTCTGCTTCTGTATTCATAATAACTTTAATAGTTTTATCTTCTTCAACTTCTCTAATTAAGAGGTTCTTAAAGTTTCTTAAATCCCTTTTATCATCATCTTTATCAGTAAAATTAATGATTCCTCCTAACTTGTCAGTCTTCTCAACTAAAGTTACCCTATGACCTCTTTCTTTAGCTGTTAATGCTGCTTGAAGACCTCCAACTCCTCCACCTATAATTAAAACTTCTTTACTTTCTTTCGGTATAGGCATACGGTCAGGATAATGTCCAAAACCTGAGTTTGGATTTATTGCACATCTTCCCATTGAGGCAGGTGAATAAATTTTGTTAGCCTCTTCTATTGTCAATTTTTCCCATAGGGGTATATCTGTCTTATGTTCACAGAATCCAGGGTAGCATTGAAAACATCTTACGCATCTTCTTATTCTCTCTTCTTCTCCATTCATTGCTTTATTTGCAAATTCAGGATCTGCAAACCCTTGTCTACCAATTTCAATAAAATCAGCTTTTCCAGAAGCTATAATTTCTTCTGCTTGCTCTGGGCTATTAATCCCCCCAATTACTGCGACTAGGGATTTTTTCACAACTTTTTTAATTTTAGCTGCATGTTCAACATTAACTCCATGTTTATCAAATAAATCTGAGAATGTATTTGTTTGATTTCCAGCCCACTTCAATCCATTTGATACATGAATTATATCAGCTTTACCATCAATTAACTTACAGAACTCAACTGTTTCATCAATGGTAAGTCCATCTTTAACCCCATCTTCTGCACTTATTCTAAGCTCAATAATCATCTCATCTCCGATTGCTTCACGAACTGCATCAAGAATCATAATTGGAAAACGAGCACGATTCTCCATACTACCTCCAAACTCATCCTTACGATGGTTTGTCCAAGGTGAGAGAAATTGCTGCATATTAAATCCATGTCCTCCATGAACTAATACTCCATCAAATCCGCAAGCTTTAGCAAATCTTGAAACTCTTGCAAAATCCTCGCAAACCTTTTTCATCATAGAGATATCCATTTCCTTTACCTCAACCCCGTCTTCTCTTACATATCCATCTGGCCCCCAAGGTTGATAAGGTGGCTTAGCTTCTGACCTAGAACCTTCATGACAAAATTCTAAATAAGAAATAGCTCCGTGTTTCTTAATTCTCGTTGCAAACTCTTTAATATCCTCGAAGTCTTCTCCCTCGTATTTATTAAAGTCCACTGGACGCTCTAAAAATAAACATAAAGCTTCTTCAGCATTAACCGAAATCTCTCCTGTTGATACTGCTGCGGAACCTCCTTTTGCTCTATTTTCAACCATTCTATAAACATTTTCTTTAATTTCAGGTAGAAATAACACAGAATGTGCAAATAATGTAGGCGCATTAATAATTCTATTCTTATATGTATAATTACGCACCTTAATTGGATTAAATAGATTTGTAAATTTACTCATAATAATACTCCTCTTGTTAATTCTTTAATTATTGATAACGATATCGTTTTATATTATTATGGTAGCATAGCACATTTTTTCAAACAATCAGCAAAGATATTGCTTAATGTTGCTTATCCAACACTTATACTTTGAAATGTTGCTTAAATATTATAGGGGGTATAGAAATGAGTGAAAAAGATTTAAGAGTAATAAAAACAAAACAAAGTATTTATAATGCTTTGCTTAAATGTATGAGTAAATATCCTATAAAAAATATTACTGTTAATAAAATAACAGAATATGCTCAAATAAATCGAACCACTTTTTATAAGTACTATGTAGATAAATTTGATGTGATTAACTGTTATATTAGTGACGTACTTGATAATTTTACAAAGAATGTAAACGCCGACTTTATCAAAGCATCAAATAGTGAGATTTATAATTCTGTATACCATGATTATTTCAAACATATATTAGAATTTTTTAAAGATAACTATGAAGTCTATATCACTTTATGGAATGCCAAAATTGAAAGAAATATTTACAATGAAATGCTTGGCATCCTTCAAAATGATATATTAAACATTATTTATACAGATGAGAAGTTTAATAAATCAAAAGATAGTTACGCGGACTTATACTCTTATCTTTTTGCATCTAACTGTATGGCAACTATCAAATGGTGGCTTGAAAGTTGCCCCGAAACTCCTCTAGATACAATTGGCCTACTTATGAAAAGTAATATGGAAAGTGGTTTTTTTCAGACTTACAGATCGATAATTGATAATAAACTCTCGATTATTTAAATTACTATAATTTTATTTATATTTTTGTTTCACTTAAAACTCCATTTACAAAGTGTGGTATGCTTGAATTCATATTTTCTTTTTTCCATGCCATTATAACATCTACAAAATCATTTTCAACCTTAAAAACTTTTATATTCTTATTATCATATCTTACCTGAGAATCAAATAATGCAACTCCTACTCCTGCCTCAACACAAAGAAGTACAGACTCTATATTGGGAAGCTGCTTTACTATCCTTGGATCAAATCCATTTTTTCTACATATTTTTATTATTCCATCAAACCCTTTAGGTGATTCATCTCTTGAAATTATAACAAACTTCTCATTTTTAAGGTCTTTAATGCTTAAACTTTCAGATTTAGCTAACGGATTAGACACATCCATTACAATATAAGAATTTCCTCTATAAACTGTATCCCAGACAATTCCTAATGAATCATCAACTTCAAAGGAAAGGGTAAATATTATGTCTAATTTTCCATTAATAAGCTTTTCTCTTAACTGTTTAAAACCATAACTCTCAACAATTAGATTAGTATCTCTATGTTTCCCTTTAAACTTCCTAATTATCATTGGTAAAAATACACTTGTATTCATAGATTCTAAGCATCCAATAGTTAAGGTGCAATTTTCACCTAAGTTGGGCTGTTTTACTTTTTCTATTGCCTGCTCTATAGAGTCTACAACTCCATTTATTTCTTTAAATAAAACCATTCCAGCTGATGTTAATCTTACATTTCTCTTAGTTCTAAAAAAAAGCTGGACACCTATCTCATTTTCTAATATAGCAATTTGTCTACTTAAAGAAGGCTGAGAAACATATAAATTTTTGGCTGCTTCTGTAAAATTTAAATGCTTCGCTGCAGCAAGAAAATACTCAATTTGAAGTAGGGTAACCTTTTCATAGTTCACAAAAACTCCTCCAATATTTTGTTTTCTATATTTTCCGTAAGGACAACTTAAATATAGCAAAGGTAGATATATAATTCAATCTAAGATATTTACCCTTTAAATGAGAAAATACCATCAAAATTTCAATATTTCGGCGGTATTCTCAATTAAGCTATATTAAATCATGTGATCCAATAAATATTTCTTATGCAATTATTGATGTTTAACTACTCTATTTATAAGTAAAAGTAGAATTCGTCTTCTGCTATTGACGAACCCTACTTCTTACTGAAAATGGTACTGGTATTTATGTGGTAAAATAAATTTAAAATGTTGAGGATAATATATAAATTGTAATCTTCTAATTTGGAATTCTCTTTTAGTAATTTTTTCTAAATCATCACATATTAGAATTACTGGTAACACCTAATAACTCTACACTACCTATACCTCTCCATATAATAAAGCAACTATTATGCCAAGAAATTTAAACCACTCATATTTTACCTTTATCAATCTTCAAAGGTCCATTAATCCTTACCTTGAGGACTCCTGCATTTTTTGATTAGGTTGTTTTTAATCTTAATCATTTTTATAATTACAGTTACTTTAATTCACTTCTGTATTGATTTCTAGATAAACAAAGTTTGATGTATATTAAACTATAACTGCAATGGCACAATCAATGCAACTTATGATATAATTCTAGCTGAATCAAGTTTTATTTTATATAATACATTTTATTATCACTTTGATTTATTAAAGTATTGTATTATTAATTTATATTCCTTGGAGAGTATTTTTTATGAAGAAGTTTATGGGATAAGCTGCTCATAGGTTTACCTAAATATTCACTATACAGTTTTATTATTTCAGGATTCTTATGAGATTCTCTTATATCTTTACTTTCATCAATTCTATAAATCTGTTCCAATCTTTTTTCTTTAGCTTTTAGAGTACTTCCAACAGGTTGTCCTCCTCCACCTACACATCCTCCGACACAGGCCATAACTTCGATGAAACTATATTCAACAGTTCCATTCTCTATTTGCTCTATTATATTTTTAACATTCGAAATTCCATGAACAGCAGCAATTTTTATAGGAACATCATTTATACTTATAACAGCTTCTTTTACTCCCTTCATTCCTCGAACTTCCTTAAACTCAATACTTTCTAACTTTTCATCAGTTAGTAGAGTATACGCAGTTCTTAAAGCAGCCTCCATTACACCTCCAGTTGCTCCAAATAATGCTCCCGCACCTGAGGCAATTCCTAAAGGAGAATCAAATCCCTCCTCTTTTATGTTTCTAAAATCAATGTTTGCAGTGTTAATCATCCTTGCAAATTCTCTAGTAGTTAAAACAAAATCTACTTCTTTTACTCCATTAGTTTTCATTTCCTCTCTATTGGCTTCATACTTCTTAGCTGTACAAGGCATAATAGAAACAGTTACTATATCTTCTGGACTTATTCCGAACTTTTCAGAATAATAGCTTTTAGATATTGCACCAAACATCTGTTGTGGTGATTTACAGCTAGATAAATTTTTTAATATGGTTGGAGAGTATATTTCCACATAATTTATCCATCCTGGACAACAGGAAGTAATCATTGGCAACACTCCATTTTTTTCTATCCTTTCAACTAATTCATTTCCTTCTTCCATTATAGTTAAGTCTGCTGCAAAGTTCGTGTCAAATACCTTATCAAACCCCATTCTTCTAAGTGATGCAACCATCTTACCTGTAACATTTTCTCCTGCTGGCATATTAAACTCATCCCCAACACTTACTCTTATTGATGGGGCTACTTGAACTATAACATGCTTATCTGCCTCATTAAGAAGTCCCCAAACCTTCTCAGTGTCATCTTTTTCATATAAAGCACCTACAGGGCATACTGTTGTACATTGTCCACAATATATACAATTAGATTTTTCTAATGTTTCATTATAGGCTGTTCCAACAGTCAGGTTGCTAGATCTATGAGAATGACAAAGTGCCCCTATTCCCTGTGTAGTTTCACACATCTCTACACAACGGTTACACTTTATACATTTTGACCTGTCTCTCACCACTGAAGGATTAGTGTTATCTAAAGGATATCTTTGGGCTACGCTTGATAAATCACTGTCCCTTAGATTAAATTGTCTGCATATATCTTGTAGTTCACAACTTCCATTTCTAATACACTTTAAACAATCCTGTGGATGATTTGCTAATATTAACTCTAAAACACTCTTTCTAGCATCTAATACTCTTTTAGAATTTGTTAGTATTTGAGCCCCTTCCCATACTTGTGTAGAACAAGCAGTAACTAATGAGTTTCTTTCTCTTATTTCAACAAGACAAATTCTACAGTTAGCTTTCACACTTTGGTCTGGATGATAGCATAATGTTGGTATATTTATATTTAAAAGCTTTGCGGCCTGTAAAATTGTAGTTCCTTCTGGCACACTTACTTCCTTTTTATCAATAATTACTTTGCAATAATTCATATATATGTTCTCCTCTTCACATTAGACTCTTTTAACTTACATGCAGCTATAGAACTCTTCTTTAAATTCCCTTATTGCAGAAATTAAAGGAGCCGTACAAGACTTACCTAAACCACAAAAAGATGCACTCTTCATAATATCAGTAATCTTATTTATACTTGCTAAATCCTCTGGACCTGCAATTTTATTAGAAAATCTTTTTATTATAACAGCTAATTGCTTGTTTCCCTCCCTGCAAGGAGTACATTTTCCACAGCTTTCATGAACAAAAAAATCTTGAACTGTTCTTACGTAATCTACAATGCTGTTACTTTCATCCCCTACTAAAATAGCCCCCGAACCAATAGCTAACCCACTTGCTTTAAAATCCTCATATGTATACTTAACGTCTAACATTATATCTGAAGCTATAGGTCCAGAAGCTCCCCCTAACTGCAAAAATTTAAACTTTTTATCATTTTCAATACCTTTTGCAACATCATATATTATCTCTCTTAAGGTTAAACCAAATGGAATTTCATATACTCCTGGTCTATTAACATTTCCTGATATACTTATTAACTTAGTTCCCTTACTCTCCCCAGTCCCACACGAAAGATACTCCTCAGCATCCTTTGAAAATAACACTGGAATTATGGCTAAAGTTTCAACATTATTTATACAGGTAGGCAGTCCAAATACACCTTTTTGCTTGATATATGGAGGTTTGATTCTTGGTCTTCCGCTTTTACCTTCTATTGATTCGGCTAGTGCAGAGCCTTCACCACAGACATAAGCCCCTCCTCCTGAAACTACCTCTACCTTTAAATTAAACCCTTTGCCTAAGATATTTTCACCAAGCAAATTCTCTTTTTCAGCTAACTCTATGGCAGTTCTCATTCTTCTTTGAAGCTTCTGATATTCTTCTCTTATATAGATATATCCTCTATCTGCATTTATAGCATATGCAGAAATTATAAGTCCTTCTAAAACCTTAAAGGGTGCCCATTCCAAAAGAGCTCTGTCCTTAAATGTTGAAGGTTCTCCTTCATCAGCATTACACACAATAACCTTTGAATCAGCTATCTCTTGAGCAGCTTGTTGAAGTTTTCTTCCAGTTGGATAAGCAGCTCCCCCTCTACCTTTTAATTTAGATGCAGTTACAACCTCAAATATTTCTTCCTTTGGCGTATCTACAACCTGCTTTAAAGCTGAAAATCCTCCTGATTTAATATACTCCTCTAAAGATTCAGGATTTTTAAAGTTAAAATTTTTAGATATTATTTCAACTGACTTTTTCATATTGATATCTCCTCTTTATTTACTTCCTATAATATTTCTTTTAAATTTTCTCCTCTATAATCATGAATAATATCTTTAATTTTTTTCTTACTTAACTCCCCGAAAATCTCATCTCCTATACGAAAAGCTGGTGATACATCACATGCTCCAAAACAAGGTGAGTACATTAACGTAAACACTCCATCATTAGTTGTCTCCCCTACCTTTATCTCTAACTGCTGTTCTAAAACATCTTTTAAAGTCTCATACTTATTCACCATACAAGCTGTACTATTACATATTTGAATTACATACTGTCCTCTTGGTTTATCAGATAATGCAGAATAAAAAGTAATTACATCATAAGTTCTGCTAAGAGATATTCCTAGATTTTTACTTACAAACTTTGCAATATCAGCAGAAATATACTGCTGCGGAGCAATTGCTTGCACCTCTAGTAAAATTCCTAGTATGTTGTTTTTATTATTTTCATACTTCTCTAAGATCTCTTCTATTTTTAAATATAAATCCTTTTCTAAATCCATGTTCATAATATTTAACTCTCCTCTCTTAAACTAAATCCATAAATTTCATTTCATATATTTATATAAAGCAAATATCATGCCAAATTCATTTTTGTTTACATTTATTATTATTGGGTTGTATAAACCCGCCATATTACTACGTTGTCACTCTTCTCCTTAAATTAAAACAATTAATAGTTTTATGTTTTATTACCAAGTAGTAATATTAATTTGAATTTAATCAAGAGTTTCTTTTAGCATTTATGCTTACTTTAGTCCGATACATAGATTTATCTATACTGATACGTTTGTGTATTAACACAATATATGATGTGGCCTTTCTTCTGTTATTACTTTACCTTAATAAAAAACTATTATATAGCCTAAGTTCTTTACCCTTGATTAGGTAAGTATGAAAATTTTTTACTAAAAGTAAAAAGCATACCAAATTAGCATTTATAACTAACTCAGTACACTTTTCATACTAAAATATACATCTCCTGAAGTATTCTATATAAAAAAAATAAACTTTATGTACATCTATTTTGTTTTTATATAATCGACCAACACTTCTGAATTTCTGGTAATTTGTTCCATAGTGGCAGCTAACTCTTCTAATGAAGCAGCTTGATTTGTTGATATTTTACCTAACCCGTTTATTGCTTCTATTATTAGCTTCATACTATTGCTCATCTCAGCAAGTGCATATGAAATCTTTTTGGATGACTCACCGCTATTCAACGCTAGCTTCCTCATTTCACCAACTACTACTGAGAATCCTTTTCCATGCTCTCCTGCTCTTGATGACTCTATTGCAGCATTAAGCCCAAGTAGATTGGATTGTTTTGCTATGCTTTCAATCAACGTGACCGCCTCAGTGCTTTCGTTTATTAATTTCTCTGTTTCTCTTGTATTATCTATCATATAATTCAAATTTTCAGATAATCTCACAGCACTATTAGCAATTTCTGATACGGTTAAATTAGTTTCTTGAAGTGAATTTTTCAACTCTTCTGTGGAGAATTTAATCGCCGCAAATTCTTCAGTACTTGTATTTAAGCCTATGTATCCAACTACTTCTCCCTTCTCATTAAAAGCCGGAATTGCAGTAGCTTTTAAATCTATACCATGTTTTTCTTTTGTATAAACATTAGTTAATGTTTTCTTTTTTCTATAAACAGTCTCACTAATACCTGTCTTATCCTGAATTCCCTGATCAATCTTTTCACCAGTTTTCAATGGTGCTTTCACATTCTTACCATCTAAAGCATGTAGGCATTCATTTTTATCGCAAACCATAATGGCTGCATTCCCTCCAAACATTTCGCTTATAATTGGCGTAGAATTAATTAGAGATTCAAAAATTTTCTCCATATAAAACCCCTCCTTAGTAAAATATTTTCCAGTTGATATTATATCATTGATTTGACTACGTTTTCATTAGGAGTATTATTTCGAATTCTTTTTAATATTTTTAAGAAGCTTATCTTAAATGGCGAGAATTATTTAATATATAGAATAAAAGAGGCTTTTACACCTCTTATCTCTTAGTTTCTTGGTCTTATTGGGTATTGATTAATAGGGACATCTTCAGTACCTAAAGTCATTTCTCCATCTACATTTTTCACTACTATCCACTTTAACCAATTCTCATTATCTGTATTTGGAAAGTCCTCTCTTAAAAACCATCCTCTTGACTCTTTTCTTAATGACGCTGCCTTAAAGAACATTTCCGCTGAAAGTACCATAGCTTCAGCTTCGTGACAAGACAATAAACCATGATAATCATCTGCTTTTAATTTGACTAACTTTTCTTTTACCTTTTCTAACTTCCTTAAAGCTACATTTAATCTATGTTCACTGATGTATATGCTGTTCTCTACAGGAGCTATTATAGCTTGAACATCTTGAATTATTTCTTTTGCTGTAACACCACCTTCTCTATAAAGTGGAGCAAAAGCCCTCTCCTTACAATCTTTTATTTGACCACCAACTTCTTTTACATACTCTAGTTTTTGAGCATATCCTACAGACTTTTCTCCTGCAACTATTCCTGCAAATACAGCATTTAAGATTCCCGAACCTCTATTTCTTCCTGGAGGAGCCGGAACTGCTCCAGCTACTGCTGAACCACCAAAACTAACATCACCTATTGCAAATAATCTTGAAATAGTTGTTTCCATATCATTATTAACCTTAACTGGTGACTGCTCGCCCAAAAATCCTGGTGCAACCTCATTATCTACATCTACACTATGACATTTTTCATATATTGTTCTCCATAATTTAAGTCCATAAGGTCTATTCCACATCTCATTAGTTGTGAACATAACTTCATCCCCTTGAGTTAATGGACATTCTTCTGGACGCATATATATAGGCCCTCTACCTGATGCCATTTGGTTATACCATTCAGCTATAGCTTTTGAATTAACATCTGCTTCTGGGAACCATCTAAAATTCTTTGTAACATTTTCATCTAATGAATTATATAAAACATTTTCATTAAATACTAGCTCATGGTGACTCTTTACTTTAAAT
Source organism: Clostridium sp. YIM B02506 (assembly GCF_022324845.1). NCBI lineage: Bacteria > Bacillati > Bacillota > Clostridia > Eubacteriales > Clostridiaceae > Clostridium > Clostridium sp. YIM B02506. Next base: position 19,799 of record NZ_JAKGTG010000001.1, read on the forward strand.
AGTTGTGCAAAATTTCCAAACTCAGCGTTTCTCATTTCTGCTCCTGCACGATAAGCTGCAGCTATACCATCACCACGTCCATTAGCCCACATATTTATAACTCTATAATTTTGACTTCCTGTAGCTAATATTACAGACTTGGCTTTAATAACGTAAAAAGTTCCATCCAATAGGCTATATCCAGTGGCTCCTACTATTTCCCCTTCATTTGTTAATAAATCTGATATAGTTACTTTGTCTATAATTTTAACACCCTTTTTCTCAGCGGTTCTACGTACCTTAACCGTTATGTCAAGGTCTACTCCTATCATTCCAGTCATAGGACCAGTTGGAAATACCCTTAATGTTCCATCTTCATTATAAGGTACCTTTACTCCCCAGTCCTTTAGTTTGTCTAGCATTTGGTGATTCATACTAACATATTTAAGCATTTGTGGTTGATTTCCTAGGAAACACCCTACTGCATTTGCATGGTATGCTACAAATTCTATTGGTTTAACTTTATCAAAATCAAAGTATTGTAATACTCCACCACCTCTATTGGCTTTTCCACTATATCCACAAGTTTGTTTTTCAACTATTAAAACATCCGTATCACTATTGGTTTCTTTAGCTGTAATAGCAGCCGCAAGACCTGCTATACCGCCCCCTATAACAAGAACATCTGTAAACAATACCTGCTCAGCATAATTTTTATTATTCATTTCTATTCTCCTTTTACCTACTTAAAATTATTTGTACATATCAAAACTTTGATGTAATAACTCACCTTTAAAATCAGGTATTACTTTTATACAATTTTTTACACATACAACTTCACAATAATTACAGTGCACACAATCCTCTACGTATTTAAAAACAGGTTTTTTCTCTTCCTCATTCCATCTAATTACATCTATAAAACATGACTTGTAGCACATTTTACAGCCTATACATTTCTCTTTATCAAATTCTATTTTATTATTCATATTCATATTTACATCCTCCATTAAAGAAACATTAAAAGTTATCTTTTTCTTCCTCAAAAATTTTAGGAAGTATCTCAGCTAAATGTGTAAATTCTTTTATGTTATGAAGTAATAAGCTCTTAGGTCCCATCTCTGGCATTCTTATTCCATCTGGAAGTGCCTTTACTTCCTTTCCGTTAACTAATGTCCACCCCATCCAAAATCTTGTTCTAAGTTCAACTCCACCTTCAATTTCTCTTATAAAGTGTGTCATAATTGTTGGGGCTGGCGTAAATGGTGGTTGTCCTTTTCCAAAAGCTTTTGCACATACAATAGTTCCACATGCTTCTGTACCTATTTTACTTATATCAAAACCCAAATCTCCTGGATTTTTAAAATTTATAATTATATCTTCTGGCCCCATCCCTGTATCCTCAAGTACATAATGAGTTGTATCCCAATAACGTTCTTTATATGATAAATCGTTATCTTTAGCCTTTCTTCTTTGCTGAGTTTCAGCTTTATAGTGATCCTCTGGGTTCCAGATTGTGTATCTAAGATTATCAAGGCCATGCCATGCAAACCACCAATCAAACATCTCTGTTGTAACTCCTGGCATTGTAGTTAAGTTAGATACATAACCTGTCCCATCTTCCATTACACAATAACCGATCTCACAATCTAAATATCCTGGTTCGAATAAATCATTTCTATCCTGTATTCTTAACGCATCTTTTGGATTTATAGCGCCTCTCATTACTAAATCATACTTTTCCTTCTGAGCCTCAGTCATTTCAAGATCATAGTACTTAAAATAACTTTTTGACTTATCTTCTTCTTTAATAGGCACTTTTACTGACTTTTTTTGTTCCATAATATTAATCTCCTCCTCAACTTTTAACATTACTTGTACAGCTATTATAAAAGCAATTTCTATGCCAATAATTTATATGTTAATTATTTCACATTAAATAGACTAATTTACTCTATTCGTGTAATTGTTATCATAATTTTCTTTAATGTGTTAAACCACTATTTGATTCAAAAATGTATCGATGTTCAAATTAAAAAATATTAAAAATGAAAATAATCGCTAACTAAATTTAAATTTAATTAGCGATTCTTCTATTTTTTTACCATAATATTAATCTATTCCATATCCAAATTATCTATATATCATTTTAGAGATGTGAAACAAAAATTTATCATATAGAAACATTTTTGTTTCACCAATCTTTAATTCCTAATGATTTTGCTTTTCTTAAAACAGTAGGTTGAGTTACTCCTAATACTTTTGCTGCCTTACGAGAACTTCTATATTTTTTTAGTGTTTTTTCTATAATATCTTTTTCTAATAAATCTACTGCTTCCTTAAGAGTAATTTCTTCTCTTTCAACTAAATATTGTGAAAACTCATTTTTTCTGAGTATATTATTGATATTTTCTTTATTAATTATCTCATCGTCACCATATATCACAAGACGTTCTAATAAATTTTCTAACTCTCTAACATTTCCAGGCCAATTATATTCTTCTAAAACTTCTAATACACTTGCCTCTATTTTTTTATTTTTATTATATTTCAAATTAAACTTATTAAGAAAAGTATCTGCCAATATGCTTATATCATCTTTTCTTTCACGAAGCGGAGGAATTTCAATAGGTATTACATTTAATCTATAATATACATCTTCTCTAAATGTTCCATTTTTAATTTGTTGTTCCAGATTTTGATTAGTTGCTGCAATTATCCTGACATCCAGATTAATAGGTTTTGTTCCTCCAATTCTTGTAATCTCTTTTTCTTGAAGCACTCTTAAAAGTTTTGATTGTAGCTTCATTGGCATTTCCCCTATTTCATCTAATAGTAAAGTTCCTTTCTGTGCTAATTCAAAATACCCTAACTTTTCTTTTTTTATAGCACCTGTAAAAGCCCCTTTTTCGTATCCAAACATTTCTGATTCAAGTAGACTTTCTGGAATAGCAGCACAGTTAATTTTTATATATGCTTTATTGCTTCTATTACTTTTTTTATAAATCTCTGTTGCAATAACTTCCTTTCCAACTCCTGTTTCTCCAGTAATAAGTATAGTTGCATCTGTCTTTGCCACACTATTAATTAATTGGATAATTCTTTTCATAGAAGCATCTTTTGCTATCATATTATCTTCTTTTTGATTATTTCTTAGATATATTAATTCATCAAGATATCTCTTACTTTTTCTCTCTATATCTTGCAGTTTCTTCTTTAAATTAATAAAATCCTCCATTTCTCTTATGACTACTAACACATAATTTACTTCTCCAAAATTATTAAAGTATGGTTTTCCTTTAAAATGGACTATCTTTCTATCATTCTTTCTAACAAGAGTCCCTATTATAGAAATCTCTTTTTTTTGTTCTAATACCATTTTACATATTGCAAGAGGCTTTTCAGTTACATAAGATTCATTCTCTTCTCTATTATCTTTAATTTCTTTATCCTGTAAATCTTCATTATTTAATATTACGTACTCATCGCTTAAATATCTTTCATTTAGGACCTCTTGCATATATCTGCCAATTACTTCATCAGGTTCTATTCCTGTTATCTTTGTATAATTCTTATTAACAGAAGTAACAATACCATTTTTATCAGCTAAATATATACCATCAGATATTTCATCTAATATTTGGGTAATACCTAATTCTTCTTGTCTGAAATCTATACCATCCTCCGTTATTTTATCAATCTCATTATTAATTCCTATTAACTCTCTCTCATTCACAACTAATCTCCACCTAACTTTATATAAACCGCTCACATAATGTTCTATATTATATATTCAACAATAACACATATTCTCCTCTGAATAAATTGTTTACTTCTAATTATTGTTACTATTTATATTTAAATTCTCTTTACTAAGAGAACTATTAACGTCTATATTTTTGAATCTTTCTTCTAAATAAAGTTCCTTGTTCCATCATCCCAATGTTTCACTGCTCCACTGTTCCTATGTTCCAACATTCCTATGTTCTACTGCTTCGCTGTTTCTGTGTTTTTACACATTTACACACTCTACACTTATGCTCTGTAGAGGCTCTCATTAGATTCCTCCGCACTTATTACCTGTAGAAATCTCATGGCTTCATTAAATTTCTTTTAGCTTCTTTCCTATATAATCCTTACATTAGCTCACTAGCAGATTTGTAAGAAAAAAAGCATACATAGCTAACTATATATGCTTAAAATAATTATTACATATTGTTATATTATCTTAGAAGTTATCTTTTTCCTCGGAGTATATCTTCGGAAGTATTTCAGCTAAATGAGTAAACTCTTTTAAATTATGAGCGAATAGACCTTTAGTCACCTCAATTGGTAATCTTACTCCATCTGGAATTACTTTAACCGGTTGTCCATTTATGATTTGATAACCAATCCAAAAACGACTTCTTAACTCAATTCCGCCTTCAACGTCCCTTGTCATATGCGTCATAACAGCAACCGGACCTTTTCCCACAGTTGGTCCATGTCCATTAGCACACATCATAGTTCCACAATATTTACTTCCAATTTTGCTTATATCATATCCCAAAGTATCTGGTGCCTCAAATTCAAGAATTATCTCATCTGGTCCTGCTCCAATATCTTCTAAAACACGATGCTTTATCCCCCAAGTTCTTTCTCTCATAGGAAGTGAAGCATTTAGATTTTTTTCTCTATTTTGTGTCCTTGCATAGAAATGATCTTCCGGGTCCCATATTCTATATCTTAAATCTTCTAAGGGATGCCAAGCAAACCACCATTCAAACATTTCAGTTGTAACTCCTGGCATAAATGTACGATTTGCTAAAAAACCTGTTCCATCTTCCATATTACAAAATCCTATTTCGCAGTCAAGATAACCAGTATTAAACAAGGCATTTCTATCTTGAATCTTTAATGCTTTACTTGAATCTATTGGTCCTTTAGAAAGTACTTCCAACTTCTCATTTGGAATTGATGTCATATCCAAATCGTAATATTTAGCATATCTATACGTTCTTTCTGATTCTTCCAATTCCGCTCTTACTACCATGTTCATCCTCCATTTACTTTAAGAATATTGCAGTTACAGCACAATCTATTGCTGCTCCTTTAGCTTTTTCCTTCAATTCTTCTGGAACTTCTTCGTATTTTACATCTATTCTGTCATCTTTATGATTAAATGTGAATAATTCTGGATATAAATCTTCACATAGCCCACATCTTATACAATAATCTTTAATTGTAACCTTCATATTATATTCCTCCATTAACCTTTAATATACTTGCAAGCTTCATCTGCTGAAGCAAAACCTTGTCCAAAACTTATGCTACTCATTCCAATGCCTCCAATTGGTGGATTTCCAAACACTTCGCCAGCAGCGCAGTCTCCAGCTGAATACAAGCCTTTAATAACTCTAAAATCTTCATCTAGAACTTCACATTTACCATTTATTTTTATTCCACCCATTGCTTGATATCCACCTTTGAATACACGCATAGCATAGAACTTCTTCTCTCTAACAGGACGTAGAAAAACTGGATTTTTACCAAACTCATCATCATGCTTTTCATCACAGTACTTATTATAATTATCCACTGTATCCTTCATATTTTCACAGTCTATACCTGTTTTTTCACATAATTCTTCAATAGTATCTGCAAGGAATATATGTTTATTTCCTTTTATATTAATCAGTTCTTCAAATTGAGCACGTACATTGTTAAGTTTTTCTGCTGGGAATATCATATATATATACTCTAGACCTTCTTTTTCCATATGTTGTACTGTTTCTTCATCAAACACAATGTATCCACATTTATCTTTTTGATTAGCAATAGCTGTACCCATAGTCATATGATCATTTGACATTTCTTCATTTATGAAACGTTTTCCTAATTGATTTACCCAAAGATAAGGTTGTTCTTGAATAGTTCTAGTTTCATTGAAAACTACCCATGGTACGTTTCCAATTATACCTGGTCCAGGTACAAGATTATGTCCATTTATACCCATAGACCCCTTTGCACCACCAATCGCCCATACAGCAGCCTGACCATCACCTGTCATTTGAGCATTAGGGAATGTGTTAAATAATACATTACCACCATCATCACAATTATTATTTGTGTATATATGCCCAGTATACTCCTTTATGAATTCAGAATTGTCACTAAAGCCACCTGATGCAACAATTAGCGCTTTTGTTGATATTTTAATTTCATTACCATCTTTATCTATAGCAATTGCTCCTGTAACCTTATCCCCTTCTTTTATTATCTTTTTTATTGGACTATTAAAATATATCTCTCCACCAAGTTCTATAAATTTATCGGTAGCCTTTTTGCAAATTAATGCTGCCCCATGACCTCTTCCTCTAGCTTTAAAGAAGTAATAATCTCCAATATGATATCCATTTGGAAAACCGCCGCCATATCCACGTTTTTCACCTATTTCTTCTAGTGGGGTAGGTGCCACTGCTTGAAAATCTAAACCTAGACCTCTTATATATTCAGGAATACGTGCTGAATTTCTAATCCATGTGTGAGCAACAGCTGGGTCTGCATTCCAATTTGTATAGTTCATGTGAACATTAAAAGCCTTATCAATATATTCTTTATCATTCTTTACTGCCATAGTACACATAGGTGTGTTTGATACTCCACCTCCTTGAAATGGTCTTTTTTCAAATACTGCAACCTTAACTCCTTTTTCTGCAGCAGTTACGGCTGCAGCTAGGCCTGCAAGACCACTTCCCATTACTACTAAATCAACATTTACATGTTTCATCGTAAAACTCCTCTCTTAAACAAAAATTCTGATATTGTTTTCAATATATTATTAAGCAACTATCATGCCAATATTTTAACATTAGCAAAATCAACATTTTTGCATTAAAAACAAACCCCTATAGATGCTTTTTTGCATCTATAGGGGTTTACCTTTCTCTATTTTACTTACTGTTATGGCATAGTAATGTTCTCTAACCTTCTATACATTTCTGAATTAGTCTAGATGCTCTTAAGCATCATAAAGATCTAATCCATATTTTTTTGCTTTTCTAACTACATTAGATTGATTAATTTTTAACAGCTCTGCAACTTTTCTAGTTGTTTTACCTATTTTAAAGGCTTTTATCAATTCTAATTTTTCTAGTTCCTCAACCTTTTCTTTTAACCCCATATCTTTCTTTATATTTTGCTCTATATTCTCTACTCCAAGAATTGAGATTATTGTTTTTTTAGAGACTATATTATCCTTATCAGATATCAATACTATACGTTCTACTATATTTTGTAATTCTCTTATGTTTCCAATCCATTTATAGTTATTTAGTGGTTCATATGCACTTTCCTCAATTTTAATACTTTTATCATACTTATTATTAAAGATGTTCAAAAAATACTCCGCTAGTACTTTTATATCTTCTCTTCTTTCCCTCAATGGTGGAATATTAATAGGAAATATATTTAAACGATAGTATAAATCCATTCTGAACTTACCTAAACATGCAAGCTCATAAAGATTACCATTTGTGGATGCAATGATTCTAATGTCCAATTCTATAGGTTTGAGTCCTCCAATTCTAGTAACTTCTTTTTGTTGTATAACTCTCAGTAGTTTAGATTGCAGTTCTAAAGGCATGTCTCCTATTTCATCCAATAAAATTGTTCCTTTATTTGCAAGTTCAAATAATCCTGCTTTTCCTGATGTATTAGCCCCTGTAAAAGATCCTTTCTCATATCCAAAAAGTTCAGATTCTATAAGATTTGCAGGGATGGCAGAACAGTTTACCTTTATATAAGGCTTGTCAACTCTATTACTATTCATATATATTTCCTTAGCCACAACTTCTTTTCCTGTACCTGTTTCTCCTGTTATTAATACTGTAGCATCAAGCGAAGCAATTCTATTTATTAACTCTCTTATGTTATCTGTTTCTTTACTCACACCTATCATAGATTTATTATTTTTATTTTTTATAAAATCAACAAACCCATTCTCTCTTTTAATTTTTTCTTCCGATAAAGACTTCAAATATATCTTAGATTTATTCAACTGTTTTTTTAGATTTATTACCTCAGTTATATCTCTACTAATAATTACTACCCCTAACTTAGTGCCATCCTCTCCATATACAGGACTAGCAGTCGTAGCTACAGTTATTTTATTAATACTATGCTCTCTAGCTACTCTGACAGATTTATTGGTTCTTAAAGCCTCTCGTGCAATATCTGCTACATACCCCTCATGCACTAATTCATCAATACTTTTGCCAATAATCTCTTCTGTATATCCAGTTAATCTACTAAATGCAGAGTTAAGATACATAACAAACCCATTTGCATCAACTATATGAATACTATCATCTGAACAATCAGCTATTACTTTCAAATTATCAACTGAATATACTGTACTTAAAATTTCATTTAACTTGTTAATTAATTTTTTATTATTTTCATTTTGAGCTTTCTCTAGTAGTTCTTTTATCGTATACAGTGATTTAATTTGCTGCTCTTTAATTATATTTTGATTTAAAAGCTTCATAATTCCTCCATAAATCCCGCCGTGTAAACCTTATTATTAGTGTCCTGCTTATTTTATATCTTGTCAATGATAAATGTTTTTATTGTCATCTAATTGAACTTATGCTTTAAATTTGTTATTAAACAAAATAAAAGGTAGTACTATCTCAAAGCGGATTTACTACTACCCTTTTTATTTATTCTCTTTTAAGTTTCACTCTAAAATTGTCTTAAATAGCTAAATTCTCAACACTTTCTTTGTCAAAAATTTCTATTCTTGTTCTTATTTTATCATAGGGTGGTTTTTCACCTGCTACTAAATAATTATATAGATAAATTACCGGGTCATAGCCTTGTCTAAATGGGTCTTGTCCAATTGCGCAAGTTAATGAACCTTTTCTGATGTTTTTAACCACTTCCTCTGTAGTATCATACACAATTACCTTTATCTTTTTTGCCATTCCTTTTAATTCTAAAACTTTTACTAACTCAGCTTGTCCTATAGAAACTAAAAGAATTCCATCGTAATAATTATGTTTGTTAATATAATCTTCTAATTCTCTTTCTACTTTATTACTATCAAATGGATTTTGAATTATCATTTTTTCAATATTTATATTTTTATTTTTTGATATAGTATCAATAAATCCACTTGTTCTTCTTTCAATTTCTCCGATTACCATATTAGTGGATACTATTAACACATTTCCTTTGCCGTTTATGTAATTTTCCATAGCTTCTGCTGCAACAATACCTGATTTATATGCATCTTGCCCAATAAACGCCAGTCTTTTACAGTTTATATCACTATTAAATGTCATAAAAGCAGTTCCTTTATCAATTTCCTTATTAACAACTTGTGATGCTTCTTGAAAAAATCCAAGTAATGAGATTCCATCATATCCTTTTCCTGCAACTTCCTCTAAAAACTTGGGAAAAGCTTGAGGAGATAGCTTTTCTTGAGGTATTTCTATAAAATCAATATTTGCATTGCTATTAGATAAATTTTTTTGTGCATACAGTACTCCGCTATACATGAGGCTCCATATATGCCCAAAATTCGGATTTATACTAACTACTGCAATATTAATAGTCTTATTAACATTTTTCTTAATAGGTTTTATATCAAAATCAAAATATTTAAGTATATTTTCTATCTTATTTAATAATCCTTGTAATGATGCAACATTAGAATTAATCTCTTGAAATTCGGATAATTCCTGCTGTATAATATCCGATATTTCCTCAGTATCATGTGATATTCCTATTGATGAATCAAATACTTTTTTACTTAAGTCTGAAGTTTCTTTTGCTGATTCATCAATTATTACTGCTTCATTAACTGTTCTGTTAATTTCATTTAATACTAAAATATTTTTTTCCTTAATTTCATCAAAAACATTTTTCATTCTCAGAAATATTTCATTTCCTTTTTCAAAGTTTTCTATACTTCTCTTAATACTTCCATCAACATTTTTACTATTACCTAGTACATTTTCTAAAATCCCATTAATTCTTCCTATGCTCTCCTTAGTTGCTTGAGCCATTTTGGTAATTTCGTTTGCTACAACTGAAAAACCCTTTCCTGCTTCCCCTGCTCTTGCTGCTTCTATGGAAGCATTTAAAGATAATAACTTTAACTGTTCACTTAGACCTACTATAAAAACAACCATATCAGATATTTCAGCAGCGCTTAAATTTAATTTTAAAATAAATTCCTGAGTATCTTTTATACTAGTAAAAATAAGTTTTAAACTTTCATCATAGGCTGCAAGATCTTCTTTTCCAGCAGTTGATACGATACTTGTATCAACTGCCATTTTTTCTAGCTCTTTTAATTGTTTAGATATATTGTTAATACTCTCGTAAATATTGTGAATTTTGGAGTTAGTTCCCTCTATCTGATTCAATTGTTTTTTTGATGTAGAGGAAATTTCTTGTATTTTTCTATAAACATTTTCATTTCCTAAGTAAGATGAATCCATACTTTTGGAAACATTTTCAGTAGATTTAAATAAAGTAAGTACATTTATTTTTGTATTATCAGAAAATAATAAAAGATTAGCTTTCATTTTATTAAATGATTGTGCAAGTATTCTTATATCTCTGTTGTTCCAAATAATAATATCGTTTTTATTTAATTTCCCCTCCGCCATATCTTTTGCGCTATTTATAACCTCACTTAAAGATTTCATGGTTGTATTATAAATTATAAATATACATACTAATGATATAATTGATATTCCTAAAAATACTGTAGTAATGGACTTAGTATATATTTCTTCAACTTTAATATTAGTTTGTATCACAAAGGAAAAGATACTTATCGCTAATATAACTACTAACAAGTTAAATTTTAGTCTTGTATTTAGCTTTAATATTATTTTTGAGTAAAAATTTTTCTTTTTTTTCATTGTACTCAGCTCCTAAGATAAGAATTCTTTTAATATACCTCTATCTTCATCAATGCTTCAATAGTATCCTGAACCTCCTTAGATTTAAATCCCATAAACTCCATATAAAATAATTGTTGTAATGATTTAGATAAGCTTTCTTTATCTTTACTTTTTATCATTAAAGATGCCAAAGGTAATTTCTCATTCACTATTTTCATCGCTTGTTCATCTAATGCAAGTTCTTCTAGCCTGCTTTCAGCATTAAATATTTTTCTATAATCTTTAATAGGTTTATAGCTTATATCATATACTCCGCCACCAAGCTCTATTATATCTCCATCATATTCTGGTAATATCGCAATAGCAGTACAGTTGAATGGAACTTCAAAATGCATTTCTATAGTGCCATCTTTATTTATCCTCCAATTTGATACATATCTCCCACCAACAGATTCATATGTGCAATTCATATAGTGAAGTTTAATATTTAACTTAGGTTCAAATTTAACTTTTTTAAATCCGTTCTCTAAAGGCTGTATACCTGCAATATGTTTATACATAAATTCTACAACTGCACCATATGCATAGTGATTGAAGGAATTCATTCCAGTTCCACTTACTGTTCCATCCTCAAGTAATGAATTCCAACGTTCCCAAATAGTAGTTGCTCCTAAATTCACGCAGTATAACCAACTCGGAAAACCTTCATGAAATAAGAAATAGTATGCTAGATTCTCCATACCATTTTCACAAAGTACACTACATAAAAGAGGTGCTCCAACAAATCCACACTTAATTTTGTAGCAATCTTTTTCTAATCTTAACTTAAATCCATTTACAAGTTTTTCTTTATCTATATATATTCCAAACTTTAATGCTATGATGTAAGCAGCTTGCGTATCAATAGTCAAACGACCTGTAGGTGAGAAATATTCATTTAATATTGCTTTCTTGATTTTATTCGCTAACTGTCTATACTTATTTGTATCTTCCTCATTATTAAGCGTTTCAGCCATCTTAGATAGGATATTACTTGACTCATAGTAGTATACAGAAGCTATAAAGTAATCATCCGTTCCACCTTTAAAACTCTGTGGTGTAATACCATCTAAAGCCAGCCAATCACCAAAATGAATACCTGTATCATATAAATTATGTTCTCCATTTCCCTTATCTATTTGAGTCACATAATCTACCCAGTCTTTCATCAATGGATAATACCTTCTTATTGCATCTTGATCTCCATAGTATTCTAACAATACCTTTGGGATAAATGTTGCCGCATCTCCCCATACGCTGCAAGCACCACCTAATGCTCCCAGATTAGGAATGTAATTAGGTATACCACCATTTAACTTCATTTGTTCATTACGTAAATCATGTAAAAATTTATCATAAAAAGCTCTTGTATCCATATTATAGCTTGCTGTAGGTGCAAATACTTGAGCATCACCAGTCCAACCAAGCCTTTCATCTCTTTGAGGGCAATCTGTTGGCATATCAACAAAATTAGATTTTTGACTCCATATACTATTTTGGAAAAGCCTATTAATTTTCTTATTAGAAGTTTCTATAAAACCAGTCCTATCTAAGTCAGAATAAATTACACTACCAACAAAAGTCTCTAAAGATACTTCTCCAATCCAACCAGTTATTTTTACATATCTAAAACCAAAATAAGTGAAATGTGGTCTTACTTTTTCTAGTTCTCCTTTTGATATATAAATAAATTGTGCTTTAGCTGTACGATAATTTTCATTATAAAAATTACCATTCTGAAGAACTTCTCCGAATTCTAAAGTAATTTTTGTTCCGTAAGGTAATTCTGATATAAACTCCACATATCCTGCAAAGTTTTGCCCCATGTCTATTACTGTTTCTCCTGATGGTGTATGTATAATTTCTTTTGGTTTTATACTCTCTTTCTCAATAACTGGTATACTAAATCTTTCAACTAATTTACTTTTACTTAAATTAATCTTTTCAACCTTAAAAACTGTATTTTCTTTATCCATCCATAATAAACGATTTAGAACTTCTCCATCATAAATTCCACTATCCTCGATATCAGATCCCTTATAACTCCAATCTAAGTCAGTAGCTATAACTTTACTACTTCCATCCTCATATTCAAAGTGTAGTTCTGCTATTGCAGCAAAACAATCTCCAAAATTGTTATTCAAATTATCTAACCCAAATCGTCCCTTATACCAACCATTTCCAAGACTAATTTCAATTATATTATTTTCACTAATCATATTAGTAATATCATAAGTTTGATATTGTAGTTCCGTAAAGTAGTCATTAAAAAATGGAGTTAAATATTCATTTCCAATCTTGTTTCCATTTAAATAAGCTTCATAAAGACCGAGTCCACATATATACAGATTCGCACGTTTAACCTTGTTATTTATCTCAAAATTTTTAAATATTATAGGGTGGAATTTATGTTCTTTTATAGGTCCTATCCAATCTGCTGCCCAGTATTCACCGATTTTTCCAGTTTCAAAATAGCATACATCACTTGTTGCAGTTTCTCCATTATTTCCTTCTACAGTTATACGAAAGAAATATCTGGTTCTTGGTTCTAAATTTATCTCTATTTCTTCACCGATTGATGATAGATTCTTACCTTCCTTACTATATATAATATTTATGAAATTTTTATCTTTACTAACTTCAATTTTTGCTGCAATTTGGATAGTATCCTTAAAATCCTCTACTACCCATGAACATTTTACTTTATCATAATAAAATCCAATTGGATTTCTAATACCGTTTATTTTAACTTTATCTATTTTCATAGAATCTCTCCCTCATGGTTTGTTTAAAAACAAATAAAAATTTTGAAATTAGAAAGGAACTCTTGTACAATACCCAACAGCTCCTCTTCAATTTAAATAATATTCAATATATCTTTAAATTTATTAATCGGATAGGTAATACTTTCATGAAGGGCTGCCTCTCCAATTCCAGCAGAATCAAATCCTCCTCTATTAGCTGCCTCAATTCCTGCTTTTGCATCCTCTACAACAAGACATTCCTTTGGCGATAATCCCATAAATGCAGCTGCTTTCAAAAAGACTTCTGGATTTGGTTTTGATTTTGATATGTTATTCCCATCACTTACCGCATTAAAGTAATCCTTGATTCCTAATTGACCTAATATAAACATTGTATTTTTACTAGACGAACCAATTGCTAATGAAATTCCCTTTTCTTTTAATTTATCTAATGTTTCTTTTATATCGAAATCTAAATCTTTTGATGATAAATTCTTTAATAGTTCTCTATATAAATCATTTTTTTTCTCAGCTAACATAGTTTTCTCAGTATCTGAAATAGTATTGTTATACCCTTCTAAAAGTATTTCCATACACTTTTCTCTACTTACGCCGCGAAATCTATTATTAATTATTTCGTCAAAATAAATACCAAGACTATCTGCCAATTCCTTCCACGCATAATAATGATATTTATCTGTGTGGCATATGACGCCATCTAAATCAAAAATTACTCCTTTATACCTCATACTTTGATTCCTTTCCAATCTGTTTCTACAACTTAATATTTCAAATACTCTTTGCCACAAAATGAATCCACAGGACTTGTACCTTTCCAAGCACTTCTTCCAAGTAACTTTTCTACAACTGTTTCAAGCATGATATTATGATTAGAATAACAGTTAACAAATGTCTTTATCATTGGAACATCTAATAAATGATATGGATTGCCCACACTAACAAATAGAGTAGGAACCTCCTCTACAAACCAAGGTAAATTATTACCTAACCCAAAAAATGTATACCAATTTATTCTAGATGCAGTCTTATTGCTAGCATTTTCAATATTAGCAATATATAATACTAAATCATATTTTCTTTTAATATCAGATACGTTATCAATAGGCATTGTAAAATCTTCTTTTTTATAAGGAATTATTTCAAACCCTTCTTTTGTTAATAGCTCTGTGATCTTTCCCTCCACTCTTTCATTTGATGGAAAATCACCTAGAATTTCAAGTAGAACCCTCTTATGCTTTTTAGGTGATATAGGTAATAATTCTTGTGTATCTTTAATCAAAGTTGCTGCCTCATCTGCACATTCATAAGCCCAAGTTTTATGTTTTTCACAACCAATAATAGCTAAAGATTTTTTGTCAGGCACAAGACAATTATTTTTTTGTTTTTTATGCAACTTCAGAGCTGCTTTTGTAGCAAGTATACGGGTTATAGCTTCATCTAGTCTTTCATCACTTATTATTCCTTCTTCATAACCTTTTTTCATAAATATATAATCTTCTTTTAAATCCTTATTGAATAGAAAAATATCACAACCACAGGCTATGGAATAAGGAACAGCTTTCTTTCTCTCCATTGCAGCTGTAAATCCAACCATTGGAGTAGCATCTGTCACTATAAGTCCATTAAAACCTAATTTTTTACGAAGTAAGTCATTAGTTATCTCTTTAGATAAAGTAGCTGGCATTATCTTATCTTGAAAGTTCGGATTGAAGTATCTTTGATATGCAGGCATAGCAATATGTCCAATCATAACTGTTAAGGCGCCTTCATCAATAAGCTCTTCATATACCACACCATAAGTTTTATCCCATTCCTCACAAGAAAGTGAGTTAACTGAAGTAAGTAAATGTTGATCAACCTCATCAACTCCATCACCGGGGAAATGTTTTATTGACACTGCTACATCACATTCCTTAGCTGCTTTCATGTATTCTTTGCTCATGTCTATTACTGTGTACTTATTACTTCCATAGGTACGTATATTGGTTATAGGATTTCTAAAATTCATATCTATATCTACAACTGGCGCAAATGTCCAATTACATCCAACTGCTGCTCCTTCACTACAACTAACTATACCAAGTCTATATGCATGCTTACTATCTCCTGTTGCAGCTACTTGCATTTGCTTACCAAAGCTTGTTCCATCAATAGCTATACCATCTCCACCAGCTTCTAAGTTAGCAGCAATAAACATAGGAATTTTACTTTTTTGTTGTAGATATCTATGGGTTTCCTGCATTTCTTCTGCAATACCATTACGATATAATATACCTCCAATGTTATACTTCAGTAAATTCTCATCAAGGTAACTAAGTTCATTACTCATTCCTATAGGACAAAATAGTTGACCTATTTTTTCATCTATACTCATCTCTGATTTTGTTTTTATGACCCAACTTATATCTTCTTCTGATAAATAAAACGGCTTTCCAACTAAGTCAATCATTCTACACCCTCTTTTCTTTAGCTACTCTGATTCTTACATTTTTAATCCACATAATAATTTTTTCTTCATTTGTGCTATATCCTATGAATAGTATCATAAATAATCCATAGTATATTGTTGCAAGTGACGTATTTAATCCCAGAGCTGATAGTCCATAATTAAATAAACTAACTGTCAGTGCTCCACTAAATATTCCCAAAGTGTCATTACAAAACTTGCCAAGATATAAACCAATTATTACTGGAAACAAGTTCATAAACATCACCATGGTTGAGGAAAAGCTAGTAGCTGGAACTACTCTAGTCTGAGTTACATACATTACAGTCGCAAATCCTAATAATACACCTGATACTAAATACTTTATAAGTACATTAGGTATTTCTTTTATTCCAATATTAACTGCTGTAATTTGATTGAATGCTAAGGCTCTAGATTTATAACTTATTTTAGTGTGTGTTATAAATACATAATAAAATAGCATTACTCCTATTAGGAGGATATACATTAAAGGTTCTCTACTAAAAACAGTAAATTTTTGAATAGAGTATGCATTAGCACCTTCTGCGCCAAATATTACTCCTGTCATTGCTTCATATATTATAGTAACACCTAAAGACACCATAACTATTGGGAGTTTTAATAATACATACAAACTTCCCATGATAGTACTAAGAATAATACTAAAAATTATACACATACCAAGTAACATCCAAGCACTTCCACCTAATTTTACTGTAACGTTATAAGCAAAAATTGAAGCTAACATAACTACACTACCTATACTAAAATCCATCATTCCGCTTTTAAAGGTCAAACTAACCCCATATGCAACAAACACTGAATAAATTGTGTTCTGCATTATTGATATAAAGCTATCTCTATTACCATAAATATTAATCCCCAAACTTCTAGTTAGAATAAAGAAAATGATAAACATACCAATAGGCAGAGCTACAGTTCCCAGTATATTTTTAAATATTCTTTTGAAATCAATTGCCATAATTATATCCTCTATTCTTTCATTATCTTAGTGCTTCCTCCAAGAATACTTTTAATATCTTGGAGGAATACACCTTATATCATTAAAATGCTATTTTTTATTTTTTTCTACTGCATTCTTTAAATCCATTTTTAATAATTCAGCTTTTAAATTTGAAAGTGTTGCCTTTTCATTGAATGTTACCATTAGATTCTTTAAATCTTCACTTGTAACAAGTGGCTGACCTTCGCCATAATAAGTGTATTTAGTTAAGTCATCAACATCTTCTGAATTTTTAATAACCATTGTAGTTCCATCTAATTGTAAGGCTCCAGTATAATCAGAATATTTATTACCATTAAGAGCATCTAACATAATTGCTAATGGTGCTGCTATAGCTTCTACATTAGAGATAGTTCCCATAACAATATCGCCATTTTTAAACTCTTGTGTTGTTGCACTATCTGTTTGCATTCCTATAGCTAATAATTTAACTTTACCTTTTTTATTAGCACTTACGATTTTAGGATAATCAAATTGTAAACCTGCACCTAATCCTAAAAGAGCATCCATTTCAGCATTAGTATTAATATAAGTATCTATACCTGATCCATCAAAGAAATGTTCATGTGTATCGTATATCTTAACTGTTCCATTCGGATCTAATTCTTTCATCTTTTTACGGAAAGCTTGATCTGCTTTACCTTGTCCTAATATCATTTTTTGTGGGAAACTTGTAACTCCAACATTCTTAAATCCGTTTTCTATTACAACTTGTGCTGCTATTTCTCCTAATTCTGAAGCATTAACTTTTCCATCTGCAACTTGCCCAATAAAGTATTTGCTCTCCTTTACCTTATTAAAAGTATCAGGTATTGATGCAGTATTATAATTAGCATAATACACCTCTGCATCATTGCAGGCCTTAACTACTGCTTCTTGACCAGAGTCCAACGAAGATAAAATTCCATCAACACCTTGTGTTATTAATGCATCTACAGCTGCTAAATGTTCTTGATCATTTGCTTGGCTTGTGCTAAATATAAATTTCACGTTGAGCTCCGAATCCTTTTCAAGATACTCTAAATATTCTTTAAGTGTTGAACCTGATAAAGTTGAATAGTCAAAATTTATAACTCCAATCTTTACAGCCTTTCCTGTTTTCCCATCTTTTGTACTATCACCATTACTTTTACTACAACCAGTAAACATTGATACCATTAAAACTAATACCACAAATAGTGAAGCTACCATCTTTTTTCTCATAATTATTCCTCCATTTATATTATTTTTCTTTATATCATAAAAGCAGTTGCTTAATGATCTTTATCTTGGCAATACCTTTTTTGATTTTGAAACACTTAAAAATACCACTACTAAGAATATTATTCCTTTTACTAAAGGAACTACTTCTACTGGAATACCTGATAGTAGGAGTCCATTCCCAAGAATTACATAAATAAGACTTCCTACAACTGCGGAGCTTATCTTAGATTTTGAGCCGCCAGTTAGAGGTATTCCCCCGAAAATTAATGCTAGAAGAACATCCATTTCTAGCCCTGATCCTGTATTTCTTGTTACACTTCCAATTCTGCTAAGTATGAACACACTAGCTATTCCTACTCCAATTGCCATAGTTAAGTATCCTAATAATTGAGCCTTTAATATATTTATCCCTACTTGCTCTGAACAAACTCTGTTCCCTCCAAGCCCTTTTACTTGTTTTCCTATCTTTGTAAAGTTAAAAATATATGTCATTACTAAAATAAAAATTATCATCACAACTACTTTTACTATAGAATTATTTAGGAAAGAAAAATCTCCATTGGCATATACTGTTGGAGGTTCAGTTGTTCCCATTGTAACTATTCCACGTCCGACAAACATCATACAAAGCGAAACCATAACTGGTGCCATTCCTAGTTTCCCACTTATCCAACCATTCGCAAATGCAAATATAAGAGCAATTACTATAGAAGCTATAAAAGAGAGTGCAAAAGAACCAGTGCTATTTAATATCTGAGCAGATGCTAGCGCTCCTACTCCTACTACAGCTCCAACTGATACATCCATGGCTCCTTGTGAATAAACAAATACTGCTCCACAAGAAACAATCAAGATCGGGAACAATTGGTTAATCATGGATTTAATATTTCTCGAGTTAAAAAGTAATCCTTCACTTAGTAAACCAAAAAATATAATTATCACTATAAGCCCTATATATGGAGTAACTTTTCTAATAACATCATTAGTTTTTAATAAGTGATCATTTTTAACAACTCGTTTTTCTGTCTCTACTGCATTTACCATTCCACTACTACCTCCATTTCTAAATCATGTATTCAATAATATCTTTTTCTGAAAGACTTTCTGAGCGTTCAAATTCACCATTTATTTTATTATCTTTCATGATAAGTACCCTATCACTCATGCCAATTAACTCTGATAATTCTTCTGTAATCATAAGAATTGATTTCCCTTCATTTTTCAGTCTAATCATTAGTTCATACATAGCTTGCTTCACACCAATGTCTACTCCTCTAGTAGGACAATCCATTATTAATATAGATGATCCTTTACCAATCCATTTACCGAAAGATACTTTTTGTTTATTACCTCCACTTAATGTTGATACTAGTTGCTTGTCATCATTACACTTTATTCTTAGAAATTCAATTTGACTTTTAGAAAGTTCTTTTTCTTTCTTTGGACTAATAAAAGTATTCTGTGATAGTGCATTAATTGAAGGTAATGCAATATTCTCTCTTATACTAGCTTCCAAAATTAATGCTTCTTTATCCCTATTTTTTGAAATATACCCTACATTATTTTCTATGGCCATAAGTGGAGATTTAATTTTGTTGTTGTTAACTATTACCTCTCCAGCAAATAGTTTATTTAATCCAAAAGCTACTCTTCCTACCTCATGCATTCCACTTCCAGAAAGTCCTCCAATACCGAGAATCTCTCCTTTATGTAGTTCTAAAGAAAAATCTTTTAAACTTCCATCTGTAACATTACATAACTTTAAAACAACTTCATCTTCGTAAGAGCCATCATAATCTTCTCTGTATAATTTATCACCTATTTCTCGTCCAACCATCATTTCTCTAATTTTTCTAGGTTCAAATTCCTCTTTATTTAGAGTTCCAATAATTACCCCATCTCTTAAAACTGTTAGGACATTACATATATTAAGTAACTCATCTAGGTCATGAGAAATAAAAAGTATTGCTTTTCCTTCTTCTTGTAATTTCTTCATAATTCCATACAAAAGGTTACGTCCTGTTTGAGATAAAGCTGTTGTTGTTTCATCTATAATTAAAATATTTGTATGTTCCTTAATTGCTCTTACTATTTCAATAAGTTTTTTATCCTCCATTCCATAATTATCAATGGATTCATTTGCTTTAATATGTTCAATTCCAACGTTACGTAATGCCACATCTGCTTCATGTATCATAGCTTTTTTATTTACAAAACCAAACCTTGAAAATAGTTCTTCTTGACCTGCAAATATATTTTCTGCTACAGAAACATGAGGAATCGTATTCATTTCCTGTAAAACCATACTAATTCCTTTTTCTTGAGCATCAAGCATTGTTTTAGGCTCATAGTTTTCACCTAAATATTTCATAATACCATTGTCCGGTTTTTGCATACCTGCAATAATAGAAGATATTGTTGATTTACCAGAGCCATTCTCTCCAATTAATCCTCTTATCTCACCTTTTTTAACTTCTAAGCTTACATCTTTAAGTGCTTTTGTAGCTCCAAAGCTTTTATTAATACTTTCAACTTTTAATATCACTTCTATAATCACCTCTCTTGTAGTACGTTTACATTATAACTAACAGATTAAACTTTTTCACCTCTATATCTTGTCCGGTTTTGACTGTTTTTTTTATCCTTATTTCATTTATCTATACATATTTAAAAATATAATTATTATCTTATGACAAATCAGATTAAATTTTTGCAGTAACTTCTTAGTTACATCATTTTTTTAATATATATTTATGAAAAATATGTGCTAAAATATATTTAAACGTTACAATGTATCTGTAGATAGTACTATAATAAATTACTGCAAAGTTAGATTAAATTTTATAATACTTACATAGAAAGGTTGTTATAATATGGATGATAAACATGAAATCATTAATTTTGAAAGTAATATACCTATACGTTGTTTTATTCATAGGTTAGGTTATTCTTCTAGACATTGGCATAATAGTATCGAAATGCTGTATGTTCTTTCAGGTCAAGTAAACATATCAATAGATTATAAAACCTGCACACTTTTAGAGGAAGATATTATACTTATCAATTCAAACGAAATTCATGAACTTTCTGCTGAAGATTGTACTATGATTGCCTTACAAATTGATACTTCCCTCTTTGACAAACGCATAATTAATGAAAGTCAAATACAATTTGAATGTAACTCTAGTTTATTTAAGGATAAAAGTGATTTTTCAAATATAAAGAGTATTATTGCTCAATTTATTAAAGCTGATGCACTTAAGCTAGAGTCAACTGAAATATTAGGAATGGCTTTATCTTATTCTCTTTTATATGAATTAATGTCTCACTTTAAAGTTGATAATCTGCTGACAAATATGAATCAAGCTCAAAAAAACTTAGAGCGGTTATCTAGAATAATAAATTATATTAATGATCACTATAGAGAAGATTTGTCTTTATATGAACTAGCTGAACTTGAACATCTATCAGTACCCTATCTTTCTAAATTTTTCACCAAAAATATGGGAATAAATTTTATGTCCTATATAAATAAATTAAGAATTGACACAGCAGTAAAAGAGTTGCTTGCATCTGATGATTCAGTTGAAACTGTAGCTTATAACAGTGGTTTTCCTAACGCTAAAGCATTTGTGCAGCTATTTAAAAAGGAATATAATATGCTCCCAAGCCAATATAGACATCAAAACAAAGGGAAATTAATAACAAATATTAAACCACCTTCTCAAAATCCAGGTAATAACTATGTTATTTTAGAACAACACGACTATTTAAAACGATTAGCAGAATATCTACCCCATACAGATGAATTTAGCATTATTGATTCCTATAAATTATCAACTACATCAATTATTTCTAGAGAAATTGATGTTACACAAGTTTCAACTAAGTTAACACATACATTTAAAGTATTTACTGCTGTAGGAAAAGCAAAAGAAATACTATACGCCGAAGTCCAGGATATGCTTAGAATTGTACAAAAAGAAATTGGATATGAGTATATAAAGTTTCATGGTATCCTCTCAGATGACATGAAGGTTTATACTAACAGTACTAATAAAGGAATTATCATAAATTTTACCCTTATTGATAAAGTACTTGATTTTATTATTTCTATAGGCTTAAAACCTCTAATTCAACTATCATTTATGCCTAAAGCACTTGCAAAATATCCTGAAAAAACTGTTTTTACTTCTGGATTTATAACAAGTGAACCTAATGATATAAATGAATGGAATCGACTAATTAAGGAATTTACTATGCACTTAATACAACGTTATGGTAAAGAAATAGTGGAACAATGGAAGTTTAGTGTGTGGAATGAGCCTGATACCCCTGAATCAATGTTTTCTATGTCATCTCAGGAGGTATTTTATTCTTTCTATAAAAACACTTATGATACTGTAAAAGCATGTGATGAAAATATTTGTTTTGGAAGTCCATCCAGCTATTTTGTTACTCTTGATGACAATAATTGGTTAATAAATTTCACAAAATGGTGTTATAAAAATAATTGCATACCAGATTTCGTTAACATTCATTTTTATGGAACAGACTTTGTAAGTAGTAATGAGCAAATAAAAAATACATGGGACTTAGAAAATGGACTTAAACTTAGTGAAGACCCGGATGTGTTTAAGAAGTTTGTAGACTTAATTAAAAACTATGTCAGATCTTCATATGGTACTAAGCACGATATATATCTAACTGAATGGAACTCTACTCCAGCTCATTTCGACCTTATGAGTGATACTTGTTTTAAATCTTGCTACATTGTTAAAAATCTTTTAGATAATTATGACCGTTTAGATAGTTACGGCTTTTGGGTATTAACTGATTTTTTTGAAGAGAATCCAATTCCTACAGAAATATTTCATGGTGGGTTAGGTCTATTTACATATAACGGAATAAAAAAACCAAGTTACTATGCTTTTTATTTAATAAATAAACTAGGCTCCCAATTAATATCTAAGGGTGATGGCTACTTTGTAACTAAGGAAAAAAATGAATTTAGAATTATGCTTTATAACTACAAACATTATTCTTCCTTATATGCTAATGGTGAAACCTTTGATATGACATTTACTAATAGATATACTCCTTTTGGTTCAGAAGACAAAAAAGAATTTAATTTACAATTAAAAGGAGTTGAATCTGGAAGATATGAAGTTACTGAATATATTGTTAATAGACAATATGGGAGCTGCTTCGATAAATGGTTAGAGATGGGTGCTAAGCCTCTTACAACAAAAGAGGAGTTTGATACCTTAGGCGCTTTATCAAGACCTATGATTAATAAATATACAGTATCCTCTATTGAAAATGACTTGAATATAAATTCAATCTTAGATCTATTGGAAATACGTTTTATTTCAATAAAGAGAATGTGAAAAATCTTGTGTGAATTATAAGAAGGACAGTAAGCAGATTATCTAAAATAAATCTACTTACCGTCCATTCAAACCCTCCACTTTAGCAATAATGCTGAATGGATTATAAGAACAACAGACCCTTCTGCCCTGTAGAACCTTTTCTCCTCAAAAGGTTCATTAGATTCCTTTTAACATCTATTCTGTAGGAGCTTCTTCTCAAGCTCCATTAGATTCCTTCTAACCACTGCTCTGCAAGAACTTATTCCAACATTCCTATGTTCCTCTTTTCCACTGTTCCTATGTTCCAAAATTCCAATGTTTCACTTTGCCGCTGCTCCGCTGTTCCTGTGTTTTTACACATTTACACAATAATGCTGTGCTTTTTTAAAACTCCTACATACAGCTGATTCAATTGCTTTTCATCTGTAGAACTCTTTATCGACTTAATACAAAAGTTTACTTAAAAAAACAAAAAAGCCACTAAAAAATCGTAGCTTTTATCTGATTAAATCCTACTTATAAAATTATGATTTTCTTTTAATCCAATTTCTTTCCTCTATAGTTAGCTTTCCATTTTTAGTATGATAAACATACATCTCTCTACTCTTATCCTTTTTATGTTTTTCAGCATATTCTTTAAGAGCTTCTTTCCCATTATCATAGACATTTATAACTGAAAACTCTTCAACTATCCTTTTATTTTCCTCGGAATGAGCTTCTATTGCTTCAAGTAAAATCTACTTATTCTGATATACTTTTCTTGCTTTCTCCCATTTCACAAAAATCACTCCTAACTTTCATAATTTTCTTCTAAACTTTTCTTATCATTAAATTATCTCATAACACTCCTATGTGACTTATTGTCTGTAGTTAACTATATTACTTATATTTTATTATAATTGCACATAATAAAAAATGTAGTAAATTATAAAATCACTACATTTTTTAATGCATATCTGTAAATTTTTTATTTCTACTATTTTATAATATAAACTTTAAAATACCCAAAATAGCAATAACAATCCCTATTATACTAGTTGTCCTATATATCTTAACGGAAACTTCATCATCTTTTTCTTTTCTTAAATAATATACTCCTCCAAAGGTTAAACAACCCCCTAAAAGCATTAAAAATACAGGTAATATTAATTCTTTCATCTTTAACTCCTCCAATTTAACAATAATGCTGAGTGTATTATGACAACAACAGATCCTACGTTATGCACATCTGCCCTGTAGGAGCTTCTTCCCAAGCTCCATTAGATTCCTTCATCCTAACTTCTCCAATTTAACAATAATGCAGAATGTATTATAACAACAACAGATCCCACATTATGCACCAACGCCCCCACTATAGGATTTAAAACGCCAGTCATTGCTAATATAATAGCTACAAAGTTTAATATCATTGATATGATGATATTAATATTTATTGTCCTCATTGTTCTCTTTGAAAGTTCTATTAAGTGTGGTATAGCTTTTATATCATCACCTATTAGGGCTATATCTGCTGCTTCAACTGCTATGTCGCTGCCTATTCCTCCCATGGCAATTCTCACAAAGGATTTCTTTAAAGCTGGAGCATCATTTACTCCATCTCCTACCATACAAACTCTTTGATCTCCACTTTGGAATTTATCAATTATGGATAGTTTATCTTCTGGTAAACACTCTGAATAAAATTCATCAATTCCTGACGCTAAAGCTATATTTGAAGCAGTTTGCTTATTATCTCCTGTAAGTAAAACCGTATCTTTTCCTAACTTCTTAAGATTCTCAACCATTTCTCTAGAATTATTTCTTAACACATCTTCTAATACTATAAAACCTTTTATTATAGCGTCCTCTGCTAAAAATACAATAGTACATCCTTTACTTCTGAATTCTTTAACTTTATCATCTTGAGAAGAAGTTAAAACTATATTATTTTCCTTTAGCAGCCTGTCATTTCCTGCTAAAAGCTTATTATTATTTATAGTTCCGTATACCCCTTTACCTATTGCCATCTTAAAATCTGTTATGTCTTCTAGTTGCAACTTTGAGACTGAATTAAAATGGTCTACTATTGCTTTTCCTAATGGATGTTCTGATGATTTCTCAACACTAGCTATTAATTTTAATAACTGCTCTTCTGAAGTAGATTCATCAAAAGACTTAACTTTAGTAACCTTAGGTTTTCCATAAGTTAATGTACCTGTTTTATCAAAAGCTATCTTTCTTACTTTTGATAATCTCTCTAGGGCATCTCCCTCTTTAATTAAAATACCGTATTTAGTGGCATTTCCTATACCTGCCATTATTGCTGTAGGAGTTGCTAATACTAAAGAACATGGACAAAATACAACTAGTATTGTAACTGAACGTATGATTTCTCCTGTAATAAACCAAGTTGCTGCTGCTGATACTAAAGCTATAACAACAATCCAAGTTGCCCACCTATCAGCCATTCCTACTATTTTAGCTTTTCCAGCATCTGCTGACTTAACAAGACGAATCATTCTTTGAAGTGAACTATCTTCTCCAACTTTTGTAGCTTTCATTTCAAATGCTCCAAATTGGTTTACAGTTCCACTAAACACTTCATCTCTAACCTTTTTATCTACAGGCATTGATTCACCAGTCATAACTGATTGATCTATTGAGGTTTCACCTTTTATCAAAACTCCATCAACTGGTATAGTTTCTCCTGGTAACACTTTAAGAATATCATTCACCAATACCTCTTTAGCAGTAACTATCTTTTCTTCTCCATTTTTAATTACTCTTGCTGTAGTTGGCGTTAGGTTTACTAATTTTTCAATTCCTGCCTGAGCCTTTTTAACAGTGCGCTCTTCTAATAATGCACCTAAGGTCATAATAAATGCAACTTCTCCAGCTGCAAAGGTCTCTCCTATTATGACTGATGCAATTAAAGCCATAGATACTAATACGTCTGCTTTAATATCAAATTCAGTAACTAATCCAATTATTGCCTCTTTAATTATAGGAAGCCCACATAAAATAATTGCAATCCATGCTAAATTAATAGGAGCTTGTACCAAGTCAAAGAAACTAAATATAAGTGATATTACTGAAATTATAAGTCCTAATATGGTGCGCTTTTCTTCATCTTTAAATACTGAATTTACTATAGCCATAAAAATATCTCCTTTTCTATATACCTATAGGGGTATATGTATATAATATTGTTGGAATTATTTTTTGTCAATAAAAAAGTGGCTAGCGCCACGCCCCCTGCGGGGAAATAGTTTCAATATTCAGACAAGGCTCTATTCATATGTGCCTTGTCTATATTTATTTAAAAATTAATATTTATAAGTTTTATCATAAACACCTTTGTAATTCTGTGGTCTCATTACTCCGCCACATGCTTCGCATGCGAAACTTGGTGGTTCATTTATATTGCTTTGATCCATCTCATCAAAGTATTTAACCACTTCTTCTGGGATTTCTTCTTTTACTCCACATTTAGTACAAATGTATAAAACTACATTATCCTTTTTTACCATGTTTCTCACCTCGCTTAAGTTGCTACAGGCTTTATTCTACCATATATTATTCCTTTTACCATTGCATAATCTTCAATGGCTTTTTCAAGCTTTTCGGAGGCTTCATTTATAAATTTATCCTTTAGCATTCCTCTAATAGATCCATAATTTTTATACACAATATCATAAAATATCATCGATTCACCACAAACAGGACATTTCCTAGGTTCAACTCCAAAGCTAGCTAATATTCTATATTCCCATCTTCTTATACTCTTTTTTAAATCTAGAATTCTCTTATCTAACATTTTTATAAGATTATCTTTCAATTTATTTCTACTAGTATAAAGACCAAAATACCTAATCATCTTGAAGTTTTTATCAGGTATATGGACTATTAACTTTTTTATAAACTCATATACATGAACTTTTTCAACAATTCTTTTGTTATCTTCATGTCGAGTATACTTAAAGGTTACAAACTTTCCATCATAGGCTAGTATTCTTGATTCCGCTATCGCAGGGCGACCCACATATCTACCAACATACTTAGCTGCTACTTTGGCTGATTTTATCTCATTTCTAGCATGAACATAAAATCCGTTATCGTGTTTACTATATAACTTATTTTTAAGTTCTTTCATTTTTTTCTTATCTTTACATTCATCAATAAGAGCATAAAGCAATAACTTTTGCCATCTTTTTCTTAGCATTTCATAAGGAAAGTGTCTTATATGCTTCCATGGATTTTCTTTACCAGCTCCACCTTCAGTAACCATCATATGTACATGAGGATTCCACTTTAAATCTCTGCCAAAAGTATGTATTACAGTTACTATTCCTGGTGTATAACTTTCCTTCTTATTTTGATCCTTATGCCAAGTTAACACTGTTTTTGCTGCGCATTGCGGTAATAATTTCAAAAGATTCCTTTCCCTTTGAAATATCTCTCTAAGTTCTTCAGGAATTGTAAAAACAATATGTCTATGTCTTACATTTATCAATTTCCCCAACATATTTTCAATCCAATTATCTACATATATCTTTCCGCAAGATGTGCAGAATCTACTTTTGCATGTGAAGGCTACTTTTTTACTTTCATTACATTTGTGACATTTAAATTCAATATATCCTTTGCTTAAGTCTCCACATTCTAAAACTTTCTCAACTTCTCTTTTTACATTTTTTCTTACTCTATGACCATATAATTTTAAAAACTCTTCCCAATGATTTTTTAGTATTATAGCAATTTTTGACTTCATTATTCATCACCAAAAAGTATTTTACTATTTTTTACTTATAAATACAAAATGGCTCTCCATAAAGGCTAAGCCACTAAAAAAATTATAAAAAAATTTGCACTTTCCTATGCAATAAAAAAGTGGCTGTCGCCACTTCGCTAGGGAACCCTATGTCCTTTCAGGCCTGGGTAAACCCGTTAAAGACCATTTAGGTCTTTAACCCTTCGACGACACTGCGTGTCTGAGACCCCTTAGAAATCCTCTGCTTGCACATAAAGATTATTAATCCTTATGCCCTCCTTAACAGGCAGGGGAACACAACTTCCCCTGCACCCCTTGCCTTTTTTATTGCATAGGAAAGAATACACTTTCCTATGCAATAAAAAAAGCAGCCATAATATGACTACTTACTTTCCTATGACATTCTTGAAAAATGTTCTATGGCTTTTGCAAATTCTTTAATTGTTTTATCAGCATCTCCATGTTCTATACCATCTTTTACACAATGGCTTAAATGTCCCTCTAATACTACTTGCCCAACTTTATGTATTGCGCTTTTAGCTGCATTTATTTGAATCAAAATATTCTCACAGTCTACATCTTCATCTACCATTCTATCTATAGCATTTAACTGTCCCATGATTTTCTTTATTCTTCTATGTATATTATCTGAATCCATACATTGACGCATGATAATTCCTCCATTCGCTAACCCCATAGTTATTAATATGTAGAAAGAATATCATTCATATTAACTAATGTCAACTTTAGCTGTCTTTATAATATTTTTTCAAAAGCTATTCTCTCATTTCCATCAAGCAAATAAATTACTCCACAGTATTCAAAATTATTTTTCTTAAGAAGTCTCTGCATAGATAGATTTTCTCTATGCGTATCAACCTTAATACTATGCACATCTTTACTTAAACAAAGTTCTTCGATTCTTTTTATAATTTCAGATGATAAACCTAGTCCCTTATATGTATTATCAACTGCTATTCTATGTATTACTACATATTTATCGTTAGTAATCCATTTGCCATCATATATATTGTTATATGTGCTTTCCCCATCAAAAGAAACTGCTGCAGTTGCAACAACACTATCATCCTTTACTAACACATAGCTGTGTCCACTTAAAATATCATTATTTATTGTTTCGCTATTTGGATAATTATTTTGCCATTGATTTATGCCTTTTTCCTTAAAATAGTCTTGAGCTTGTTTTATTACTGCCATTACATCATCAACATCTGTTTTAAGTGTTTTTCTAAAGTTCAATTCCATGTTCACTATTCATTCCCTTACTGTTTAATTCTCTTATTATCACATTTTCTTTAAAGTGTGTAAAGCTAATTACATTTCTTTTTTTAATGAATTTGATAATAATTTAAAGCTCCCTATTATAGAAGTTCGTTGTTCACTAGATAGCTGGCTAAATGCCTCTATTTCTGCTAACTTAAGCTTTTCAAGAATATTATCTGCAAATTTTTCTCCTGCTTCAGTAAATCTAACAATTTTATTTCTACGATCTTCTGGATTAGTTTCTCTAAAGACATATCCATTCTTTTCAAGAGAAGCTATTATCACTGAAATTGTTTGTTTAGGCAATAGTAATTTACTGCAAATCTTATTTTGAGTACAATAGGGTACTGAAGTCTTTATAATATATAAAGTAAATAAAGTGGTATCTTGTATACCATGTTTTTTAGCCCAAATACTATATATATTATTTATTTCAAACCAGGATTCATAATAACTATCTATCTGTTCAATTAATTCCTCTTTATTACTCACTCTTAAACTCTCCCCTTAATTTATATTAAGTTTAACATATTAATGGCTGACTCCACTTAAATTTAACCCAACTACACCTATTACTATTAAAACTATAGATACAATCTTTAGTGCATTTATACTTTCTTTAAAAATAAATACTCCTATTACGGTTAATATAACTATTCCTGCAGCAGACCATATAGCATATGCTACACTAATATCTATTTTCTTCAAAGCCATTGATAAAAATGTAAAACATAAAATATATCCAAAAAAAGTTCCTATAGTAGGTGCTATTTTAGTAAATCCATTGGATACCTTTAATAAAGTTGTAGATATTATTTCAAACATAATTGCCAGAATTAAATATAACCAGTTCATAAATTCACCTCTAAATTAATGAAATTAGTCCATATATGGACTAATTTTATCTTAATCCTTTTTAAATAGCTTGTCAATATCACTAGTAATAAAAAAGTTCAGCAAAACTCTGCTGAACTTTTTTATTAAATATTTAATGATATCATATGACCTTCAAATGTAGCATCCATAATATTTCTAGGTCTTTCACAATCACCTATCATAGCTACATCTGGAGTTATTCCATAAAAAGATTCTGCTAAAGCTCTTTTTGGTCTTAAACCAGTACACACTATAACATTATCTGCTTTAATATGTTTTTGATTTCCGTTTTTGTCTGTAACAACTACTTCATTTTCTTTTATTTCTCCACAAGATGTTTCTAATAAAGTAGTTAAAGTTTTGGCTTGGTCCATTTTTTGACGTAAAGCTACTTTAAATAATAGATTTCCTTGTGGAGCTAATTCTTTGCCTATTTCTACTATAGTTACATTTTTACCTTTAAGTAAAGAAAGTTCTAGAGCTATTTCACTTCCTATAGTTCCTCCACCTATAACTGCTACATTATTCCCAAGAGTATCTTCTTTTTCTATAGCTGTAGTTCCGTTCATAACATGCTTCATATCAGCACCTTTAATTGGTGGAATAAATTCATCTGCACCTACTGCAATAATTAATGAATCTGGCTTAAGTGATTCTACATACTCTCTATTTGCTTCACAGCCTAATCTTAAATCTATATTGCTTTTTGAAACCTGAGTAATTAAGTATTTTAGATAACGTCTAATATCTTCCTTATAATACTCTTTAGCAACATATCTAAGTTGACCACCTAGTTCTTTTTCTTTTTCTAATAAAATAACATCATGACCTCTTAAAGATGCTGTAATAGCTGCTTTCATTCCAGCCGGACCTCCACCAATAACAACTACTTTTCTCTTGTTATTTGATATTGATATTTCTTTTGGAACAAAGCTCTCATTTGAGTATCTAGGATTTACAGAGCACCCAACATTTCTTCTGTTACTAGCTATATGATAACATTGTAAGCAGCGTAAACAAGGAACTATATCCTCATCTTTATCATTCATAGCTTTTTTAGGCCAATACGGATCTGCTACAAATGATCTACCGAATGCAACCATATCGACTTTTCCAGTAGCTATTAAGTCATCTGCCTCCTTAGGTGATAAAACAGCACCAACTACTGATACTGGTATGTTTACAGCTTTTTTAACTTCCTCTGCCCATTTAACATTTGGCATATGCTCTTCAAAATTTGTAGTAGCCATATGCACATTTCCTTCATGATTTATATCTAAGCCAGCAGATATTTGAACAGTATCTATATATGGCTCTACTATCTTAATAAACTCTTTTACTTCCTCAAATTCAATAGAACCCGGAACCCATTCATATGCACTGATTCTCATATCAATAGGAAAATTTTTACCTACAGCTTCTCTAACTGTTTCTAAAATTCTCTTTGGAAACTTAACTCTATTTTCAAAACTTCCACCATATTCATCTTCTCTTTTATTAAATAAAGGAGATAAGAACTGGGCTGGAAGCCATCCATGTCCAAAATGCATGAATATCATATCAAATCCTAAATCTCTTGCATTTTTAGCAGTTTCATAATATCCTTTTAAAGTTTCTTCCATCATCTTTTCATCCATGGCTCTTACTTCTACACCATCCTCACGAGTAAATGAAACTGGCCCTTTAGCATATCCATTTACTCTAGCATAAAGACCTCCATGAAAAATCTCAATTGATGCTTTTGCACCGCCTTGATGAATTTGAAGAATTCTATGTCTAGTTTTTTCTACTTCATATTTTGAGAAAATATCTGGTTCATCTGCACTTGCAAAGCTTGATTTACCATATTCAACAATAGCATGCCCTGCTACTACTATTCCGGCACCCCCTAATGCTTTTTCTTCAAAGGTATCTCCTAATGGTGCTGCAACTATACGATTTTTAGATATCATATTATTTATCTTAATTGGTTTAAATAAGTGCTTAAACTTCATATTTCATCCTTTCTTAAAAGAAGAAGGAAACATAGTTTCCTTGCTCTTTTAACATTATAAATTTATTATTTTACCTCTAATAATGGTTCATTTATTTTAATGCTATTTGTTTTTAACACATCTATATTTGAGTAATTTTGAGAGTTAGTAACTATAAATATAACTGAATTATCTAATCCCTCTGAAGCTATTTTTTCTCTATCGAATTCTAGCAATTTATCTCCAGCTTTTACTTTTTGCCCTTGTTCTACAAAGCTTTCAAAGTATTTCCCTTCTAATCTTACAGTATCAATTCCTACATGAATTAATAATTCTACTCCATTGTCAGTTGTAATTCCTACAGCGTGTTTAGTCTTAAACATAAATGTTACTTCTCCATCAACTGGTGCAACTATAACATTATCTTTAGGAAGTATAGCTATCCCCTTTCCCATAGTTTCAGTTGAAAATACAGGATCGTTTATTTTTGATAACTCCACCACATCTCCATTAGCAGGTGAATTTAAAGTTGTACAGCTTATTTTTTCTGCCTTTACTTCTGATATAGTTTTGCTTTTGAAGCCTTTTTCTAATATAACAGTTAATATAAACGCTATAGCAATTGTTGCTACTACTGCAATGAAGTAGTAAGCTGCTTTAGGTGCAGATGCAAATGCAGGTAATCCAAATAGTCCAGTAAATGCAAAGTTAGTAATATAAAAATCAAAAACTCCACATATAAATCCACCAGCAGCACCAGCAGCAGTTAATGCTATAAAGTATTTTTTATTCTTTAGAACAATACCATACAAACCAGGCTCAGTAACTCCTGATAAGAAGTTTACAAATGCTGCGGAACCTGCCATTGTCTTCGTTTGTTTATCTTTTGCAATAACTAATACAGCTAAACAAACTCCTAATAAAGCATAGTTTCCCATTCCACCAGAGCCTAAAGAATATTCCATTCCTTTGTCAGCCAGAATTTGTAATTGTATAGGTAATATAACCCAATGCATTCCTAGCATGATAACATAAATAAATAATCCACCAAATAATGTTCCCATAAGTATAGGACTGAAATTTAATAACCATTCATAAACAGCAGCAATTGCATTTGCTAAAGCGAAACCTATAGGTCCAAATATTAATAAAATTGCAGGTACCATTACAATTAAGCAGATTAAAGGTACAAGTATTAATTGTGCTACCTTTGGAAGTACCTTTTTTAAACCTTTTTCTAGATATGAAAATGCCCACATTCCTAAAATAACTGGAAGTACGGTGTTTTGAAAAGCTTGAGCAACAAAATTAATTCCTAGGAAATTAATTGTATTACCAGTAATATTGATAGACGTCAAATTTGGTTCAAGTAAAGCTGCACCAATAGCTGCTCCTATATATGGATTAGCTCCAAACTTCTTTGCAGCTGTAAAAGCTAGTAATATTGGGAAAAAGTAAATTAATGAATTTCCCGCAGCACTTAATATTGAATAAGTATTAGAATTTACATCTAGCCATCCAACATTATTAAGTAAAGCTAATAATCCCTTTATAATACCTGCTGATGCTAGTACAGGTATATATGGAGTAAATATTGCTGAGATTGTGCTTAATACTCTATCTAGTTTTGACTGATTTTGTAAGCCTTCCTTAAATTCAGACTTTATATCATCATCAGAAATTCCTTTAATTTTAACTAATTCATCATAAACATCACTAACATTAGTACCAACGATGATTTGAAATGTTCCTTGTGCTTCTACAGTTCCAACTGTTTCTTTTAAAGCTTCTATTTTAGTTTTATTAACTTTTCTTTTATCTATAAGTAGAAAACGTAATCTTGTAGCACAATGTGTAACATTCGTCACATTTTCTGCACCACCTAGTGCTTCTACTACACTATTAACATAATTTTTGTAACTCATAAAACTTCCTCCACTAATTAATCTTTAAATTTGCTCTTTTCAACAATACGCTGAATATGCATCATAAGATAAAGAGCTTCTTCATCAACTACTTCTTTTTCTAATTTTTCACTTATATACTTCTTTATCTTTAAAACACATTCATATATATCAGGATATTTTTTCTTAATTTGACAGTACAAAAATTCATCATCCATTTCACTACTTCTTCTTTCATTGTTTAATAAACCATTAACAAAATATCTTAAATGAGTCATTAAACGATTGAAGCTTAATTGATTTTCATCAAACTCTATATGGAAATGAAACTGAATAATCTTAACAATGTCTTGAATAATTTCTACTGCTTTATAACTTGTTTTAAGACGAGTTTTAGGATCTTGAGCATTAAAATAGTGTATGGCGATTATACCAGCTTCATCAGCCTCCAGCTCAATTCCAGTTTCTCTTTTTATAATCTTTAGAGTATTTAATGCCGCTTCATACTCCTTTTTATAAGTTCTTTTGATTTCCCATATTAGTTCATTTTTGATATTTAGGCCTTGCTTTGCTCTAATAATTGCATGATTTATATGGTCCATGATAGAAAGATAAATACTACTATCAAACTCTATTTGAAGATCTGATTCTGCTTGTTTAACAATTAAAAATGTAAGATCAGCATATTCATTAGAGATTTCTTTAAATAATTCTTCAAAATGATTAGTTTCCTTTTCTGTTAAAGTAAATATTTTTTCGATGCAAGTCCTATTCACTTCATCTCCACGTTGCTTTTGATATCCTACCCCTTTTCCAAAAATGACAACTTCAGAATCACCTCTATATGCTAGAATTACATTATTGTTAAATACTCTTTTTACTTTCAACAAAATCATCCTTTCCTCTATTTAAAGGCTCAAAAAAAAGCCCAAATAGATATTATTCTCCCTCAATCACGAAAGAAATCAAATCTATTTAGGCTTTGCCTGCTAATCCAGTAACAACCCTAAAAAGCATAAAGTTTTGTGCACACAAACTATATGCATATTAACTAGTTAATTCTATTATTACACAAAAAATATAATATTTCAACGGTAAATTTCACCCCATAATTTCCCAGTATAAAATTATATTTATTACACAATATATTAACGAATACCTTACCTTTACACGAATCATGTTCAGCTTTTAAATATTTTTCCCTGTGCATGATTCACTTTAGTGGCAGCTATATAGTTCCAACACATTAATAACTTTTTAAATATATTACCTATATTAGAATCATATTTATTGAAATTTATCTTTCTTTAAATATGATTCTTTTAATTCTTTATAGCTATGCCAGCTATTAGCAAAGTGTCCAATCCCTAAAAATATAACTAATATGCCTAACCAAATTGATTCTCCTAAAATAGCAGCAAATAGAAATGCTCCTACTGGAAAAACAGCCATAGGAATAGGTATAAAAACTAACGAATCCCACAAAAGTTTATATTCCTGTCCCTTAATTACATATCTAATCCATAAAAAATAATATAGTAATATACAAATCCCCATAAAAACAGCCCATATATTTACGCTAAAATTCTTAAAGTGCTCTTTAGAAATTACTAAAATTAGAATACATCCAACCTGTCCTATTCTTTCTAAAAGTGTAAATATAAATCCTGCATCCTTTGAATCCTTAGGTGCATTATTAGGTGGAAATTTTACTATTAATAAATTAGGAATAAATATAGCTATTGCAATTAATGTTCCTGCAATTGAAAATCCCATTACTTTTCCCCCTTACTAAGTATTTCTTATTACATAAATAATTTTACAATAATATAACCAAATCCCATTCCTAATAATGCACCTACTAAGCTCAGTATTGGTATGAATATACTAAATATCGAAATTAATAACTGAATAATTTTTATTGTTTTAGATTGTTCCCTACTCTTGAAATTTATAATGCTGTATATTATTCCAGCAAAAGTTCCAAGAATTATGCTATACAAAGTGAATACTGGAAATCCTCCTACTCCCCCTTTTTCGCCATAAGGAATCCAGTAGAATGCATCCACTAATCCTCCAATAAACGTAATAACATTAACAATTAAAAACCATCTCAAAAAATTCTTCAAAACCTGCTTTTTATCCACGATAATCCCCTAATCACCATACATTTTATGGATTTATTATAATACTAATTATACCATGTGGTTTACATATAATAGTAGTCTTATACCGTAATAATGCGAGTTTGACTTGAGTATTTATTTTCCTTGCTATAAAATGGTAATAAAGTTACACATAATAATGTATATAAAACTTATTAGGGAGGTTTAAAATGTTATCAGAATTAATAAAGAAAAATAGATCTTACAGACGTTTTTATCAAGATGAAAAAATAAGCACTGAAACTTTACTTGAACTAGTAGATTTAGGGAGATTATCTTCTTCAGCAGCCAATCTACAGTCTCTAAAATATGTATTATCTAACGAAAAAGAAAAAAACCAAGTGATTTTTAATACTCTTGGATGGGCTGGATACCTAAAAGAATGGGCTGGTCCTGAAGAAGGAGAAAAGCCAAGTGCATACTTAATATTAGTTAATGATACCTCTATAAGTAAAAATCCTGCTATTGATGTAGGTATTGCTTCTACAAACATTCTATTAGCTGCTGTAGAAAAAGGACTTGGGGGTTGTATGCTTTTAAATGTAAATAAAAAAGTTTTAGCACCAGCTCTTAATTTAAGTGATAATCAAGAAATAGCTATGGTTATAGCTTTAGGAAAACCAAAGGAAGAAGTTATTCTAGAAAGTGTTTCTTCATCTTCGGATATTAAATACTGGAGAGATGAAAATCAAACACATCATGTTCCAAAAAGAAAATTAGAGGACATTATTATAAAATAAATTACTAGATAAAAGAAGAATTCAGACTAATTGCTGAATTCTTCTTCTCTTATTTTTTCACCTTTTATTTTATAGCTCATATCATTTGTAGTTATAACTTTATATTCACCGTTCTCATACTCTACTTTTGATATGCTAGCATTTTCGATTCCAGATACATCAATACTTTTATCTAACTGATTAAAAATATTCCTAAGTATACCTCCATGTACTACTAAAAGAATATTTCCGCCTCCATTATTAGAAGCTTCTTTAGTGATTTCAGTTAATGCACCCATAACTCTATTAATCATAATTTCATAATTTTCTGCTTGTCCAGTTTCATCTAAGGCTGCACAAGTATCTGCAAAAGCTCTCCCAAAGTCAGGTATTTTTAATGCTTCTTCAAAGGATTTAATATTTAACTTTTTAAATATATCATTAAATAAAACCTTCTCTATTTCTCCCTCATATTTCCCAAAATGCATTTCTCTAAGTCCTGGGACCTCTACAAGTTCTAAGTCTTTACTTGCTTTATTTTCTCTTATAACAATTTTAGCGGTTTTAATAGCACGTCCTAAATCACTACTGTAAATAGCTTTAAATTCTATATCTCTAAGCCCTAAAGCAGTACTTGTAACTATCTCTTCTCCCTCTTTAGTTAATACTCCATCACACCAACCTTGAACACGTTTAGCTTTATTTATTATAGTTTGTCCATGTCTCATTAAATATAGTACAACTTTATTATTATCCACAATCATTTATAAATTCCTCACAATCTTTATTAAAATTACCCTTATTACACTAACTTTTTCTTATAACAAAGTTTATATACTATTAATTATATATCAATTTTTCTTTTATAAATTTCTTTTTTTGTAAAAGTACCATTAAAATCACTTAACCTCTATTAAGCTTTTTTTATCCTCGTACATATTTTTATCTGCTACTTTAATTAAATCAGTAAGATATTTCCCATCTCTAGGAAAAATTGAATAACCCACACTAATTCCAAGATTTTTGTTAGAATAAATATCGCTTACCCTCTTTTTTATATTTTTAATCATATCGTTTAAAGCATCTATAGTTGTATATGATAAAAGAATTACAAACTCATCCCCACCAATTCTAGATACATGACCTCTTAATCCAACCACATTAGCTATTATCTTAGTGCTTTCATCTATATAATAATCTCCTTCTATATGCCCATATGTATCATTAACCATCTTGGTTCCATCTAAATCACATACTATAACAAAAAAAGGATTTTTCTCTCTTGCAACAGAATCATATATCTTTTCGATTCCATTTCTATTTAAAATACCAGTCATATGATCCGTCATAGCTGACTTTTCTAATTTATTCATCATAGTTTTAGTGAAGTTGCTCCATAGTATAACCCCGATTATGTATATAATTGCCCCTAAGGTAAATCCTCCTTTTACTATCTTATCAATAAGTTCATCGTCAAATATCTTTCTAATAAGATCCAAGAATGTTGCTAATGTTATTAAACTTATCCCTCCTATTAATATTACAAAGGTATAAGACTCAAGCGGCCATTTTTTCTTAGTAAAATATAGCAACTTAATCATATAAAAAAGAAGTATAGCTACAGCCAAAAATATCAATAACTTTCGAAACTCAAACATGATAATTCTCCTAAAATATTAATATACTAAATATTATATATTACCTTCTAATATTATTCATCATATATTATGTTAAGAATTTATCATACTGATTTTATTTTCATCTGTATAAGTCTGCTATCACTTAAACTTAATAGATTTCTTCTATGACATCTTTGCAGTAAATTTTAACTCCCTCCACTCCACTAAGATTATATGCTTTATTTAAATCACTCCCTATTCCAGTACAATCAGCTCCAACCCTGAACCATTCATTTATATTTTCTTTATTAACCCCGCCTGTAGGCATTACTTTTAGGTGAGGAAAGATTGATTTCACCGCCTCAACAAAAGATTTTCCAACAACATTTCCCGGGAATACTTTTATAAACTCTAAACCAAGTTTTCTTGCTTTATTTACCTCTGACATAGTCATAAGTCCAGGTATTATTAAAGTCTTTTTCTCTTTGCAATATTCTATTATCTCCTCATCAAAACATGGCGATACTATAAAGTCAGCTCTATTTTCTATACATACATCAACCTCGTCTTTAGATAAAACAGTTCCTGCTCCTATACATAAATCATTGTATTTTTCTTTTAATTCTCCTATAAGCTTTGGAGCATCTGGTACACTCATAGTTATCTCAATTACTTTAAATCCACCTAAAATAGCACCTTCACTTATTTCTTTTGCTTCTTCATAACTATTAGTTCTTACTACTGCAACCACTTTATTTCCTATTAAAGTTTCATATATTTTATTAAACATGTCTTCCTCCTTAACGTTCTACCTTTTTATTTTTTCCTATGTGAACAAGAACATCTTCATAATATGGTAGTCCTTCATTATCACCTTCAACTCCTACTACCAAAGATCCTACTGCATTTCCGAATCTTATGCTATCCTCAAAAGATTCGCCCTTTATTGTTGAAGTTAAAAATCCTGCAGCAAATCCATCTCCAGCTCCAACTGTATCTACTAAAGCTTTTGGTGCTATTCCATCAACATAAAACAAGTTCTCTCCATCATACCCCATAGCCCCTTTATCTCCTCTTTTTATTACCACCTTAGATATTCCATAACCATAAAATGCCTTTATAGCTTGTTCTAAATCTGTAGTATTTAACAGAAGTTCTACTTCTTCATCACCAACTAAAAGTATATCGACATCGGATAGAATTGAATTTATAAATTCCTTTGCTTCTTCTTTTGTCCACATTTTCAACCTTATATTTGGATCAAAAGATATTAATAGTCCATTCTTTTTAGCTAACCTTATAGCTTCTAAAACTATATTTTGATTGCTTTTCAATATTGAAGGAAAAACTCCTGTTATATGCAGTACTTTACCCTTTTTAAAGTATTCTTCATTTAAATCTTCTGGTTTCATAGTACTTGTAGGAGAATTTTCTCTATAATAAAAGGATCTGCTTGATCCATCTGATAAAACCTCTCTAAAATACACAGAGGTTGGATGTCCATCTACAAGTTTAACCTCTGAAGTATCTACATTATCGGCTCTTACACTTCTTAATATAAACTTCCCAAAATCATCATTGCCAAGACTACTTATCCATCCTGATTTTAACCCTAATCTAGCACATCCTATTGCTACATTTAGCTCCGCTCCTCCAACCTTTTTTTCAAAGGTATTTGTAAATATTATTGGTCCCTTTTTCTCAGGACACATTGCTACCATTCCATCGCCTATTGTTATAATATCCAAAATGATTTTCTCCTTTTTCTCTTATAATATTAACTAAAGAGTGCCAATAAAATTGACACTCTTTAGTTCACTATATTACTTGTCTATTATTCTTCTATCTTTTTCATAAACATATAACTTAATGCAAAAGATGAAGCTAAAGCAATTATCATTCCTAAAACAGCATATATAAAGTATGGTCCTATATAAGCTGGGATACTGAATACACTTGATAAAATATATCCATATAATCTTACTCCAAAGAAGCTTATAAATGCAGATGATATTGAGCTTCCTATTGTTGCAGCTAAAAAGGCTTTTTTGTATTTAGCTAAAACTCCGAATAAAGCAGGCTCAGTAATCCCTAAAAGCCCTGATATACCAGCTGAAACAATAACTGACTTTTCATTATTATTTCTTATTTTAAAGTAAACTGCTAGAGTTGCTCCAACTATAGATAGGTTGGCCATAAACATCATCGGCATTAACATATCATATCCTTGAGTTGCAAAGTTTTTAAGAGCAATTGGTGTCATAGCATGATGCATACCAGTCATAATTGCTATTGGACGAATTGCTCCAACTACAATACCTGCTAATACTGGTGAAATTGCAAATAAACCTTGAACTATCCAAGCTAAGAAATTCCCTAAATGAATACCTATTGGTCCTATTACAGATAAAGCTAAAAATCCTGAAATAAATAATGTTAATGTTGGAGTTACTACAGTTTTTAAAACCGAAGGCATATATTTATCAACATACCTATGAACATAACTCATTACTAAAACAGAGAAAATAATTGGTATAACTGTTCCTGTATAATTGAAAACTGGAATTGGTATTATTCCCATAAAATAAAATGCTGCTATTTCTTTAGCTTTTGCTGCTTCTACCATTGTTGGGAACATTACTGTTGAAGCAATTGCAATTCCTAAATATTGATTTGTTTTAAACAT
The DNA here is from genome assembly GCF_022324845.1 of Clostridium sp. YIM B02506. Taxonomy (NCBI): domain Bacteria; kingdom Bacillati; phylum Bacillota; class Clostridia; order Eubacteriales; family Clostridiaceae; genus Clostridium; species Clostridium sp. YIM B02506. The sequence continues at coordinate 61,525 of NZ_JAKGTG010000001.1, forward strand.
TTTTGCAGCTGAAGCTGCTAAGAAGAATGGTAAAAATGTAAACACTCCACTAGCCATCATATCTATAATTTGAACAGTTGGTGTAGTACCTGAAATAATCTTAAGAGCTACAAGTCCTGCTATAAGACCTTTGATCATACCTGCACCTGCTATCGCTGGAACAATTGGTCCAAAAACTCCAGATACAGTGTTCATAAATACTGTAACTAAATCCTTTTTAACTTTTGGTTCATCTCCAGAGCTTTTTTCATTAGAGGATACTCCTAAGTTATTAGCTAGGATATTATAATACTCATTAACTTTAGTCCCAATTACTATTTGAAATTGTTCCTTATTAAATTGAGCTCCTACAACTCCATCCAATTTTTTGATTTCTTCCACGTTAACCTTACTTCTATCTTTTAGATCGAATCTAAGACGTGTCATACAATGCCATGTATTAATAATATTCTCTTTTCCGCCAACATTAGAAATAATTGCGTTTATTACTTGTTCTTTTTCCATTAAGCATTCTCCTATTCATAGTTTTATAATCTCGTTTACAAGATGAATAATATCACAATTATTTTTAAAAATAAATCAGTCCAAAAAACTATTGCTTTGCACTTAAATCCTTGCAAATACAGACTTTAGGATATATTATTAATTTAATTGGACTGGTTTATTTTTGATAGCATTGATTTTATCAAACCAAATTGACTTTACCTTCTCAGCCATGTTTCAATAGTATTAAAGTATTAATGAAAAGAGGAATTTTAATGACACCAACAATTATTATGAATGTGGAATGTTTTACTTTAAAACCAGATAGACATAATTTAGTAGTGGTTAAAGTTACTACAGATAAAGGAATAACTGGCTATGGTTGTGCAACTTTTCAGCAACGACCAAAAGTAGTTCAACTGATGGTTGAAGAATATCTTAAGCCTATCTTAGTTGGAAAAGATGCAAATAACATTGAAGATTTATGGCATATGATGATGGTTAATTCTTATTGGAGGAATGGACCTGTAACAAACAATGCTGTCTCTGGTGTTGATATGGCACTATGGGATATCAAAGGTAAAATTGCAAATATGCCTTTATATCAACTCTTTGGTGGAAAATCCAGAGATGCTATTCCAGCATATACTCACGCTGTAGCTGACAACATTGAAGATTTATATAAAGAAGTAGACTCTATATTAGCGGAAGGTTATAAGCATATTCGCTGTCAATTAGGTTTTTATGGTGGAAACCCTACTAATCTTCACTGCCCTGAAAATCCTACTCCTGGTTCTTATTATGACCAAGATGATTATATGGATACTACTTTAAAGATGTTTTCTTTATTAAGAGAAAAATATGGAAATAAATTTCACATACTTCATGATATTCATGAAAGACTTTTCCCAAATCAAGCTGTCCAATTTGCTAAAGATGTGGAGAAATTCAAACCATATTTCATTGAGGATATTTTAGCTCCAGATCAAAATGAGTGGCTAGGTCAAATACGTTCTCAAACATCAACACCAATTGCTAGCGGCGAATTATTTAATAACCCAATGGAATGGAAGCATCTAATTGCAGAAAGAAAGATTGACTTTTTAAGATGTCATGTTTCTCAAATTGGAGGAATTACTCCAGCTTTAAAATTAGGTGCATTGTGTGAATCCTTTGGAATAAGAATCGCATGGCATACTCCATCAGACATAACACCAATTGGAATTGCTGTTAATACTCACTTAAATATTCATTTATATAGTGCAGCTATTCAAGAAAATATTCCAATAAACCCGAACACTAGAAGTGTATTCTCAAACATTGTTGAAGCTAGAAATGGATATATTTATCCTCTAGAAACTTCTGGAATTGGAGTAGAATTTAATGAAGAAAATGCAGCGAAATTCCCTATAGAATATAGAATGCATGAATGGACTCAAGCAAGAATTCCTGACGGATCAATTATGACTCCTTAGCAAAAATTAAGACAGCTTTTTATAGCTGTCTTAATGAATGATGTTCTTTATTAAAAGCTGTTATATATGTACATTTATAATCTAAAGCAATATTTTCACTGGCTACAAAAGCTTTCCCATCTGTTAGGATTCCTCTGCTAGAAATTTTCATAGCAGGGGATTTCTTTTTTTGTTGTAGAAGTTCTGCCTGTTCTTTATCTAGAAGAATAGATTCGTAGGTATTAAAGTAGTGAGAAATCTGTAGCTTTTGGTTTTTTACATAGGATTGTATAGATTTTTCAATATCACCTTTAGATAAATTAGGAAACAAGTGCACTGGTAATTTAGAATACTCAATCTGCATTATCTGAAAGTTTATTATTCTAAGACGACAAAAAGACCATATCTCATCACTAGCTTTTAAATCAAAAATCTGCTGATATTCTTTAGTTGGAAGCTGCCTTTCAAAAGAAATAACTTTTGAAGTTATCTTTGAATAATGCGTTTCTGTCAGAGAATTATAGACTAATGGACTGGTTTTAATATTCTTTCCTATAAAAATTCCTGAACCTTGCACAACCTTAACTATCCCCATATTTCTTAAACGATTAATAGCTTCATGAATTGTGTATCTTGAAACATTATACTGTAAAGCTAATTCTCTTTCTGTAGGCAACTTTTTTGTTACAAATTGATCTTGATAAATTTTACTTAGTAAGTCATGTACAATAAACTCTCTCTTATTCATTCTAAGTATTCTCCTAAAAGATATATAAGATTAACCATAATAAAATTATTATAGCCTTTCTGAACTAAAATCTCTATTGCTTCTTTGGTTATCTTAAGATTATTAATTCTTACTTAATTAAAAAGGTCTGTATCAAAATGGTTTTGACTCAGACCTTTTTCTATTTAACTTTTAATTATATTACTTTGCTAAATTATATATATTTATAATATCAGCTTTGTTTAACTTAACAAATTTACCAGTAGTTTCTGTATCTGAGTTAGTACATTTATCTGCCATTTCTTCAATTCTATCATAAGGAATATTCGCATCACTTAAGGTTACTGGTAATCCTATCTTTTTAAAGAATTCAGTCATTCTTCTAATTCCTTCTAATGCAATAGCTTCTGGTGAATCAAATGATAGATCCACATCCCATACTCTTACAGCAAATTGTACGAATTTATTAACATTATGTTTATATACATATTTCATCCATGCTGGGAAAATAATTGATAATCCAGCTCCATGTGCTATATCATATATTGCACTTAGTTCATGTTCAATAGCGTGAGATCCCCAATCTCCTATTCTTCCTGTACTTAACAATCCATTATGAGCAATAGTACCGGCCCACATAATCTCTGCTCTAGCATCATAATTATTTGGATTCTCAAGAACTATTGGTACATTATAAATAATACTTTTTAGTGATGCTTCAATCATTCTATCAGTAAAATCTACATTTTTTACATTAGTAAAATATCTTTCCATCAAATGTGCCATTATATCAGAAGCTCCACTAGCAGTTTGATATGCTGGTAAAGTAAATGTAAGTTCTGGATTTAATATGGAGAACACAGGTCTTAAAAGCTCTGATCCCACTCCCTTTTTGTATAATCCATCTTCATTTGTTATAACAGAACTAGTACTTGATTCTGTTCCTGTTGCAGGTAAAGTTAAAATAATACCCACTGGCAAAGTCTCTTTTACCTTACTTTTACCTAAATAAAAATCCCATACATCTCCTTCATATGGAACTCCAATTGCAATGGCTTTAGCAGTATCTCCAGCACTTCCGCCCCCCACAGATAAAATAAACTTAATATCATTATCTCTACATAATTTTATTCCTTCTCTTACAAGATCCAATCTTGGATTAGGCTTAACTCCAGATAGTTCAACAAACCCTATATCGTTTTCTTTTAAAGAATTTACCACTTTATCGTATAATCCACTTTTCTTTATGCTTCCGCCACCATAAACAAATAAAACATTATCTGCATATTTTTTAATTTCAGCTCCTACAGTATCCTCTGTTTCCCTACCAAATATAATTTTAGTATCATTTTTAAAAGTAAAGTTTTGCATAGTATAAAACCTCCAGCTAAATATTTTATTGTATCTAAGTTTATATTAAGTATATTTGCTTTTTTTATACTGAACAAGAACGCACTTTCCTGTTAGATAGTAACATTTATGATACTTGTAATTTTTAAGTTCCAAGTTTCACTTGATAAAATATAAAAAGATCTATGAATGTTTAAGGGATTGTCAGACTAATAATTAGAATGACAACCCCTTAAAACAATACTATTTATAAGCTTTTTTATAAATCTCTAATATCTCACTTACATTTGTATCTCTTGGATTACCTGGAGTACATGCATCTACAAATGCTGATTCTGAAAGTGCTTTTAAATCCTCTTCTTTAACTCCTATTTCACTTAATACTTTAGGAATTCCTACATCTTCTGAAAGCTTTTTAACTGCATCAATAGCAGCTTTTCTATATTCTTCTTGGGACATAGAATCTACATCCTTAACTCCCATAACTTTAGCTATATCTCTATATTTTTCTCCTGTTGCTTCTGCATTGTATTCCATAACGTATGGAAGTAATACTGCATTGGCAATTCCATGTGGTGTATCATAGAAAGCTCCTAAAGGATGTGCCATTGAGTGAACAATTCCAAGTCCTACGTTACTGAAGCCCATACCTGCTACATATTGACCAAGAGCCATATCTTCTCTACCCTTAGGTTCATTTGCTACAGCACTTCTAAGAGAACGTCCTATTATTTCTATAGCTTTTAAATGAAGAGTATCAGTTAATTCCCAAGCTCCCTTAGTTATATATCCTTCAATAGCATGAGTCAAGGCATCCATACCTGTTGCTGCTGTAAGTCCTTTTGGCATTGATGACATCATTTCAGAATCAACTACAGCTATTACAGGAATATCATGTGGGTCTACACAAACAAATTTACGTTTCTTTTCTTCATCTGTAATAACATAGTTTATTGTAACCTCTGCTGCAGTTCCAGCTGTTGTTGGTACAGCTATAATATCAACACATTTATTTTTAGTTTGAATTGCACCTTCGAGACTTCTTACATCTGCATGCTCAGGATTATTTATAATAATTCCAATTGCCTTTGCAGTATCAATTGAGGAACCTCCACCTATTGCTATTAAATAGTCTGCGCCACTTTCTTTGTACTTTTCTATACCTGTTTTTACAACATTTATAGTTGGATTTGCTTTTACTTCATCAAAGATTTCAAAGTCTAAAGCATTTTCCTTTAATAAGTCAGTTACCTTAGTAGCTACATTAAATTTTATTAAATCCTTATCTGTAACTACCAATGCCTTCTTATAACCTCTTACTTTAACTTCTGTAACAATATTTTCTATTGCTCCTGCTCCTAAGTAGCTTGTCTCGTTTAAGATCATTCTATTTGCCATAAAAATCAATCTCCTCTTATAATTATATTTTTGTTAAATAATTAACTTTTTATATTAAAAAAATCAGGTATTACCCTCAATTAGAATTGAGGGTAATTTAATTATTTAAGATAATCTTCTGAAATACTTACATTAAAATCTCTAGCTAAATCTCTGAAGTTTTGCGAACTTATAGTTTGTCTCTTTCCACCCATAGATAAAACTTTTACTAATATTTCAGCTGATTTTTCTACAGTATCCATAAGCCCAAAAGTCAAGTCTAAATCTTCTCCAGAACAGAATACTCCATGGTGAGCCCATATTACTATATCGTGTTTCTTCATTAATTCACTTGTAGCTTCTGCAATTTCAGCTCCACCTGGAACCATCCATGGCACAACTCCTATTCCACTTGGGAATACTACTGGACACTCTGTAGCCATTTCCCATAGTTCTCTTGTAAATACTACTCCATCAAGAGGTAATACAAATGTCAATGCTATTAAATTTGTAGCATGAGAATGCATTATAACTCTATGTTTACCATTTGTCTCTGCATATTTAACCGAGTGACTCATAAGGTGTGATGGCAATTCACTAGTTGGTCTAGCTCCATTTACAAGTCCCCAAACTATTTTATAGTTTTCTCCAGTTTCATCTATCTTAACTATTCCAACATTAGCTTCTAAATCAATAGCTATGTTTCTTATGAATTTTCCACTTCCAGTTACTAAGAAATATTCATTGGCAAGATTCTTAACTGTTACTCCTATAGGCTTATAAGGTGCATTTTCATCTATAAATCCACTTACACATAAAGCTTCATCCTTAGTTAATCTATAAGTGATGTTTCCACCATTTCTTTCATGCCATCCTTTAAGCCAGGCATCATCTGTTATCTTTTGAAATTCTTTAATAAAGTGCATATCTGATATCCCCATTTTGCATCCCTACTTTCTTTTTGATAGTTCAGTTTGTTCATATTCTTTAACTTCTTTTATCCAGCTTTCAGCTACTGGAACTCCATTTTTCTCACAGTAGTAGTTCCATATATCACCCATTGGATAAGTCTTTATCTCCTCCATTAAAGCTAATCTTTCAGTGAAGTTTCCTTCATCTTGGTATTTCTTTAATAATTCATTAGGTGTAAGCATTGCTGATAATAAGGCTTTTATCATATTTCTTGTACCTATAGTCCATGCTGCAATTCTATTAATACTTGCATCAAAGAAATCAAGACCTATTATTACTCTATCTAAAGCATCGTTTCTCACTATTTCCTTGGCAATTTCTTTTAGTTCATCATCTAAAATTATTACATGGTCACTGTCCCATCTAACTGGTCTGCTTACATGAAGTGCCACTTTTTCATTAAATAAAAGCATAGCTGATAATTTATCTGAAACTACCTCTGTTGGGTGATAGTGTCCTGTATCCATTAAAGACATTATGTTATTTCTAGCTGCAAAGTTTAGATAAAATTCACTTGAACCTACTGTATAAGATTCTGCACCTATTCCAAATACCTTTGATTCAACACAATCTAAATTATATTTTTTATCTACATCTACTCCATAAATCTGCTCCAAAGAATCCTTAAGTCTTGCTCTTGGTCCTAATCTATCACTTGGGATATCCTTGTATCCATCTGGAATCCAAAGATTAGTTAAGCAAGTTTGTCCAAGTTCTTTTCCAAAATACTCTCCTATTTTTCTTGAGGCGATTGAATGTCTTATCCAAAAATCTCTTATTTCTTTATTAGGATGTGATAAAGTTAATCCATCTGAAGCCTTAGGATGAGAGAATATTGTTGGATTAAAATCTAATCCTAATTCTTTTTCTTTAGCCCATTTTACCCAGTTTTCAAAATGCTCTGGTTTAATTTCGTCTCTCTCTACAACTTCTCCATTAGTTTCTGCATATATTGCATGTAAATTAACCTTATGCTTTCCTGGAATTAAAGATAGAGCCTTATCTAAATCAGCTCTTAATTCTTCAGCATTTCTAGCTTTACCTGGATAATTTCCTGTAGCTGCTATTCCTCCAGAAAGTTCACTTTGTGAAACCTCAAAACCAGTTACGTCATCTCCCTGCCAGCAGTGGATAGAAATCTTAACTTTTTCAAGATCTTCTAATACTTTATCAACATTAATACCAAACTTCTCGTAATCCTTTTTTGCTTCTAAATATCTTTCTTTTATATTCATGATATCCTCCTTAAAATTTAACTAGGTTTATATACTTTTATTTCAAATGACTTTAGTATAAGGTCTCTTGCTTCTCCAAGATTATTAACTTTATTAAAACTTAATAATTGAGCTACAATATTTCCTATAGCTGTTGCCTCTACTGGTCCTGCTAGAACTTCTTTATTAGTTTTATCTGCTATCAGTTGATTAAGCAGTTCATTTTGACATCCACCACCAAAAACATTAACCCTTTTATATTGCTTTTCAAATATCTCTTCAAGTTCCTCAATAGATTCTCCATAGCTGACACCTAAACTATTAAATACACAATAAGCTATTTCACCAGGAGTTTTAGGTATCTCTTGATTAGTTTCCTTGCAATACGTTTGTATCTCTGTAATCATATTTTCTGGATTTAAGAATCTATCGTGATTTACATCTATAACTGATTTAAACCTATCAGTTTCCTTAGCTTTTACAACTAACTCTGGGAAAGAATACTCATCTTTGTACATCCTCTTAACTTCTTGAATAATCCAAAGACCCATAATATTTTTTAAGAATCTAAAGCGATAATCAATTCCACCTTCATTTGTAAAATTGTAATTCATAGACTGTGGAACACATATTGGGAATCTGTTCTCAACACCCATAAGTGACCAAGTTCCTGAGCTTAAATAAACACTATCCTCATCATTACATACAGAGGATATAAAAGCAGAACCCGTATCATGAGTTGCAGGTAAAACTACTTCCATATCAAATCCAAATTCCTCAACTAACTCACTTCTTAAATTTCCAAGATTAGTTTTAGGAAGTTTTATCTCTTGGAACATGTCTCTATTTATTCCTAAAGTATCTAATATATTTTCATCCCAGGTTCTATCAAAGGAGTTTACAAGCTGAGTTGAAGTCGCATTTGTATACTCATTAACTTTCTTTCCTGTTAGAAGAAAGTTGAAATAATCAGGTACCATTAAAAATGCTTTAGCCTTTTTAAGATACTCAGGATTTTTCTTTTTAATTGCTATCAGCTGATATATTGTATTAAATCTCTGAAACTGAATTCCTGTATAAAGATAAAGCATGTCCTGAGGAATTACTTTAAAAACCTCTTCCATAATCCCTTCTGTTCTATCATCTCTATAGGCAACTGTATTTCCTAAAATATCTTCATTTTCATCTAACAATACAAAATCCACTGCCCAAGTATCTATTCCTATACTCTTAGGAATTTTTCCTATTTCTTTGCATCTCTTTATTCCGTTTTTTATTTCTAAAAATAACTTTTTTAAATCCCAACAATATTCATCATTAACCTTTTTTATCCCATTGTTAAATCTATAAACTTCTTCTAATTTAAGTTGTCCATCTTCTATAAATCCTAGTATATGCCTTCCACTAGAAGCTCCAATATCAATGGCTAGATGGTATTCCATGAGTTGTCCTCCTTACCTAGTAATCATTTTCACAACTTGATTATATTATTTATGAGAGCTATATTTAATAACTCTATTTGTATAAATTATTAACCTGGTGTGCACATCTATCCTGTAGAAGCGTTCCTCAGCTTCATTAGATTCCTTTTAACTACTACCTGTAGGAGCTTCTTCACAAGCTCCATCAAATCCTTTTAACTTCTAGCAAAAGATTAGATTGACGCTGAAAATCGCGTCCACCGAACAGCAGTGCACCGCTGCGCTTTTCCAATGTTCCACTGCACCTGTGCTTTTGCATAACGATGGTGCGCTTTTTCAACATTGGCAAATAGGACTGCTGGAATGCTTCATTAAATTCCTTTTCTATAAACTCAAAACAAGAAAAATAAACTGTTGCTAGCGGATTTTATCCACTGATGCAACAGTCATTTTACTTTCTATCTCTATATTCTTTTGGGGTAACTCCTCACTTATACTCGAAAATTTTATTTAAATATTGTAAGATTTAATTAATTTACTATATTAATTTTAAATTTATTTCTTTATTAATCAACGATATATCTATATAAATATAGTTATCATCTTCTTTTTCAATTTTATATCCTTTAAGACAATCTTTATATTTCTTATCCAAGATTAGTAAACTTGACTTCAAGTTTTTAGGTGTTTTAACTTGTAATGAAATATATTTTTCATTTCTACTCCAATTACTCATTATATCACCTTTTATAGAACTATATTTACATTCAACAAATCCTATCTCCTCTTCAAAATATGGTTTTATAAATACTTTATCTGCTCCAAAAGCATCTTGAGAAATATTTATTCCACCCAGCCCTTCATAAAACCATTGTATATAAGAACTGTACATTCCATGATTATCTGATCCTTCAGACCAATTTCTATGAACATGTTCACTTAATACACTTTGTCCATCTTTAAGCATACTATAAAAACTATTTTCATCTTTTTTATTTAACCATCTATAAATAATATTTTGATAGTCATACCTCATAAGAACTTCATAAGTCATAAACATTCCAAAAATTCCACAAGTTATATAGTAATTATTATTTATTATTTTATCTACAAACTCCTTTGCAAGTTTTGTTGGTTCATTATCTAAATCAAAAAATAAAGCAAAAACATAACTAGTTTGACTTCTATCCGAATAAGAGCCATCTTCATTCTTATATGTGTCAACAATATATTTCTTTAGTTCATCAACTTTATTAATATATTTAGTATAATCGACTTCATTTCCAAGCAGCTTTGCAAATTTAGCTAGTAGTTCTATATGATGATAATAGAAACAACATGTTGTAAATTCAACTGCTGGTGTAACTTTCCTATAAGAACCTTCTTTCGCTTCTGCACTTCCCCAGTCTCCTAAGCAGCACTTAGACAAGTTTTCTATACCTAAATTACTTAAGTATTCTACTTGCTTCTTTATATAATCATATTCATTTTCTACAATTTTTATATTTCCATAATATTGATATAATTTATCAATTAAATATGAATATGCTAATTGCCATCCTAATGGGCCTGCCCCATCACCTGTTCCATTACTCTTTATTCCCATATACGGAGCTGTTTCTGTAATTCCCCCATTATCTCTTATGTCGTATCTAAAATCTTTTATTATTTTTTCATATAGTGTTTCAGTATCAAACATAAATATCTGAGATGCGGCTAAACATACCATGTCTCCACCATAACCAAATCTTTCTCTTGCGCAATCTTCAAAAACTGACCGTATATTGTTAATTTTTGTATTTTTAGCTGTAGTATATAATTTATTTAAAAACTCACTTGAACATTTAAATGAACCTGATTCTTCTAAGTTAGTATGAACATATATTGCTTTAATATCATTAATATTTTCTTTTTCTATTCCTTTAATTTCTACATATCTAAAAGAATGATAAGTAAACTTATTTACATAGCGAGTTTCATCATCTCCTAACATAACTATGTCCATTTGTATCGCATTTTTAGGCGATGTTGCTCCCCCATCTATCTTAAATTCGTTATTAATTAGTCTTCCTACACCTCCTGCTAAGGTTGTGTCAGCATTTATTGTTCCATCCCCATTTATATTTTCGCCATATATTAATTCAACTTCTTGTCCAATCTTACCGTTCATGCTTATATCAATGAATCCTTCTACAGTTTCTCCAAAGTCTACTAATAGATTATTGCTCTCATTAACTACTATGCTTTTTGCTCTAACTGTTTTTGTAGCTTCAACCTTATTGATAAAACTTGCCTCTAGCTTCCCTCCTGGTGATTTGGTTAAAGTTGCTTTTTTCCATTCTACATTCCCTGAATTTATATTTCTCCAATTCTCATCAAACAATTTATAATCAAATTTTTCTCCCAGATATATATTATTAAATAAGTATGGTCCCTTAGCTACTTCCCAAGTATCATCTGTATATATAACTACTTTTTCATTATCTTTTGTATTTATGTTCAAATCAGCTATTAATTTGGGTTCTCCTATGTCTAATACGTCTCTTAAATTGTATTTACCAAATAACTTCAATGGAGAAGGATTATACCATCCATTGCCTAATTCTACTGAAATTACATTCTCACCTTTATTTAAATAACTGCTAACATCATACACATCATAATAAATACATTTAGAATAGTTAGTCCAATCAGTATTTAGTTCAGCTTTTCCTACTTTCTCTCCATTTAAATAAACATTGTAATACCCTAAGCCTACAATATATAAATAAGCATCATTTACTACATTATTAATAGTAAAGTTCTTTTTTAACAAACAATTTCTATTATCATTATAATATTCAAGTTCATTTATTAATCTTTCTCCATTTGATATCCAGTTACCATTAAACTTACCAAAAATTGCTGTTCTAAAGTTTTTACTGTCACTAAATTTTTCACATTCATTCCACACATTAACTATTACTCTATATTCTGTCTCTGGTTTTAAATCTAGACCTTTTATATATACTACATTATTAAAGGAGTTTACTTTATAACTTTCGTAAATAGTAACCTCATCTTTTTTAATCTTTACTTCATATTCAGTTTGATTTGTATCAACTTCCCAACTTACTATTAGTGAATTTGTATCTATACTTATACATTCATACTGATAATTTATTTTAATATTACTTACTTTCATGTTACCCTCCTCCTTTAAGTCTCTATAAATTTTAATAAGTTCTTGCCTTATATGAATTTAAAATATCACTAAGACAAGAACTATATAGTTTTTTGACTTATATTAAACTTCAATATACTACCTAATAATTTTAAATTTTATTTTCGTATTAATGTATATTATTTATTCTTTAAATCTTTATGCATCTCTATTATTTCAATTGCTAAGTCCTTTATAGTTTCTGCACTAATCAACTGATCCTCAGCATGCATTATTATTAGAGAAAATTCCACCTTTTCTCCGTTTGCTTCTTTTTGAATTAAATCAGCATGTGCATGATGTCCTTGAAGTAAAAATTCTTTTGCTTCCTCTATTTTACTATCCGCTACTTCGTAGTTCTCTTTTCTTGCTTCTCTTATTGCTTCTATAGCCAAAGATTTTCCCATTCCTACATTGCTTATTATTTCAAATGCTACTAATTCCATATTGTTCATTTAATTCTTCCTCCCATTAACATCAAGTACATACTTATAAGCCTATTTTATTAACTGTATCGCTCTTTCTAATACGGCCTCACCGTTCATTGTTCCATAATGCTTCATATCTATTACCTCAACAGGAATTCTTCCATTTACCAAAGACTCAACCTGAGACTTTTGAAATCTAACCTGCGGTCCTAGTAAAACAATATCTACTGTATCTACCACTTTTGAACATTCCGAAACTGATAGAGCATCAATATTTACTTCTATGTCTTTTTTCTTCGCTGCATCTTTCATTTTATTTACTAGAAGGCTTGTTGACATACCTGCTGCGCATACTAATAATATATTTTTCACTACTTTTCCTCCTTAATACCTAGCTGTTGCTATTACGCAACAGCTTTTTTCTTCTTTGTTTTATTTAATAAAAATTAAATTCCCTGTTTCAATATCTCTTCTATAACTTTTAAAAAATCTCCATATATATTCTGCTTCTGGCTTGTAATTCCAGTGGGCTAAATCCTTAATAGCAGCTAATTCCATGACTACTCCATTTTTGTTTGATAAGGTTCCAGTATACATATCCTTATCCCCTAACTTAATCCAACCTTGATTATCTAGCTTAATTCCATAATATTCATTCTCAGTCATATTCATTTCATTTACATTTAGTCCATTTATTTTTTGATAAGATTGTAGTGCACTAAAAATGTGTACATTTTTATCTTCATTCCAAACCTGATTTCCAAATAAATATGCTGTTCCATATTTACTACTTCCATCAACAGGAATCATTTGAAAGAAATCATGATCTCCACACATATATAGTAATGGTACTTCGCCCCCAGAATAGTTATTAGCGACTTCTGTAACCTGATCTGCAAATACATTAACTCCAGAAGCCACTCCTACTCCTGCAAATATTTTGCTATGCTTTAACCCCAATAAGAAGGATTCTGCACCACCAATTGAAAGTCCATTTACATAAATCCTAGATGGATCAATTTGAGGATATTTAACTTGTAAATCTTTAACTAAATTTATAACACCCTCTTCTTCTAGACCATCAACCTTAAAGAAATTAACATCTTTTTGCTGCCATTCAGGAGCTACAACTATAAAGTTTTCTTTTGCAGCTAATTCAGGCCATCCTGTTGTATCACCTTGTAGTCTTGGATCATTTTGGTTTCCATGTAAAGAAACTACTAAAGGAACACTATTATTTTCGCTAGATTTAACAGTGTTAGGTACATACTCAAACCAAGTATATTTTCCATCCATTCCTGATACACTTTTGTCAATTTCTTGGTTATACGTTATTCCTAACTCTTCAAAAATAGGCGCTTCAATTAAATCATAATTTTCTGTAGCACTTCTAGCACTAACCATATAAAACTCTGCCGTAGTATTATGTTGGCGGTAATTTTTTGAGAAAATGCTTTCCCATGCATTATCAAAGGCCTCAGCTAAATTCTCATTCTTCTTAGAAGCAACTGCAACAGCTTGTAAAGTTTTATCATTATTTGTATATAATTCATAACCAGTTTTCTTACTCTTATTTTTAGCGTTATTTACCTTCATATAGTAATCTACAATCGTATCACTTGTTTTACTCAAGTACACTGGTACTACATCCCCTGTTTCTAAGCTTCCATCAATATCTCCACCATAAATCATCATTCCAGCTATAAAATAACATGATTGTGAAAGATAATTATTAACAAATGTTGCACCCTCATCAATTCCTATTACTTTTACATTACTGATTGCGCTTCCAACTAAGTCTATAAATGCTTCTTTATCATCATTACTGTATTCTTTTCCATTGATAGGATTAATAACATAAACTTGTCCAGCCCATTCCTGAACATTGTCTAACATTTCAAGTTTCCCAATTAAATCATTAGCTGTATCTTCAGTTTTACTCCCAGCAAAAATATAGTATTTAGGTGTTAAAACATCACTTCTTATTGATTTATAACCATCCTTTGTAGCATCATAACTATAGTAGTTATAGTTTTCTATTCTTTCACTTTTAACTGGACTTAATTTCTTTTCAACGTCTGAATGTTTTTCTTTTTTATTTTGTTCACATCCAACAAATAGTCCAGCCATCATAACTGCTATCACATAAACTATCAATAATTTTTTCACTACTAACTGCCCTCTCATAAATCCCCCTAGATTTAAGCTTCTATTCCCTTACTATATTGAGCTTCTTCTTTATATATTTGTTTATCAGCCATCTTAACAAAAGGAATCCATATTAAAGTTGTAACAATTAATAATACAATTTGTAATATTGCTCCTCTGATGCTTCCAGTTACCAAATATCCACTGATTATTGGAGGTGTTGTCCATGGCAATTGAGCTAAACCTGTTGGTATTGGAACTAATTTTGTTGCAAGCGCAATATATGCTATTACTGCTGACACTGATGGAGTTATTACTAAAGGTATAAAGTATAATGGATTTAACATAAGAGGTATACCAAATAATACAGGTTCTCCTATATTAAAGATATATGGTACAAGTCCTACTTTCCCAACTTCTTTGTATTGCTTGCTTTTTGCAACTATAACTATTGCAATTATTGCCCCAACTACACCAATGCTTGCAAATGAATTTCTAAAACTTAAACTTATAATATTTTTAGGCACTTCTCCAGCAATTGATGAAAGTCTATTTGCATCATCCAACATAGTCCAGATAGGATTCATAGCTCCAGATGATACAATTGAACCTCCATGAATACCAAAAAACCATAAAAGTTGTTCAAATAGTAATGCTACAACAAAACCACCTAAGCTTCCTCCCAATAGTAATAATGGCTTTCCTATTACCAGATTTATTATTGTAAATAAGTCAGAATTGAACCCAATATCAAATATTAATCTTATTGCCCAGAAAAATACTACTGTTAAAAAAGCTGGTATTAAAGATGCAAATGGTTTAGCCACTGCTGGTGGAACTGCATCTGGCATTTTAATTACAATACCCTTTTGTTCCATCTTTCTATATATCTCAACAGCAACCATTGCTACAATAAAAGCTACAAACATTGCTTTAGCTCCAATTTTATCTACCGGAATACTACTTCCAGCATCACCTATAATATAAGGCGTTACTAATATAAATGATGCCAAGGCTGTTAGTGAAGATTGTAATTTATCAATATTATATGATTTAGCTAAACTATATGCAGTTCCTATTAAAACAAATAATCCACCAACATCCATAGTTGAGTTTGCTACATAGATTAATCTTCCTTGCCAAGCTCCTCCGTCATTTAATAAATTAGTTATGAATTCTGTATATCCTGGAATAGGTATAAATGCTAATATTAAAAATACAGATGCAATTATAGTAAATGGCAAGTATGCAAGCATTCCATCTCTTAAAGCAGTCAAATGACGTTGTCTACTAACCTTATCAGCTATTGGAAGTAACTTATTATCAATAAAATTCCCTATAGTTTCTTTCATGATTTAATTCCCCTTTATTCTTATTTTTTATTTTCGAAAACAAATATTTTATTTGAAAAGCTTTTCTTTTGACAATGTAATTATAAATGATTTTAAAGTTAAGAGACAATGCTAATAAATGTTTTTAAGACTATCAAATTTAGACTTTATATTATATACTTAATTCAAAGGAGTGATTGTTTTGAATTACAGTGCGTTAGAAAACATGCTAAATAGTGATGTAACTTTAGATACTACAAGTGAACAAGAAATAATATCACATTTCCAAACTAAGCATAAAACTGTACCGTTTAATGATGATTTTTTATTTGTTTTTAATCACGATAGGCAGTTCCAAGGCAAAAATCACATAATATCCTTTCATAAACGAAATGCTGGTAAAGTACCTATGCATATTTATCATTACATAGTTATTACTTATGTTTATTCTGGTACACTATCAATAATTGTTGAAGATGAAGAGATTGTTTTACATAAAGGAGATTTAATTATCTTTGATAAACATGTACCTCATAGTGTGAAAAGAACAAGCGAAAATGATTTAGGTATAAATATAGTTTTAAATGAAGCTTATTTCTCTAAAAAATTTATTAATCACCTACCTAATGATAAGCTAATATCTCAATTTATGTTTGAACTTATGAATAACAAAAATAACCATAATCATTATTTATTATTTTTTACACAAAATGATGAATTGACTCATAATTGTATACAAAACATTCTTTGCGAATATTTAGATTCAACTATATGCTCAGATGACTTAATTGACAACTTTATTATGATATTAATTACACATTTAGTTAGAAAATTTCAATACCAAACTAATTTATCTATAGATATGTTTAGAAATCAACAATTAATGGAAGATATATTAGTTTATATACGTAGTCACTATATAGAAGGAAACTTAAAGAATATGTGTACTCATTTTGGATATGATCCTTCTTATACAAGTAAACTTATTAAAAAATTTTCAGGAAAAACCTTTAAACAACTAGTAAATGATGAGAGGATGAAAAAAGCAATCATACTTTTACATAATAAAAGATTACCTATTTATGAAATAGCCGAAACTATTGGTATTAATAATTTGACTGCTTTTTATAAAAGATTCTATGAATATGCTGGTTGTAGTCCTCAGGAGTATCGAGATAGATATAAAAAATAAACTGTTACTAGCGGATTTTATCCACTTATGCAACAGTCATTTTACTTTCTATCTCTATATTCTTTTGGGGTGACCCCATATTTCTCTTTAAATATCTTATAAAAATAAGTAAGATTTTCATATCCAACGAGTTCTATAACTTCAACTATAGAATACTCAGTGACCTTTAATAATTCTACAGCCTTACTAAGTTTTTTCTCCTGTAGCAATTCTTTAAAAGTCATCTTAGTATGTTTTTTAATCAACTTACTAAGCTTATAATGAGGTTGATTTAATTTATTAGCTATTTCAAATAGGTTCCCTTTTTGATAAAAATCATCTATATATTTTAAACATTGAATTATTATCATCTTTTCATAATTGTCTACAGAATAAGTCTCAATATTATGAGAATTCTTCACAAGCTCTACTATCAAAAGTCCTACTAATAGCTTTATTGTAGCTTTACTCATTATAGATGGAGTATAAAGTTCAGTTATTATTCTTTCTACTAGGCTTTGTATCTCCTTATTGTCTGAAACTTTAAAGTAGAGATACTCTCCTTTTTCATAATTGGTATATAGAGTTGTTATTAGGAAGCTACTAATTATATTATCTTTTTCTAATAATCCTAAAATATAATCGAAGAATTCTGGCCTTATTATGAAGTTTATTATTATGTCTTCTTCACTAGATGGCTCTATTTCATGAGTGATATATTGATTTAGAAAAATTAACTCTCCTTTTTTAAGAGTTACTTCTTCTTCATCAATTGTTTCTGTCAGGCTTCCCTGATAAACATAGTTAAACTCAATATAATTATGTTTATGTTTAGGAAAATGAATAAATCTTGTATGTTTTCTTATATCTATTAGCTCTTCTTTTCTTAAAAGCTTATTACTATCTATTATAAATTGTCCATTATCAGTATATAGACTTTTATTAACCTCATCCTCTCCATTTAAAATTTTCTGCTCTTCATCTGTTAAAGCCATTAATTTATCATGAATATCTTTATTCATACAGATTCTCCTAATTATACTTATTTTCCTTTATATTTATTTTAGCATAAGTTATATTATAAAAGAAAAAACACTGAAACTTTTATCTCAGTGTTTTATATATATTCTTTATAAAATCTCTCCGTTAGATTCAATGACTTTCTTATACCAATTGAAACTCTTCTTTTTAGATCTCTTTAAGGTTCCATTTCCTTCATTGTCTTTATCTACATAGATAAAACCATATCTCTTTTTCATTTCACCAGTAGATGCACTTACTAAGTCTATACATCCCCATGGAGTGTACCCAATAAGTTCAACCCCATCTTCATTTACTGCATCTTTCATAGCTTTTATGTGTTCTCTTAGATATTCTATTCTATAATCATCTTCTACATATCCATTTTCATCTGGATTATCCACAGCACCTAATCCATTTTCCACAATAAATAGTGGCTTTTGATATCTATCATACATAGCATTCATAGTTATTCTAAGACCTAGTGGATCAATTTGCCATCCCCATTCACTGGCTTTTAAATATGGGTTCTTTAAAGTTGCAAATACATTTCCTTCTGTTTGTGCATTTATCTTAGGATCTGCACTAGTTAACCTTGAAGAGTAGTAACTAAAGGAAATAAAATCAACTGTATGTTCTTTTAAAAGCTCAAGATCTCCATCTTCCATCTTTATATTAATATTAAGCTTCTCAAGCATTTTCTTAGCATAGTTAGGATATTCTCCACGAGATTGAACATCAATAAAGAAATAATTTTCTCTATCCTTCTCCATCGACTTCCATACATCTTCTGGTGAACATGTATTAGCATAAGTATTTCCAGCTGCTAACATACAACCAACTTTAAAGTTTGGATTAATTTCATGAGCAATCTTAGTTGCTTTTGCACTTGCTATTAATTGGTGGTGTGCAGCTTGATATTTTATAGCTTCTACATCATCACCTTCTTCAAATACAAGTCCTGCTCCCATAAAAGGTAAATGTAATAACATATTTATTTCATTAAATGTTAGCCAGTATTTAACCTTATCTTTATAACGCGTAAAAATAGCAGTGCATAATCTTTCATAATATCCTACCATTTTACGACTTCTCCATGAACCAACTGTCTTAACTAAGTTCATAGGTACGTCAAAATGAGTAATTGTTACTAATGGCTCTATACCATACTTTAGACATTCATCAAATACATCCTCATAAAACTTTAAACCTTCTTCATTTGGTGTCTCATCATCTCCGTTTGGAAATATACGTGACCAAGCAAGAGATAGTCTAAAAGTTTTAAAACCCATTTCTCCAAATAGTGCTATATCTTCTTTATAATTATGATAAAAATCAATTGCCTCATGACTTGGATAATAATGATTTTCATCACATTCAAACATCTTCATTTTTCCAAGTGCCACAGGGAAACGATCTTTTCCTGCTGGAACTACATCAACTGTAGATAATCCCTTTCCACCTTCTAAGTATGCACCTTCTAATTGGTTAGCAGCGGTAGCTCCTCCCCATAAAAATCCTTCTGGTAATCTACTCATTTAATTTTCTCCCTTCGTAAAACATATTTAGATATATTTTTAATTTATTTTAATCCACATTAAGTATGAACTTTTCCACAACTTCTGCAACCGCATTGTTATCATTATCATTTTCTGTTATATAATCTGCAACATCTTTAGCCTTTGGATTAGAATTTTTAACAGCTATCCCAAGTCCAGCCTCTTGTATCATCTCAACATCATTTTCATCATTACCAACAGCTATACATTCCTCTAAAGAATATCCATAGTGTTTTGCTAATACTTCAAGAGCTTTACCTTTATTAATTCCTTTCCTAACTATTTCTAATGAACCAAAACCAGAAGTCACTACTTCCACATTTGGTATAGTTTCAATTCTTCTTCTTATTTCATTAAATAGATTATTATCATCTTCATGAATTTCTATTTTTAAAGCTTTCACCCTATGTTCATCAATATAGGTTACTAAGTCTGGAACTAGACGAAATTCCATTCTATGTTTTCTAGGAAGTGATAGGTTTAATTTAAACAAAAAGTCTTGTACTATTCTTCCAATACCTTCTGAATACACAACATATGGATCCATAACATGATAATATACATGGTCATACTCATTTCTAAGCATTGAAATAATATCGCCTACAGTATCTGGATCTATGTATTCTTTATAAATCTCATTTAAATCACCATCGTACACTATACTTCCATTACCTGCTATAATAGGTTGATTCTTCGGCATATCATCTGTAAATAATTTAAGTGCTGCTGGAATTCTTCCTGAGCATATTACAACCTTTATTCCTAATTCAGCAGCTTTCTTTATTGCAATATAATTTTCTTCTAGCGGCTTATGTTCAGCATCTAAAAAAGTACCATCCATATCAATAGCTAATAATTTATATTTCATTCTCTAAATCCCCCTATTTAAAAATTCACAATTACTTTTTTATTATAACCTAATATTCATCATTAAGACTTTCTATTTTTGTAAAAAGAAATTTCTATGCCATAAGCCTTGATTTTCTTTCTAATTTTACACATAATATAGGTAAGAATATTAATTATAAGTTAACAATTAATAATTATAGATTAAGGAGAAAATATGTTAATAACAGATAGTTGTGTAGATTTTAATAATGAAGTCCTTGGGGATGATACTGAAATAAAAAGAGTTCCTTTTATAGTTACAATTGATGGTAACGATATAATAGACAAAAACTTAGATACTTCTGACTTATTGTCAAAGATGAAAGAAACTAAAAACAGAATTCTAACAGCATGTCCTTCACCTAATGACTTTCTTGAAAGCTTTAAAAAGAATGCTGAAAATTATGTTGTTACTATATCATCAAAGCTAAGTGGATCTCACAATAGTGCAATAGCAGCAAAAGACATGTTTGAGGAAATGGAACCAGGAAGTGAGGTTCATGTTTTTGATTCAAAATCAGCATCTGCTGGAGAATCTCTAGTTGCGTTGAAGGTAAAAGAATTATTGGCTCAAAACCTTAGTTCTCTAGATATAGTGGAAAAAGTTAATAGCTACATATCTCAATTAAAGACTTTATTCGTGCTTAACTCTTTAGATAATCTAGCTAAAAACGGAAGAATAAGCAATTATCAAGCTATAATAGGAAATCTACTTAATATAGTTCCTATTATGGGTGAAAATGGTCAAGGTGAAATAGTTTTAAAAGAAAAAGTTAGAGGAAAGAAAAAAGCTTTCTCAAGACTTGTAGATATGATAGGTGAGGCTCCTATTGACTTTAAAAATACAGTTTTAGCCATAACACACGTACATGCATTAGAAAAAGCCACTGAACTTAAAGCAGTTATAGAAAGTAAATACCCATTTAAAGATATCATTATTTTTGAAGCTAGTGGATTAAGTACTGTCTATGCTGATAATGGTGGAATAGTAATCGCGTATTAACTGAATTAAATTTATCACTATTTAAGAGTGTCGACAAAGTCGACACTTTATTTTTAATGTAAATAATCCAAACTAAAAAACTATATAATTTAAAAATGAAATTAGACTATTGGTCTAAGCAAAGCTCTATAAAATCTTTTGCAGAATTGGTTAAAAATTTATTTTTATGATTAATAATTGAAAAGTTTTGTGTCAATGTTATATTTTTTATTGATACCTCTACGACCTCTCCCCTATCTAAGTTTTCCTTAACTAAAAGATATGGTAATGCAGATATACCCAAATTTTTACTAACCGCTTTTATTATAGCTTGTGTACTTAGGCTTTGCCATCTTTGATTTATATTTATTCTATGCATTTCAAAAATATTATCTATTATTTCTCGACCAGCGCTTCCATTTTCCCTTAAAATAAATTCTGAATTATTTAAATCAGATATTTCTATTTCTTTTACTTTAGACCAATCATGATCAGGTGAGCATATAAGAACCATTCTATCTGTCATAAAAATCTTACTTTCAATAAATTCACTATGAGAGAATCCCTCTATTAGTCCTAAATCAATTTCATTGCTTAATACTAAATCTTCAATATTCTTTGAATTATCAATTATAGCATTAATTTTTATATTTCTATGAGTATCTTGAAACTTTTTTACAAAGTTAGGGAGTAGATAATTTCCTATAGTTATACTTGTTCCTACTCTCAAAATTCCAATACTATCTAAGTTTCTAATACTTTTTTCTGCCTCATCAAACAAAGATACTATATGTGTAGCATAAGAAAGTAATTGTTGCCCCATTTCAGTTATATGTAATCTTTTTGAAATTCTATCAAATAACCTTACTCCATAATAATTCTCTAGTTCAGTAATTGCGAGACTGGCAGCAGGTTGTGTTATAAATAGTTTTTTTGCAGCCGCAGTAACGCTTTTACATTCACATACTGCAACAAAAATTTTCATATGTCTCAATGTCATATATACTCCACCTTAAATAATATATTTTTTTCTTATGATATTTATATTATTATATTATTTTACATATGAACCTTCAAGGAGTAGAATTTATATTGCGGAGGGATGCTTTATGCGTAAAAATATTAATACTTATATTACACTATTCACGTCAACTTTTTATCTAAGCACTGTAACTTTTGGTGGTGGATTCGTTATTATACCTTTGATGAAAAAAAAATTCTCGGATGATTTAAAGTGGATTGAAAAAGACGAGCTTCTAAATTTAGTTGCAATAGCTCAATCAGCACCTGGTTCTGTAGCAGTAAATGCCTCCATATTAATAGGTTATCAAATTTGTGGAATAATGGGCGCATTAATAACTATATTAGGAACTGTTTTACCCCCACTTTTAATTTTATCTACTATTTCTTTATTTTATAAATCTTTTATCCAAAATTTAATTGTTTCAACTATACTAGATGGAATGCAGGCTGGTGTTGCTGCTATCATTATTGATGTTGTTCTCAATATGGGTCAAGATATGTTTAAAGAGAAGGAAAAACTATCTATATTCCTAATGATTATAACCTTTATATTATCTCATTTCTTTAAAATTAGTGTAATTTATCTACTTATTATATGTATAGCAATTGGCTCATTAAAAACTTATTTAAAAACTAAAGGTAAGGAGAAAAAATAATTTATGATTCTATTTAATCTTTTTTGGAGTTTTTTTAAAATAGGTCTATTTAGCTTTGGAGGTGGATATGCTGTTATCCCACTAATTCAAACGCAAGTAGTTTATAATAATAACTGGCTTACACAAAGTGAATTTAGCGATTTAATTACAATTTCTCAAATGACCCCAGGTCCTATAGCTATAAATTCATCAACATTTGTAGGAATACGAGTTGCTGGATTAAGTGGAGCTATAATTGCAACATTAGGCTGTGTATTACCATCATGCATTATTATGTCTTTATTAGCTTGGCTATACTTTAAATATAAACATGTAGATATGGTTCAAGGAATTCTTAAAAGTCTTCGCCCACTAATCATAGCCTTAATAGCTTCAGCTGGTATATCTATTTTTACACTATCTATATGGGGAGAAAGAAATATATCTCTAAATCCTTCTGATATTGATTTTGTTTCTATTATTCTTTTTTCATTAGCTTTAATAAGTTTAAGAAAAACAAAATTCAATCCAATTTTAATTATGCTAAGTTGTGGTTTAATTAGATTTTTTCTATATATAGCTCTATAAGTCTTTAATAAGTTATATTAATCTTATAGACGTATTAGATGTATCTAAGACTTGTGCACCACTTATTAAATCTAATTATTTAAACAAAATTAAACACTCAAAACCTCTCTCTCCTATCCATAAGATCTTTACTATTCGAATCCACCCCGATCTATTATATATTCATGATAATGTCTTATAGCATTATCTATTAATACGTTTAATCTTATATTTACATTTGGGTGTAAAAACTTAAGCTCATTTAACATTTGTGCAGTTGATTCTCTAATACTAAAACTCTTTCTAATAGAGAACTCTTCTTTTTCTTCTAAACTCATTACTCTACTTATCATCTTATTACTCTCTATATTTATATTTCCTTTATTAGAAATCGTACTAACACCTCTACTTTTTAACTCTTCTTCTATATGAAATTCCTTTATTACATTTTCATTAAGCACCTCCCCATCTGTCCATATAGCACCCTTAGCATATTCTTGCTTTTTAGGTGTTAGCTCTTCTATATTTCCCTTTACTTCCTTTTCACTTTTATTCATCATTCTTCTCCTATAAGCAATTTTTACTAATATTCTATTCATACCACTGCTCCTATATTCAAACATTACAACATTCCACTGCTCCGCTGTTCCTCTTTTCCAACAGTCCGCTTTTGCACTGTTCTTATGTTTCCCTTTTCCAATGCTCCACTGTTCCGCTGTTTCACTGTTCCAACATAACACTGTTCCACTGTTTCTCTTCTCCCACATTTCACTGTTCCGCTGTTTTTATGCACTTATATTCTGTAAAAGTTCCAAGAACTTCATTAGATTCCTTTTAACTTCTGCACTTCTGCCCTGTAGGAGATTCCGTAGGAATTCTCCATTAGATTCCTTCACTGTAGAAGCTTCTTCTCAAGCTTCATTAGATTCCTTCCCTGTAGAAGCTTCTTCTCAAGCTTCATCAAATTCCTTACCCTAAACTTAAAAAGAGCTTAACAATCTGCTAAGCTCTTTCTACTATTCTCTTTATCTTATTTTAATTACTCCGCCTTCCATACCAGAAGTGGCTAAACTTGTGTACATGCCAAGTACTCCTCTAGTATATTTAGGAGGTTTTGGTGTCCATTTTTCTTTTCTTTCTTTTAGTATTTTCTCTATTTCTTCTTTTGTTTTTTCTTCTCCATTTATTCCTACTATGTTTATTCCTCTATTTTCTATATCTATGTGGATTATATCTCCATCTTTAACTAAGGCTATTGGTCCTCCATTACTTGCTTCTGGAGATACGTGTCCTATAGCAGGTCCTCTTGTTGCTCCTGAGAATCTTCCATCTGTTATAAGAGCTACTGTTGAGTTTAGTTTTTCGTCTGAAGCTATAGCTTCTGTTGTGTAGAACATTTCTGGCATTCCAGAACCTCTTGGTCCTTCATATCTTATTATTATTGCATCTCCTGGTTTTATGCTTCCATTTATAGTTGCTTCAAAGGCTTCTTCTTCTGAATCAAAAGCTCTAGCACTTAGTTTTATATCTCTCATTCCTTTAGGTAAACTTGAGTGTTTAACTACACATCCTTCTGGTGCTAAGTTTCCTTTAAGTACTGATACTGCTCCTATTTCACTTATTGGGCTTTCAGCGTCGTAGATAACTTCTTTATAGTCCATCTTAGGAGCTGAATTTAAGTATTTACCGTAAGCTTCTTCTTTATTGAATTCCTCTAAGTTCTCACCTAAGGTTTTACCTGTAACTGTCATAACATCTAAGTGAAGGTATTGCTTTATTTTATTCATTATTGCAGGTACTCCTCCTGCATAGAATACGTAGTTTGCTGGCCAATGTCCACTCGGTCTTACATTTAGTATAAATGGTATGTTTCTATGGATTTTATCAAAATCTTCTGGACGTATTTCTATATCAAGTTCCTTTGCTATAGCTGGTATATGAAGAAGTGCATTAGTTGATCCACCTATAGCTGCATGTACCATTATTGCATTTTCTATAGATTTTCTGTTTACTATGTCTGATACCTTTATTCCTTTTTCTACTAAGTTCTTTACTGCTCTTGAAGCTTTTCTTGTGTATTCTTTTAATATTTCTGAAGTTGAAGGTAAGAGCGCTGCTCCCGGTAGAGCAAGTCCTAAAGCTTCACCTAATACCTGCATAGTTGCAGCTGTTCCCATAAAAGAACAAGCTCCACAGCTTGGGCATGCATTTTCTTTATAGAAATCATATTGAGCTGTCGTTATCTCTCCTCTTTTATGCATAGCGCTGTAGGTTCCTACTTGATTTAGGGTTAAAAGATTAGGGCCTGCATTCATAATTCCACCAGGGATTACTACTGAAGGTATATTTACTCTACACATAGCTACTAGATTTCCTGGCATCCCTTTATCACAACTTGCTACAAATAGTCCTCCATCAAAACCTGTAGCATTTGCATGAATTTCTATCATATCTGCTATTATTTCTCTAGATACTAGAGAATAGTTCATACCATCATGACCTTGGGCTTGACCATCACATATATCTGTTGCATAATAGTCTGCTGCTTTTATGTTTAAACTTGTAAGCTCCTCCATAGCTTCATTTACTACTACATCTAAATGAACACTTCCTGGATGACTTTTACCATAGGTACTTTCTACTATTATCTGCATCTTTTCTAAATCTTCTGTAGTCCAGCCCATTCCTCTTTTTAGAGAATCCATTTCTGGAGCTATTTTTCTTACCTTTTGAGAATATAACATAGTTTTCACCTTACCTCTCTATAGAATTTTTTTCTCCTATTATCTTTTCTATATCCTTTGGATTTACTAGCATACTATCGCCTTTAATTGTGCATTTTAAAGTTGCTGCTGCTACTCCAAAGTCTATGGCTTCTTTTAAAGTTTTCTCTTTCATAATTGAGTAGATTACTCCTGATACAAAAGCATCTCCACTTCCTACTCTTTCAACCATTTTAGTTGTAAGTTTAACTGACTCTGCTTTTTCTTCTTCGCCTAAGGCGTAAGCGTAGTAGGTGTTATTATCTTCTTTATCATTTTCTCTTTCTGTGTGGAAGACATACTTAAAGCCAAACTTTTCTTTAAGTTCTTTCATTCGTTTAAATATATCTTCCTTTGTAGAAGTTTCTCTATCAAACATAGTTATATCTTTATCGTCTACCATTATTGGTTCTATTCCAAGACATATATCTGCAAAAGGAGCTAATTCAGTTGCATAGTTTTTAGCTTCCATAAAAGTTGCCATCTTGCTTCTAAAGTTTAAGTCCATGCTTATAAATATGTTTCTTCTTTTAGCTTCTTTTACTACTTCTCTTACTATTTCTCTAGATTTTTCTCCAACTGCTAAGGTTATTCCACTAAAGTGAAGCCAGGTTACCCCTTCCAACACCTCATTTATATCTATATCATCTATAGATAACTCTGAAAAACTGCTGTGTTTTCTATCATAAATAACACTGCTGTTTCTAACTCCTGAGCTTCTTTCTAAGAAGTAGTAGCCTATCTTTTCTCCCTTAGTTAGAATATTCTTTATGTCTACTCCAATTCCTCTAAAATACCTTTTTACTGTTTTAGCTATATCATTATCTGGAAGTGCTGATAGGATAGAAGTTTCTATATCCCAAGCTGAAAGCATTGAGGATATATTGGCTTCTGAACCACCATAAAAACACTCAAACTCATTAGAGTTTCCATATACATCAAAGTTTTTTGGAGTAAATCTTATAAGTATTTCACCTATTGAAAGAAATTTTTCCATGTTATTTCCCTACCTTCTCCATAAATCTTCTTGCATTTTCGGCTATTTTTTCTTTATCTCCATTTGTTCCTGCGGCTAATATACTTCCTATTCCTACTGAATCTGCTCCACTATTTAACCATTCATTTAGGTTCTCAAGGTTAACGCCGCCTGTTACCATTATCTTAACATTTTTAATTGGTGCTTTTATTGCCTTTATGTAACTTGGGCCTAAAGCTTCCCCAGGAAATAATTTAATAACCTTAACACCTGAGTTTAGGGCATTTACTATTTCTGTTGGTGTAAAGCAGCCTGGAATATATTCTACATTCTTTTCTGTACAGTAATCGCCTATAAGTTCATCAAAGTTTGGTCCTACTATAAATTCTGAGCCCGCTTTTATAGCTTCTCTAGCTGTGTCTACATTTAGAACACTTCCTGCTCCTATAACTACATCTTTGTATTTTCCAACTAAACTTTTTATGATTTCTGAGGCATCTTTGTTTGTGTAAGTTACTTCTATAAGTTTTATACCGCCCTCTATTGCTCCCTCTATTATGTTTAGTGCTTCTTCCTTGTCGTTTCCTCTTATTACTGCAACTATTTTGTTCTCCATTATATTTTCAACTATGCTCATTTAAAACTCCTCCTAAAGGAACAAGCCCCACCTTAAGTGAAGCTTATTCTTTTTCTTTTATTATCTGATGTCTAGCCACTGTAACACTCCATCCGTATTAAAGTTGGAGTTAACATTGGCACGACCCTAGATAAGTTCAACTAAGATTCAGATAGGGATCAAACCCTTATCTGAATCAAGTTTCACTTTATATCATTTTATTTCCAATAAAATACTTTCACTTGCTTTCATAGTTTCCCCAACATGGTATTTTTTTATTTCATGACCGTTAGCTTCTGCAAGTATTAGCATTATGGTGTCATCTAAGTTTTCTCTTTTAAGAACTTCGCTATCAAAGCTTAAAAGTAAGTTACCTTTTTTAACTTGTTGTTTTTCTTTGCAGTGGATACTAAAACCTTCACCCTTTAGGTTTACTGTATCTATTCCTACATGTATTAGTATCTCAATTCCCTCTTTAGTTCTAAGTCCTACTGCATGTTTACTTTCCATCATGATTGTAACTACTTCTGAGTCGCAAGGAGCATATACTTTAGTATCGCTTGGTTTTATTGCGATTCCATCTCCCATCATTTTTTGAGAAAAGACTTCATCATTAACCTTACTTAGGTCTAGACTTTCTCCATCACAAAAAGCATACAGTAGATTTTCATCTTTCTTTTTGAATAAATTTTTAAACATATATTTGCACCTTCTACTTAAGTTCTGGCCAGTAGCCTTTGTTTGCTGCAATAAGATCATCTAACAAGTCCTTAGCAACCTTAGCACTAGGTACTGTTTTAGATAATGTAAGCGCCTGCCATAATTTTTGATAAGATCCTTCTATCCAAGCTTCAACTACTAGTTTTTCAACTGAAAGTTGTTGCTGCATTAAAGCTTTTTGGAATTCTGGAATTTCTCCTTGAGCTAGTGGCTCTGGTCCATCGATGCCAACTATACATGGAACTTCAACCATAGCTGTTGGATCAAAGTTTGAAATAGCACCTTTATTTTCTACAATACATAACATTCTTTCATGTGTATTGTAGGCAATAGCTCTTGCTAAATCTACTATAAATGTTGCATGAGCATCTATGTGGAACTCTCCACCCTTAGCTGTTCCAGCTTCAACTATAGCTTTTGCTGCTCCAAATACATCTTTTTCTCTTCCATCCATAACCTCATTTGCTCTAGAATATTCTGCATTAGAATGTTCCACAACATAGTCTGGATATAGATAATATTTAAGATACGTGTTTGGTAAGAAACGTGGATCTATTGCTAATAAATCTTTTGCTTTCTTGTGTGTTTCTTGCCAGCTTGGATCTGTGTGTTGAGTTTCAACCTCTTTAACTGTAAGATATCCGTTTTCTGCAACGTAGTCTTTTATTCTTTGAGTATAGTCATTTCCAGCCTTATCTTTTACGCTAGTCCACCATCCAAAGTGGTTTAATCCAAAGTATTTAACCTCTAAATCTTGTGGCTCTAAATCTACTATTCCTGCCATACGACGAAGAGTTCCAACAGGCATATCACATATGTTTAATACCTTTGAGTTTGGTCTTAGTCTACGACAAGCTTCTGCAACTATAGCTGCTGGATTTGAGTAGTTTAACATCCAGCAATCTGGAGAGTATTTTTCCATGTAGTCTATTAACTCTAGCATACCGCCTATACTTCTCATACCATAAGCTATTCCTCCTGGTCCACAAGTTTCTTGACCAAGAACTCCATGCTTTAAAGGAACCTTTTCATCCTTTTCACGCATTTCATATTTACCTACACGGATGTGAGCCATACAAAAATCTACATCTGTAAATGCTTCTTCTGGATCTGTTGTATATGAAAATTCAATCTCTGGTGCATTTTCTTTTAATACTATTTTTAGTGCTTCTCCAATTATGCCTTGACGTTCTCCATCATTATCATATAACTTTAATTTTCTTATTGGAAAACGATGTACGTTGTCTAACATCATCATAACTATCCCTGGTGTAAATGTACTTCCTCCGCCTGCAATAACTATAGAATGTTTTTTCATATAAATTACCTTCCTTCTAAGTTTCTTTTTATTCTCCTACTATTCCTAAAGCATTATCTACCATAGATCTAATGCTTGTTACATTTAGTCCATATATTACTTGAACATTTTCTCCTTTGATTACAACACCAGCTGCTCCTGTACCTTTTAAAGTTTTTTCGTCAACCTTAGTTGAATCCTCAAGGATAAGTCTTAATCTTGTATAACAATTATCTACTTTTTTGATATTTTCTTTTCCACCTAAAGCTTCTATTATAACTAATGCTTTATCATCAGAAGCTATAGATTTATTACCTTCTGCTTTTGCTTTATAATCGCTTTTTGTATAAAGCTGAACATCATCCTTATCATCTTCTCTACCAGTAGTTTTTAAGTTTAATTTAACTATTAAGAATCTGAATAAACCGTAGTATATTGCAAATTGAACAATTCCTACTAATACAAACATTGGCCATGATGTTTTTTCTATACCTAATGGTAAGTTATATAATAAGAAGTCTATAAGTCCATTAGGTCCTATTGCTCTTACGTTTAATATATTTAAAGCTACCATTCCAAGTCCACTTAATACTGCATGTATTCCAAAAAGAATAGGTGCTGTGAATAAGAATGAGAACTCAATAGGCTCTGTTACACCTGCTATTACTGATGTTACTGCTGCTGGTATAAGTATAGCTTTTGCTTTCTTTTTCTTATCATCATCTGCTGTATGATAAAGGGCTAAACAAGCTCCTACTAAACCAAACATTTTTGATACTCCTCTGGCATCCCATATAACGCTACCAGATAATACTTTTACTGCTGGATCTGCAATCTCAGCAAAGTATATGTTTCTTGCTCCTTCTATAACCTGACCGCCTATAGTCTCTACCCCTCCAAGTTGAGTATATAAGAATGGAGTATAAACTAAGTGATGAAGTCCCGTAGGTATAAGAAGTCTTTCTAACATACCATATATAAATATTCCAAAGTTACCACTCTTTTGAATGTAATATCCTAAACTAGATATTCCCCATTGTACTGATGGCCAAACATAAGAAAGTATAACTGCTAGTACTACTACTATTGGGATTAATATTAAGAATACTAATCTTGAACCACCATATACTTGAAAAGCTCCATTGAACTCTTTTTTACAATATCTATTATGAATATAAGCAACTACAATACCTAAAATTATTCCTAAGAAAACACCCATATCTAAAACTTGTGTTCCTAAAACTACTGCTTGACCAGATCCTCTTAATTGATCAGCTGGCACTAATTTACCTGATAGATTAAGGAAGATGTTCATAGCATTAATAAATACAAAATAAACTAATACTGATGTAAATCCTGATTCTGCTTTCTTTTCTTTAGCTAAACCTACTGCTAAACCTACACAAAATATAATTCCTAAATTTGATAATATAGGTACTAAAGATCCTGAAAGTATTTTGCCGAAACCAAATATTAATGTGTTTTTTAAAAACGGCGCGTATTCTGCTAATCTAGCATTTGTTAATATATTTCCAAAAGCAATAAGTATACCTACTATTGGAAGTATTAGAACTGGAATGAACATTGCTTTTGAAAATCTTTGCATGGCATTCATAATCTTTTCTTTCATAATTTCCACCTCTTAATATATTTTTATCTCTTTCACAGTTTTTATTATAATTACGTTTTCAGATTTAAGAAATAGTTTTCAGGCAGTAAGAAACCTGTTAACTAAAAAGATAACAGGTTTCTTAAAAAGGTCTATTTTTCTGTATTTATTTAACATTATGTTCTTTTTCTCCCTGGTGATATCTGTGAATTAAGTACTCCATAAACATAAGCATATTAGGGAAAAATGAATTCGCCATAACATTACTATCATCTAACTTATGCATATCAAATATCTTAAAAGATATATCTGAAAGCTTTGAAATACTATTTTCAACTTCTTTGGTAAAAGAAACTACAAGCTTATTTTTATCTTTTGCAACCTTAACCTTATCTAATACTTCCTTAGTTTCTCCTGATTTAGATATGACTATAAGCATCTCCATATCCTCAACATTGTTTTCAAAGCTTCCTATAGAATCTATTAATATACTTTTAATCCCCACGCCTAGCATTTTCTTATTAAAGTAATCTGCTGCTATATTTGAATATCCCCTAGCATAAATAAATATATATCTATTTGATTTATTTATTAATAACTGTATAAATCTATCAACATGTTCTTCTTCAACATATTTTGATAAGAAGTTTATATCTGTTCCTATTAAAGTATCTTCCTCTTCAACTATCCCTGTGCTTTTACTATCTACTAAAGGTGTTATATTATAAACCATATCTATAAACCCAGTGAAACCTAACTTTTTAGAAAGCCTCATGATTGTAGAAGTTGAAGTATAGTTTGCTGCGGCTACTCCTCTAACCCCTATATCCATAACGTTATCAATATTTTCAATAATATATTCAAGCACCTGCTCTTCTAAAACTGTTATCTTCTTATTTTTAACTATCTTACTCAAATCAATCTTCATTTATATCACCCCTCTTATAATAAAGATTATGTAATTAAGTATAATATTATCAATATTTTAAAGTTAAGAAAAGGCTAAGATTAAATAATCCTAGCCTTTGACCTTATTATCCTTCATAAAAGACATCAATATTCCTATAACTGAAACTATCAAAAATATCAAAAATGCAAACTTATATTCACTTAAACTATATGACTTTATCCCATCTATAGTTTCTCCATTCCATTTTAAGTCTAAAAAATAACCAATTAATATGCTCATTGCTGAACTTCCCACAAACTCTCCTGAGTTTACTATGCTTGTTCCTATTCCACCATAACTTTTATTTACCTTGTCTTTAATATCTGTAAAACTTAATATATGTGCCATAGCCAGTGTTCCCATAACTAATAAAATAACTGGGTACACTACTAGCGGAGGTTTTCCTCCTTCAATTATAAGTATGTATATCCATATTAATGTATTTATAATTAAAGCTATTCTTGGATACCACTTTATAGAATCTTTTAAAAATCTATCTACTTGTCCTACTACCAATGAGCCTATTACTAATCCATAAATTATAAAAGAAGTATAAAAAGCTGCTGAAGTTTTAGTTAAACCATAAACATAAGTAAAATAAGAAACTCCCCAAAGTCCTGTTAAGGTTGTAGTACATCCAACTAAAGAAAATAATATAAAGAAATTTCTCCAAGTTGCTTTATTTGTTGCTACTTCTTTTAACGCTTTAAATAGGTTAAACTTCTCTCCATTTTGGTCTACTCCTAAAGGTGCAAATCCTACTTCCTTTGGAGAAGATATTACATACTTGTACACTAAAAATCCAACAATAAAGCAAGCTACTCCCATTACATAAAAGGAGTTTCTCCATCCCATAAATATAACCATGGCTGCAAGTGGAAAGGTAGCTATTACCCCTCCCATGTTACCTATAAAAGATAGCTTTGATGATGCCTTTGAGAACTCATCTTTTGAAAACCAAATAGCCTGAGCCTTAAGTACTGATATAAATATAACGGAAGTTCCAACTCCTACAAGAAGTCTTGCTCCATAGGCAAGCCATACATTTGAAGCAGCTCCAAGTAGCATAGAACCCACTCCTGTAGTTATAACGCCTAGGTAACTTATCTTCTTATATCCAAATACATCTAAAAGAATTCCTGCTGGAATCTGCATAATGGCATAACTATAAAAGGTTACAGATGCAATATTACCAATCTGAGCTGCCGATAAGTTAAGGGTTTTCGAAAGTTCTTCTGATACTACCCCTAATGCACTTCTATGAAATAATGACATAACAAAGGACAAAGATAATATTGTCCAAATTCTCCATTTATAAAAATTATAAGTCTTTTTCATGCTGTCACTCCTAATAAAAAAATCTACTAATAATTATCCCTCACTATTAGTAGATTGTACATAAAAATATTATTCTTTTATACCTCAAATCTATATCCTATTCCCCAGATAGTCTCAATATATTGTGGTTTTGAAGAATCAGACTCAATTTTTTCTCTTATTTTTCTTATGTGAACTGTTACTGTTGCAATTTCCCCTGCGGAATCCATACCCCATATTCTTTCAAATAACTCTTCTTTTGAAAAAACTCTATTTGGGTTACTAGCTAGTAATAGTAATAAATCAAATTCCTTAGTTGTAAAATTTATTTCTTTATCATTTATGAATATTCTTCTAGAGGTTTTATCTATGGTAATTCCTCTAATCTGTATTATATCCTGTTCTTTTTTACCGCTTCCATTTACTAAACGCTCGTATCTTAAAATATGTGCTTTAACCCTTGCAACTAATTCATTGGGACTAAATGGCTTAGTCATATAATCATCTGCACCAAGCCCTAAAGCCCTAATTTTATCTATATCTTCTTTTTTAGCTGACACCATAAGAATAGGTATATCTTTTTCAATACGAATTCTTTTACATATCTCAAAGCCATCCATAGTTGGAAGCATAACATCTAATATAACTAAATCATAATCTTCATGTTGAACTTTATAAAACCCTTTATCTCCACTACTTTCTATATCAACACTGAAGCCATTAATCTCCAAATAATCTCTCTCTAACTCTGCAATGCTAATATCATCTTCTATTATTAGAACTCTCTTCATATTTCCCCTCCCAACCTATATTTTTTTAACTTAAAGAAAATACTAGTTCCTTTATTTAATTCACTTTCAGCCCATATTTCGCCTTGATGTTCCTCTATTATTTTTTTTACTATAGCAAGACCTAACCCACTTCCTCCTCCTATAGTTTCTCTAGCTACATCTCCTCTATAAAATCTCTCAAATATATTTGGTAATATTTCTTTATCTATTCCTTTTCCATTATCTTTTATTTCAACTATTACCTCATCATTTTTCTCGACTATATTTATGTCTATTTTTAAAGCCTTATCATCTTTATATTTCATAGAATTCTCAATTATATTTAATATAACTCTCTTAAGCTTTTGAACATCCGCTTTAACCATGATTGTAGATTTTGGAATATGCGATGTTAATTCTATATTGTTTTTAGCAATATCAAAAGAAAGCTCTTCTATACAGTCCTTCATAAATTCTGTAAAATCAACTTGTTGATAATGAAACTGTAATTTATTAATATCAAGTTTGGAGAATAAAAATAAATCATCTATTAAGACATCCATGTATTTTGCTTTGGCATGTATGGTGTTTATGTATTTGTTCATTTTTTCTGGAGTATCTGCTATTCCATCTTTTATTCCTTCAACATATCCTTTAATAGACGTTATAGGCGTTTTTAAATCATGAGATATATTAGAAATTAATTCTTTTCTATTATCTTCATATTGTTGCTGTAATTCTATAGACTCCTTAAGTCTCATCCTCATATTCTCAAAAGAATTTCCTACTTGAGCTATTTCATCCTTTGAGTCAATATTTATTTTATAATCTAAATTTCCTTGTTTAATCTCATTAGCTGCATTTTCTAATTCCTTTAAGGGTTTTATTATGCTCTTATAGACTAAATAAGTTAATATCCCATGAGTACTAACTAAAATTAGACAAATCCCTATAAGAAGCCAGCTTATATTCCTTTTAAATAATTGAGCTAAGTGTGATTTATCTAGTATATAAAATACACTTCCTTCACTTCCATCTTTAAAATAAAAATCTTGTTGCCCTAATGTAATTTGTTTTTTCTCTTCGTAAAGCTCTTCCATTGTGACTTCTTCTAAGTTAAACTTTGGTAGCTTTGAGGTATCAAGATTAGTTTTTATTTCTTCCGATACGTAAACTATATCTTCGTTTTTTCTTATCACTAAGCCAGTATATTCTAATTGTCTATTATTTTCTAACGACTCCATAAAATCATTATCTAAAAACTTATCAGAATTCTGAATACTTTGATTGTTTACAAATTTCATTACTCTATTAGTTGAAGCTACTACCTGAGTATAAAAATCCAACTTATCTATAGGCCCTTTTGCACCAATACTATATTTTGTACTACCTTCCAATAAAGAAGTAAATATATGACTCAAAGCTAATATTAGAATAAATGGAATCACTAGCATTGCTATATAGGAAAATCTTAATCTTACTTTAATAGACATCTTCTATCTCCTTAAATATCATTATAGTGGACAAGAATTTCTTGCCCACTATAATGTAACTATTATTCATATCTAAGTGCATCTATTGGATCTAAGTTAGCTGCCTTTTTAGCTGGATATATTCCAAAGAACATTCCTATAGAGGATGAGAATATTATTACTCCTAATACCATTCCAATAGATATTGATGGAGCTATTCCTGCTGCTAGACCTATAAGTTCCGCTCCTATATAGCCTAGTGTCATGCCGATTAACCCTCCAATTAATGAAACTATAGAAGATTCAGTTAAGAATTGAATAAGTATAGTTTTTGTTGTAGCGCCTATTGCTTTTCTTATACCTATTTCTCTAGTTCTTTCAGTTACTGATACTAGCATTATATTCATAACTCCTATACCTCCTACTAAAAGAGATATTCCAGCAACCGCAGCAACAAAAGTTGTAAATATGCCTAACACATTATCAACTTGAGATAGTATGTCTAACATGCTTTGTGCCTTATATACTTCCTTACCAGAATTATTGTGTCTACTTTCAAGTATACTGATCGCACTGTTTGCCGCATCATTTACATCATCTTTTGAAGTTGATGTTACAGTTATTGAATATATCTTACTTGTTGTTGGATAAAGATTTTGTACAAAAGTAATAGGTGTTACTATAGTAGCTCTATCTGAGCCCTGTGGTCCCATGTTTTGTGATTCTGTAACTCCTATTATGGTTACACTTTTACTGGTTCCTTCCGCCCCTATTTTAACTGATTCTCCAACTACATCTGAAAATCCAAAAAGCTCTTTAGCAGAATTTTCATCAATTAAAGCAACTGCTTTACTATTTAACACATCATTTTCGCTAAAAAATCTTCCATATAGTATAGTTGTATTATTTATAAGAGCATAGTCTTCATTAGCCCCATTAATAGTAGCATCTCTTTTTTTGTCATTTGAGCTTACCTTTCCTCTTTGAGAAACTGTAGGCGTTACATATTTTACTGTATCAACCTTCGTTCTTACAGCTTCTATATCTTTTAAGGTTATGTTATCTCCTTCTGCTGATTTATTAGTATCTACACTAACAGTTACATTGTTAGTTCCAATTTTCTCAAACTCTCCTACAATACTATTTTTACCACCAGCCCCTAAGGATAAAATAATTATAACTGAACTTATTCCTATAATTATCCCAAGCATAGTAAGGAAGGATCTCATCTTATTGGATTTTATGCTATCTATTGCCATTTTAAAATTTTCTATAAAATTCATTATTAGCCCTCCTATAATCTAGTTCTGTCTTCTACAGGCTTATCTTCTACTATTACTCCATCTTTAAACCTTACTATTCTCTTAGTATACTTAGCTACATCTGGCTCGTGAGTAACCATTATTACAGTTGCTCCCTCATCATTTATATCTTGAAATATTTTCATGATATCAAATGTAGATTTTGTATCCAAATTTCCTGTAGGTTCATCTGCCATTATTATAGTAGGTTCATTAACTATAGCTCTAGCTATTGCAACTCTTTGCTTTTGTCCACCTGATATTTCTGTAGACTTATTATGAAGTTTATCTCCTAAGCCAACTTTTTCTAAAGCTTTTATAGCCCTTTCTCTTCTGACTTTAGGTGAAACCCCTGCATAAATCATAGGAAGCTCAACATTTTCTAATACAGTCATTCTAGGAAGAAGGTTAAATGCTTGAAATACAAATCCTATTTCTTTATTTCTTATAAATGCTAACTCATCATCTTTAAGCATGGAAATGTTTTTACCATTTAAGTAATACTCACCTTCGCTCATTTTATCAAGACATCCTAATATATTCATAAGGGTTGATTTACCTGAACCTGATGCTCCCATTATGGATGTAAATTCTCCCTTTGTAATTTTTAAATCTACTCCTTTTAATGCTTTAAAGGTTACTGACCCAGTCTCATATATCTTTACTATATTTTTAATTTCAACAACATTTACATCACTCAATTTAATATCCTCCTACTTTACTAAAGTTCCATCTTTAATTGTATCTGTAGGATTAAGGATTACTTTAGCACCAGTTGTTACTCCCTCTACTTGAACTTCAGTATCAGACTGAATTCCCTTAGTAACTTCCTTCTCTACCGCCTTATTATCTTCAACTATATAAATAACGCTCTTTCCTGTTTTATCTGTTTTAAGACTTTCTGTTGGTACTTTAATTACATTTTTTGCTTCATTTAATAAGATATCAACATCTGCTTCAAATCCTATTTTAAGTTCTGGATTTACATCCGTTATATTAATATCAACACTAAGATTAGCTTCTCCACTTGTAGAAGTCTTTGCAACTTCAGCTGTAGGAGATATATAAGAAACCTTACCCTTATACTCTTTTCCATTATTCTTAATTACTGCATCTTGACCAATAGTAACTTTAGCTGCATCATATCTACTTAAAGATAAAGTAACTTTTAAATTTGCTACATTCTGAACTGTTACAGCAGCTTGTTGTATAGTTCCCATAGCTCCTTCTGCCACATTTAAAGCTGTGACTACTCCATCTATATCTGCTGTTATACTACTTACTCCTTTAGATAAATTGCTGTTTGCATTATCTAAAGTTAGTTTAGCAGAATTTATGCTATTGTCCGCTTGTTGAAGCTTTGTATCTGATATTGGTGTTAAAGCAGACTTACTTTTCTCTAAACTTTCCTTCTTCGAATTTAAAGTAGGTAATAAATCTATATCAAATGGATCATTTTGTGCTTTTTCTATTTGATTGTTTACTTCTTTAATTTCTTTATCATATTCAGCTATCTTATTTTTAATATCATTATTTTGATTTACTAAATCCTGTTTTTGAAGTAAAGCATTATTATATTGTATTTCTGCTTGTTTTACTTGAGTATTTAAATCTTGTTGATCATACGTTACTAATACATCACCTTTTTTAACTGTATCTCCAACTTTAACATTTACTTTGGTTACTTTTGCTTGTGCACCATAATAATCTTTAACCTCTTGTGATTTAACTAAAGCTGTACTAGATAAATATACCTGCAAGTCTCCTTGAGTAACTTCTGATGTTTTAACTGTACTTCCTTGAT
This sequence comes from Clostridium sp. YIM B02506, assembly GCF_022324845.1. Classification (NCBI taxonomy): domain Bacteria; kingdom Bacillati; phylum Bacillota; class Clostridia; order Eubacteriales; family Clostridiaceae; genus Clostridium; species Clostridium sp. YIM B02506. The sequence continues at coordinate 101,070 of NZ_JAKGTG010000001.1, forward strand.
TTCTAGCTCTATTTATTCTATTTAAACCAAATACTCCTCCAACAACTACTACAGCTATAATTATTGCTATTACTTTCTTTTTCATTTATGTAACCCCCATGATTTTTTAATTTATGTAATTATCTTATATAGTAAGTATAAACTAATATTAAATAAGTTATTATCTATGTATAAAATAAGTATTAAATTTTTCTAAAGTTAATTTTTTACATTTAAATAAGATGTATAAATTATAACAATTCATACATCTTATTTACTACAAAATTAAATTCTCTACAACAATATTTTTTTCTTTTTTTATGTCTATAAACTTATCTTCACATAATAAAAGAGGTTCGGAGATATTGTTTATATCAATTTGAATTATTTTACCTACATTGCCATCACTCAATAAAACATTTTCTCCCATATAGTAATTAATTATATGTTTTAAAAAAATATCACAATACTCATAGTTTAACTTTCTTAAACCCTCTTCTTTTATTATTTCTAAAGCTTCTAATGCACCCTTTTTCTTCTTATAACCTCTATTAGAATTAACAACATCAAATACATCAGCTATAGCTATTATTTTTGAAAAAATATGTATTTTATCACCTTTAATTCCTAATGGATATCCTGATCCATCTTCTCTTTCATGATGCATTAATACACCATAACTTACAGAACTATCAAGAAAAGAAATTTCCTTTATATAATTATATGTTATTGTAGGATGTTTTTCTATTTCTTTAATCTCATCTTTTCTTAATTTTCCTTTTTTATTTAATATTTGGGGATTTATTTGAGTTTTTCCAAAGTCATGTAATATAGCTGAATAGGTTAATAGATTTATTTTTACTTCATCTAATCCAATCCATTTCCCTAAAATAGCGCTTAATGCCGCAACATTTACACTATGTCTATATATTGCATCATCTCCGCTTCCCTTTATTACAATATTTTTAATTACTGAGCTTGTTGATTTTAATTCTTCTTGAATTTTTTTAGCAAATTTTCTGACTTCCTCAATTCCATTACTCTGTATGCTGTATATACCTTCAAATATTTCTTTCATATTATCAGTTAACTTTTGAAAACTTTCCTCAATTTCTTCTATGGATTTTTCTTTTTCAGAAAACATATTTTCATATAGTTGTGATTTATCATCGTAGATCTCTATTTTATCTAAAATATATTGATTTTTTAGTTTATATATAATATTTTCTGTAAGAGATGTATCTTGAACTAATAACACTCTTCCATTAATCTCTAAGTCTTTTGATAATACCATTCCATCCTTCAAGTCTTCAATATATATATGCTTTACTCTTCTTTCCAAAACCTCTCCCCCTTATTATCCCGATATAAATTCCTATATCTTCTATATCGTTCCAAATATAAATATCTAAACATCTTAGCATAATAAAAGGAGCATCATTATAATGCCCCTGGGTTATATTTCTTTATACCATACATTCATGCTTTCTATTCTACCAGATATGTTAGTGTTATTTATTAAGGTTCCTGAAAACTTAAAACCTATTTTGGAGAAGAGTATATTTGCATCAAAAGATTTTGCTCTAACTACAGAATATAAAGTTTTTATTCCTATTTTCTTCATTTCTTCTTCCATAGAGATTACTAAATAACGTGCTAAACCTTTCCCTCTAAAATTCTCATCACCAGCAAAATTAGTCATTTCAGCATATAAATTTTCTCTATCTACTTCACACGCAACAGCCGCTATGATTTTTTCTTTCTTACATATAGCTCCATACACTGTATTATTATTAATAAAATCTTCTATATATTTATACTCAAATACTGAAAGAAGTCTTGATTTTATATTTTTTCTATAGAAGTCCACTAATTCATCTAACTCTTTTTCTCTCACTAATCTATACATTAAATCTTCTCTTAATAAAAGTCTACAATATTTATTCTTATTTTTATTTTTAGCAGCCTCATGTATAACTTTATTAAGAATCTCTTTGTATCTCACTGTTTCTCTTTCTACAGAAAAATACTTTGCTAAAAATAGTCCATCTTCATTCCCTCTATACAGGTTAGGTATTCTAGCCTCTATAATATATCCTTTTTTTAAAAAAGATTCTCTATTTCTATATGCAATCTTAGCAGAAATTTTACTATATCTTCTTACTTTAACTGCCTTTTCTAATATGTCTATGATGTAGTCACTTTCTTCATCATTAAGTTTTATTAAATCTATTCTATCACTGTATCTGTCATAAGATATAACTGATTTTCTTTCATTTATATCATAAAGCACTTGCTATTCTCCTCTTTTCTAATTTTATAAACAACTTCATTATAACACTTAAGTTGTCAAATTTAAAGTTAATCCTCAAGTAAATACATCCAAATCAATATTCTCTATTTAATAAGATAAATTAATCAGCTTACCTATAGCTATACTTTTACTATTTTGCCCATGACCAAGCTCATTTGTTTTTATTATTGGTAGATCTAAATCCCCTAAGATATCTAACAAAATCTCTTCAGTTTTTGGTGTATAATTTTTCTCCTCCATCTCGCTAAAGCTACCTAATATTATTCCCTTTATATTTTTAAAAACATCTAGCTGTTCATATTGAGTTAAGTAGGTTGTTATTTTGGAAACATCTCCACCTAGGCTCTCTAAAAATAAAATCTTATCTTTAAAGTCTACCATATATTTTGTTCCTGCTAGCTTCAAAAAACATCGGATATTTCCCCCAACTACTTCTCCACTCATCTTATTTCCTCTAATCCATTTATAGTTAAAATTCAATAAATCAGTACTTCCCTCAAAAAAGAAACCTTTAAACAGCTTTAACTGTTCTTCTTTATACTCCCCAACAAGATTTCTAAGTTGATAATAATACGTATCTATTCCACTTAAGTCATGGAGTGGATTTAATAAAACGGATAAATCGCTATACCCAAGGAATGGTTTCTTATTATTCCCTATCTCATTAAAATCTAAATAATTTAAAACTCCATTGGCTAAATCTCCTCCAGATATATCAAATATGGCTTTAACTGACTTATCTTTAAAAAGCTTCATAAGTCCTTCAGCCTTCTCTTTTGGAGTTCCATTATAGACATCTTTACTTCTGTAAATTTCATTTCCATAAACAAACTTCAGCCCTAAACTTACCAAAACTTCTTCAAGTTTCTTTATTTTCTTATTACTTTCAATAGCCAGCCCATTTGAACAGGCTATTAACCCAATAGTATCACCAATTTCAATCATATTTCTCATATAAATCAACGTCTCCTTTTTTACTTTTTATAATTGTATCAACTAACATAAAAAGCATTCAACCCTTAATTGAATGCTTTTATTCACATGTTAGTATTTATCTTTTTAAGTACACTTTCTAAGTCCCTAACATGCTCTTCTTCTTGGCTTATTATTACTGTCAACAGCTTATAATTATTAGTTTCCATATCATTAGGTTCACTAACAAATAATCCCCTTATCCTTTTAACTAAAGCCAAATAATCTTTTTCAAAGCCTATAGCCAAATCTAATAAGTCTTTGACTTCATGTATTTCTTTACTCACACTTAAATGCATAAACTCATATACTAACTTACTTGCTTTATCGTATATATCAAATTCAACATCTATATCCTCACAGTTCAGTATGTTGTCTCTAAAGTCTTCATAAATCTTTACATGTTTTCTTTCTTGGTTAGCTAATGCTTTAGCTAATACTTTTATATTCTCTTGACCTTCAAGTCCTTCTGATTTTTTTATATAAAGCTCGGCACCAAGCTCCTCTATCTTAATTATTTTATCTATCAAGTCTGTTAGTTTATACATTACGCCTTCATCTCCCTATTAAATTTACCCTGTATAATCTTACACCTGAATTTAGTATATTACAATATATTAAATTATATCTAAGTAATCAAAAAAGCCTATGTGCATTAATAAACACATAAACTTTTTAATCTACCTCTTCTACTATTTAACTAATACTAAATAATCCTGAAAAGCCAGCTATTAGAATCATTATTCCAAATACCATTCTATATATAACAAATACCTTCATAGGCTTTTTCTTTAAGTACTCTATAAACTTTTTTATTACAATTAATGCAACTATAAACGATACTAGAAAGCCTACTACTAATGACATTATTTCAATTGAAGTCAATGTAGAAACTCCTCCAATTTTGATAAATTTTAAAAGACTCATTCCCATCATTACTGGTATAGCCAAGAAGAATGAAAACTCCGCTGCTGCTACTGTAGATAATCCAGCTATCCATCCACCTATTATTGTAGAGGCAGATCTAGACATCCCTGGTATTATAGCTAAACATTGAAATAAACCTATAATTATTGCTTGTTTAGGGTTAATATTTATTTCTTTAGCACCTGAAACATTTCTAAATCTATTTTCAGCGTAAAGCATCCATACAGCACCTAAAACTAAAGTAATAGCAACAGATACGGTATTAAATAAATACTTATCTGCTAAATCGTCTAAAGTTAATTGAACTACAGCACCTGGAATACATGCTATAACTATCATAAACCAAAACTTAAAACCAGACTTTTCATAACCAACTTTTCCTGGGAAAAAGTTTAGTAGAGTTTCTTTTATTTTTCTCCAATATAAAACTACAACTGCAAGTATTGCTCCTAACTGTATAACATATGCATACATATTTACATAGGTTTCATTATCACCTTGAAACCCTAATAGATTCTGAAATATTATTATGTGACCTGTTGAAGATATAGGAAGAAACTCTGTTATCCCTTCAACCACACCTATTATAGCTGATTTTATTAAAAAAATTAAATTATCCATTACTTATCCTTTCCAAACTCTTATTTGTTTAATATACATGGTTTTGGCAAATTTATAATATGCTAGTTGAATAAGGGCGAAAATTAATGTTGTAACTACAAAATATGCTGATAGGTTATCATTTAATAAATTGCTTAATGCTTTTATAGCAAAAAATGTATGAGAAATAGAAACTATAAAAGGAATAAAAAATATTATAAAAATCTGGCCCTCTACTGTCTTCTCTATTTCTTCATTTGTTATTCCTATTTTCTTTAATGCTATAAATTCATATCTGTCCTTTTGAACTTCATTGAATATTTTAAAATATAATATACTATTAGTTGAAATAAAAAATATTATGGATATAAAACTTCCTATGAAGAAAAGCAAGGACATAGTTTTAATAAGGGGCGAATACCTTTGTATCCTCTCAATAAAAGACTTTCCTATATCATTACTAAATAAATTTCCAACCTCATTCATAGAATTAAAATCTTTATTAAAGTTGTTAAAATTATATCCGTAATATATAACCTTATTATTTTCACTAGTGTAACTTAGTATTTTGTTATACAATCCATCTTCTAAAACAGCTGTATTAGCATTGGTATTTTCATAGTCATCATTTATTATTCCACCACTAATCTCATTTTTTATATTCAATTCCACAATTGATTTATCTACACCTAAATTTATCCTATCTTTCTCATCTATAAAATAATGACTTCCAATCCCCCCCATAACATTATAAGTACGTATTATAACCTCATCATCCTTTAAGTTTACTGCTTCTCTTCCCTGCTTTAAAGCCAACTTATTGTAATCATAATTAGACATTAAGTAAAAGTCCTTTTTGTTATTAATCGTATTAAGATTACCCTTTTTAGGCTCTACTGCATCTAAATTCTCAGCTTTTATTAATGTTATACTTATTTTATCCTCTATATCATATCCATTTGAAACTAATATATCAGACACTAATTTCTCATTATTTTCTCCAGTTCTCCCAATAAAGTCAAAATCCTGTGGAAAATTAAGCCTTATACTGTTTAATACATTCTTTTGTACCGAATAGACACTTATTATAGCTGTTAAACTAATAGCACTAAATATTGAAACAATAAATAGAATTATAATATTATCTTTTATTTTATAAATTAACTGAGATATACTTATTAAGTTTATACCTTTGTAATACTTCTTTTTATTTTTCTTTAGTCTATCTGTTAAAAATATACTTAACTGAGCGTACAATAGATAAGTTCCTAGTATAGTTATAACTAAGATAGGTACCATTGTAACTTCTATTGCTCTTCCCGAAAATAAAGCTAATCCATAACCTAAGCCTAAAAGGACTAAACATAATATAGCTTTTCCTGTAGAAAATTCTGTTTCATATCTAGACTCTTGTTCTTCTTTCAAAAGTTTAATAACACTACTCTTCTTTATTCTGTAACTACATATATAATTTATTACCTGAGATAAAATTACAAATCCTACCAAAGTTAATAAGGTTACTCTTTTAGATATATGAAATTTTATTACCTCATCTAAATCTAAAATTACAGTTATAATTAAGAAAAATAATCTTGAAAATAGCATACCCACTATAATTCCAGTAATTATAGAAATAAGTGAAAACAACAAATTTTCTATAGATGTATATAAAGTTATATTAGAATTAGTAAATCCAAGAGTTTTTAAAAGCGCAAATTCTCTTTTACGTATTTTCAAAAAATTAGAAATAGAATAACTAGAAAAAATCAAGGTAAACACTACTATAGTAATTTCACAAAAATATATTATAATTTTTATAACCCTATCCATATTGTTTAGTTCTTGAATATTACCTACCTCTAAATTATAGAGAAAGTTTCCAAACATAAAAAATATCATTATTATAATTACATTACTTAAATAGTACATAATATATTTGTTTAAGTTTTCTCTCATATTCTTATATACAACATCACTTAAGGTCATTATAACTCCTCCTTATATCTCCCAAAAGTGAAAGTGAGTCTATAATTTCCTTAAAAAAAGTTTCCCTACTATTCCGCTTCACTATATCAAGAAAAAATCTTCCATCTTTTATCATGATAACTTTATTACAAAAACTTGCTACAAAAGGATCATGAGTAACCATTAAGATAGTAGATTTTTTCTCTTTATTCAATTTACTTAACCCATCCATTATATCGTAAGCTGATTTTGAATCTAAACTTCCTGTAGGTTCGTCTGCAAAAATAATAGAAGGATTATTGATTAAAGCTCTTGCACAAGCTACCTTCTGCCTCTGACCACCAGAAATTTCATAAACTCTTTTACCTAATATACTTCTTATGTCCAAAAATTCAGTTATACTTCTAAGTCTTTGTTCTATTTCTAAAACTTCAACCTTCTCCAAAGCTAATGGTAAAAGTATATTCTCTTCAATAGATAGCGACTCTAATAGATTAAAATCTTGAAATATAAATCCTATTTCTCTACGTCTAAATAAAGATATCTCCTTGTCATTTAAGGTGGAAGGGGTAATATTACTAATAAGTATTTCTCCTGAGGATGGATAATCTAATGTGGCTAGGATATTAAGAAGTGTTGTTTTTCCACTTCCTGAAGGTCCCATAACACCTATAAACTCCCCCTCTTCTACAGTAACACTAAAATTATTTAGAGCTTTAACTTTCATGCTACCTCTCTTAGAGGTGTACACTTTAGTTATATTTTTTGCTTCTAGTATACTCATTACCCTTCCTCCAAATTAAGTATCTCTACTCATATATTTAATAACTGCAAATCCAACAATAAATGTGATTATACAGTATATTATATCAAATCCTTCAGGTATTCCTGGAAATACTTCTAATAAAGACCCTATTACAAAACCCAATATAAGTAAATAAGTTTTACTCGGATACTTTTCAAGTAAATTTTCTATAGCCTTTGTAGTAGATAAAGTTCCTATTATAGCCCCTATTCCTATTGGAACTAAATACGCAAGGTTAAAAGTATTTATAGCTTCTAAAGTAATACTATATAATCCTAAAGTTAAAAGCATAAATGAAGTACTTATTCCTGGAAGAATAAGAGCTACAGCTATTATAAAACCAGCTATTACAAGAAATATTGTACTCTTAACACCAGTATCTGTAGCTAAAGTAAGCACTGCACTTGGCTGTAAAGTCATTATAAATACAATTATAAAACCTATAACTAAAAACATTAAGTCTGCTTTTTTTCTTTCAGAACTCAATGACTTTTTATATAAAACAGGAATCCCCCCACATATTATACCTAAAAACAGATAAATCATTGGATTCTCATACTTAACTAGTGCCTGTTCTATAATTTTACTAAACGCACCCATACCTACAACAGCACCTATTCCAATTTGAACTAAAAATAAACTATTCTTTTTCCAATCTTTAAAAAAAGAACTAATAGAATGAATTAAATCATCATACACACCTAATATTATTGCCATAGTTCCCCCACTAACTCCTGGAACTAAAGTTGCCAAACCTATAACTACACCTTTTATAACAGTAACTATATTTCCCATTCTATCCTCCTAAATTAAAAAGTATATTTATATTATAAAAAAAATAGAGAAACCTACCTATCGATTTCTCTTTCAACTTAACTTACATTTCTTTCAATTTTGTAAGACTACATATTGAATATACTCTTTTCTTTATTAAATGCTACATAAAACTTGCTTCCTACTCCCTCTTCAGACTCAACCCAAATTCTATGTCCAAGCTCATCACACACTTTTTTAGATAGATATAATCCCATTCCTGTTGATTCATTTATTTTTCTTCCATTTTTGCCTGTAAAAAAAGCTCTAAAAACCCTTCCTACATCCTCTTTAGCTATACCTATTCCATTATCTTCAATAACCAATATATTTTCTTTCTCTTCCTCTTTTATAATAAAATCTATGCTTCTTTTCTCACCATCTTTTGAATATTTTACACCGTTGATAAGCAATTGATTTATTACAAAATATAAAGATTTTCTATCACTTCTTACTATTAAATTTTCTTTTCCTTTAATCTTTGGATAAACTCTATTTTTTATAATAAGCTTCTTATTATCATTTATAACTTCTCTAAGTAACTCATTAAGGTGTATATTTTCTACTACAAAATCTAAATTAAACTTATTCAATCTAGCATTATAAAGAACCATCTCTAATCCATGGTATAACTTATCATTTTCTTCCCCTATACTTTCAAAGGCTTCATTACCCTCATTATTAACAGCTTCTTGCACAAGAAGATTGATAACAGATACCGGCGTTTTCATCTGATGTACCCATTGATTTATAAATTCCAAATACTCGTTATGTATATCTTCATATCTAGTTATTTCCTGTTTGTAATTTCTATATAGCTTTGTTAGAATAACTTGAAAAATTTCCTGTTCTCTTGTTACTCCTTGTACATCGTAGAGTAAATCATCTAAATCTATATCAGAATTTACTAAGGTACTTAATTGTTTATAGAAATCTCTATTTTTTCTATAATCATAGACTAAAAAAACACTAAGCAAAATAACTGATATCAATAAAGAATATACTATATTCTCAAAAAATACTTCTTTTAAAGCTATTATTAAAGTGAGATGCATGGTCAATATAACCAATAAAATAGCTACAAAATAAATAACTATGTATCCTATCCTATCTTTAAGGTATTGAAAAAAATTTATTTCCTTATTCATAGATTAATTATCTCCAATTATTTATAAGTTTATATCCTTGTCCTCGTTTGGTTTCAATAGAATCTTTAATACCTATATCTTCAAGTTTTTTTCTTAACCTAGTTATATTAACTGAAAGAGTATTATCATCTACAAAATCGATATCACTCCATAAAGCTTCAAGCAGCATATCTCTATTTACAATCTTATTTATGTTCTTTACAAGAGTAAATAAGAGCACAAACTCATTTTTACTTAAGTCAATCTTTTTATCTCTAAATTCTATAATATTTTTATCAGTATAAATAAATAATCCTTCTACATCAAAGACCTCTTGGGATACTCCCTCTGAATAACTCCCATAAACTCTTCTTATTACCCCTTTTATCTTTGCAAGCAATACCTCATATGAGAAAGGCTTAGTTATATAATCATCTCCACCATTTTCTATAGCTCTAACTTGATCTATATCTGAATCTCTTGCAGATATAAATACAATAGGAACATTTGACACAGTTCTTATATCCCTACACCAATAGAACCCGTCATAAAAAGGAAGATTAATATCCATAAGTACTAAACTTGGATTATTTTTTATAAACTCACTTTTTATATTAGAGAAATTCTCAACCTCTTGAATGTTATATCCGTATTTTTCAAGATGATTTTTAATAAGTTCCCGTAACTTTTTATCATCTTCTATAAGCATAATACTGTACATAAAATCTCACCTAACCTATAAATTATTCCTCAAATAGTATCCTATAAGGTTTTGCATGCTCATTATCTGAATCTTCAACAAGTTCATTGAAGTGTTTATTGTTTATATTTATTTTAACATTATTATCTTTAACTATCTCAGTTATATCCAACAAATCATATATTGACCCAAAGGTAGCTAAATTTATTTTGTATCCATCCTTAAAATAAACTTTGTAATATAAACTTCCACCAGATTTATGTTCTTTAACATAGATAGAAACCTCTTCAATATCTTTATAGCTGTAGGTTTTATCCTTAAAATTTAATAAACTATGCTTCTCTATCCTATCTTCAAATACTGCGTAATAATTATTTATTCCATATAAACATGCTACTAATAAGACAGTAAACAAACCAGCAAAAACTAAATTATACCGTAATTTGTTACTCCTGTTCTTTTTATATATACCACTATAAACAGGTGTATATTCTAAAGGCTCATATGCATCCTTTCTAAATTTAAAATATATATACAATAATATAACTAAAAGTATAGGTATAACCATAAGCATAATATAATTTAACACTGAAGTATCAAACAACATATACCCCTTAGAATTTCTGCTAATTACCTTAAATGTTAAAGTCCCCATTCCTCCAACATAACCAAAAAAAATGATAATTACTATAATTATTATTCCTAATCTTCTAAAAAATCCTCCTATAGAGTCTACTCCTTGAAATAAGTCATTATACAAAATAAAATTCCCCCAACCTACTATTAAAGCCCTCTATCTAAGAGGGCTTATGATGATTATATTATAATTTGCTATTTTTTTCAAATAAATAGTCTTGTTACATATTTATATTAGCTCTTAAATCAGAAACTATCTTCAATATGGATTCTAATGCATTTTCCACTGGTACATTTACAGAAAAGCTCTTATCTCTAGCAACAACTTCTACAATATTTTGTTTTAAATTTCTTGGACTAACAACTACTCTTACTGGAATTCCTAATAGGTCAGCATCTGAAAACATAACTCCTGCACTTACAGAACGATCATCATAAATAACCTCTACACCTTGTTGTTGTAATTTTTTATATAAATTATCTGCACATTCCTTTATTTCAGTATTATCAGAGCGTACCGCACATAAATGAACATGCCATGGAGCAATTGATATTGGCCACATTGGACCAAATTCATCATGATTCGCCTCACATACTGCAGCTGCAAGTCTCCCTAATCCAATACCATAACAACCCATTATAGGATTTTGTAAATTACCCTCTTGGTCAAGGTAAGTCATGTTCATAGATTTAGTATATTTGTCGCCAAGTTGAAAAATATTGCCTACTTCTACCCCACGTGAAATTGTAATAGCTGGCTTTCCGCAATTAGGGCATATACCACCTTCAATAACTTTCCCAAAGTCATGATACTCAACCACTCCAATATCACGACTAATGTCTAATCCAGTATAGTGATACTCCTCCTTGTTTGCACCACAAGAAAGATTGTTAGTGTTTTTAAGTGAAGAGTCAAAAAGCAGGATAAAATCGCCTTCTAAATTATATGGGCCTATATAGCCTGGTATAAGTCCGCTATCTTCAGTAATTATTGCTGGATGAATTTCTTCACCTAAATAATTCGATAATTTAGTTTCATTTACCTCTATATCTCCACGTATAAATAGCACAACATACTTATCATCCGAATTTCTTTGATATACAACAGCTTTACAAGAAAGGCTTTCTTTACTATTTAAAAACTTACAAACCTCTTCAATGGTATGAATATTTGGTGTATGAACAAGTGTCAGTTTTTCTGAAACTTCATCTTTATTATTATGAATTATACTCTCAGCAGCTTCTATATTTGCACGATAATCACATTCTTTGCATATAGCTATTGAATCCTCTCCAATAGGAGTTAATAACATAAATTCATGTGATATACTTCCCCCCATCATACCAGAATCAGAGGCTACGGATATTACTTCTGGTATCCCTGTTCTTTTATAGATTCTTTCATAAGCTTCATAACAACTAGTATAATATTCTTCCAAATCCTCTTTACTTGTATGGAAAGAATATGCATCCTTCATAGTGAATTCACGAACACGAATTAATCCTGCTCTTGGACGAGCTTCATCTCTAAATTTAGTTTGTATTTGATAAATCATAAATGGGTATTTTAAATAACTCTTCCCATATTCACGTACAAGTTGAACAGCCGCCTCCTCATGTGTCATACCAAGAACTAGAGGGCTTTTATTTCTATCACTAAATCTAACAAGTTCGTTACCTATACTTTCATATCTCCCAGATTCTTCCCATAAGCTTGCAGGCATAACTACTGGAAACTGTACTTCCTGTCCTTCAATCCCATCCATTTCTTCACGCATAATCTGTTCTATTTTTCTTGTGATTCTTTTCAGTGGAGTATATGAAGAATAGATTCCATTGGAAACACCTTTTATATATCCTCCTCTAACCATTAATGCATGACTATCAACTACGCAATCAGATGGTCTTTCTTTAAAACGATCACCAATTAATTTTTCAAGTTTCATATTGATACCTCCATTTTTGTTTTTAAATACAAAAAAATCGCCCTAGATTGAAAAATCAATCTAGGGCGAACTATAACCAAGTCCACGGTACCACCTAAATACGGAATAAATCCGTTCTCATTAAGTACAAGATAATTATCTGATACTTTATCTCTGTTACGGGAGAACCCGGTGGAACTTACTGAAAAAAGATATCTTTTTCCGTTCGGCACACAGCTCAAAGATTGGTTGGGTATCTATTCATTAAAGGCTCACACCAATGCCTTCTCTCTGATAAATCCAAGATACTTACTATTTCTCATCATAGCCTTTTGTATTCACTTTTAATCTTACTATAGATTCAAAGCATAGTCAATTAACCTGTTTAGATAGGTATTATCATTTCATCCTACAAGAACAGCACCGCTTCTAAATAAAGACTTTTCCAAATATCTCTCCCATTAATAATTACTTAATTAAATAAGTATCTAATTAAGTAATTAAGTAATTAGGTACTTAGATACTTAGATATGGGTATACGGTGATACTTAAATGCATAGATAATTAAGTAATTAAGTAATTACCTAATTATCTATGCATTAAAAATAGTTAAAATAAATCTAATAAAGCCCCCTAAAGAGGCTTTATTAGATTTATTTATCAGTACTAAAAGTTATTTTAATGGCTTTCTTAGGGCAAGAGTCTACACATTCCCCACATAATATACACTCTAGGTTGTGCATTTTTTCTTTCTTAACCATTGAGTTTACATCTAAACTCATAGGGCATTTTTTGTTGCAAATACTACAGCTTATGCATTTATCCTTTTCTCCTTCTAAATGAAGTGATGGATATTTAAAAATATTTTTTATCTTAGCTCCTATGATCATAAATGGAGCCATCCAGCAAACATAATGACAAAAACTGCGTCTACCTAAAGTTAATGCTAATATGGTAACTAATGCTATTACACCATAATATACTACATAAGCTTGTATACTTATTGTTGATATTCCATACTGAGTTTGATAAAAAAAGTCAGTTCTTTTTATTCCCCCAGCTAAGAAAAACATGGTAATTATCGAAGCTATCCAAGGAATCCAGATAAAGAACTTTACCCAATTCAATACACCTCCCTTTGCCTTTTTATCTACTACCATTGAACAACATTCTTGAAGACCTCCAGCTGGACAAAGCCATCCGCAGAAACCTCTTCCAAATAATAATGAGAATATAAACATTAGTATAAACACTACAGCACTACCTGTAATTATTCCTTCTGAAGCTCCCATAACAATTAGATAAGGTGAAAAATAATATAGAGTTATAGGGAATAATAAAAATGACATTAATATCATTGTTTTTCTTATTTTTTGCCTTTTCACCATCACTTCCTCCTACTATCTAACTTTAAGTTAATATTTTTAATATATATCTTCATTTGAATATAACAAAAAATCCATATTATAAAATACATTCCTATGAAAATTATAGAAGTGGATATAATACTGTTAATATCATCAACAAACCATCTAGCTTTAATTGCACAAGGAAAATAAACAATAGCAACTCCCATACAGTGAATTATAGTTGCAGTTAACATACTTAATCTATTTGATTGAAATAACATGTTAAGAGCGCCAAAAGCAAATCCAACTATGGCTGAGGAAATATACTGTGTGATTAAAAAATCACTAGTAAAAGTGGCTGTTTCTCCATTTAACAACATCATAATAACTCCGATGGTATGAATAATAAAAATTCCTATGACACTTCCCTGAATTCCTCTTGCTAACATTTCTTTTAGATTTTTTAAACTCATATAAATCTCTCCTTCCTATAGTCCTAAATATTCTTTTATTTTTTTTACATATCTTCGAGATGAATACTCCACATCACCGTTCATAAATCTTATACATAAGGTTCCATTAAAAGACATCTCTAAATTTTTTATCTTATCTATATTTGCTATTACTGAATTAGATATTCTTATAAAGTTTGTTCCTTCTAATTGTTCTTCAAGTTCATATAACTTTGACTTTATCTGTAATGAGTGTTTCTCAATCTTAGCCAATACCTTTTGGTTCTCAGCGTAAAAATAATAAATTTCATTAGGATTAACTAAATATATTTTTTCATCTTTAATTCCTTTAAAAACTTTACCTTGGGTTTTATTTATCTTATTAATAATTTCTTTTATCTCTTCAGTGACTTCACTTGTAAAAATCACTATTTTAATTTCTTTAATATCTGGTTCTATTTTAATTTCTAACTTTAAACTCATAATTTACGCCCCTTTCTCTCCTTCTATGGTAAGTATAAAATATATTTTTTACTTTAACTACAATTAATATATAGATGGTAGAAAATCATATATACATGGTATCAATTAAGTGCAAAGATCAGATAAAATTAAAAGAAGTCACTACAAAACCAAATTAACTTTAGCTTTGTGGTAACTTCTTTTTTATTAATCAAAATATACATTTGAAAATTCTACATTAACAGTCCTAACTAAACCATCATCCATTAAATTACCTTTAAGGATATCTTCTTCCTCTACTATTTCTATAGGTAGTATAACTTTAAAAGCACTTCCTTGACCAAGCTTACTTTCTAAATTTATCTCTCCTCTTAGTGCATTCACTAGAAGATTAACTATATATAGACCTATTCCTGTACCTTCTGATTCTCTTGTAAGGCTATTATTAACTTGTCCAAATCTTTCAAAAATCACTTTTTGTTTATCTTCTGGTATCCCAGGGCCCTCATCCTTCACCGTAATAGATACTAGTCCATTATTTTCTTCTATGTCCACATATATATTCCCTTTAATAGGTGAAAACTTTATAGCATTAGATAATAAATTTAGTAATATTCTTTCGTATTTTTCATCATCTATTCCTAGATATATTTCTTTTGAAGAAGGGTTACACTCTATGTTCACATTCTTCTCATTAGCATATACTAAAATAGATTTTATAATTAGCTTAGTCATCCTTACAATGTCCATATTTTTTTTATTTACTTTTAGATATCCAGCATCAGCTCTTGTTATATCAAGTAAATTATTAACCAATCTCACTTGTTGTAGTGAGCTTTGATATATCTTTTTAATATATTTTTTTGCAATATCACTTAACTCATTTTTACATATTAATTCTATAGCTTGTACAGCTGACATTGTAACTGTAAGAGGGGTTTTAAACTCATGTGATATAAAGGAAAAGAACTTTTCTTGATTACTTAAAGTCCTCTCTAATTCATCATTTTCCTCTAATACTATATGGGATTGTTCCTCAATCAACATCTCAGTTAAGTATCTTTCAGTTATTTCTTCTGTCATCTCTGTAACATACTTCATTTCTCCATCTTCATGTATAGGTATAAGCGTTCCCTTCCAAAAAGTTCTTCCTCTTTTGAAATTGTCACATGCATATTCATTTACATGTACTATTTTCTTTTGGGATAATACTTCTCTCCATAGTTGCTCTGATGGGCTTCCTTTCCATCCAGTTACAAACTCATGTATTTTTCTTCCATATGTATTTTCTCTTACATCAAAAGGGGTATCAAAAAAATCTAGATACGTTTGATTAGCCTTAAGTAATCTAATATCTGGAACTGAAAAAATAGCCATACCTAATCTATTTTCATTATATAATTCCTCAAAAAATAAAAACTTATCTTTTAACTTAGTTCCCCTATTTACTTTAAACATAATCAAGTTATCTTCTAATTCTATATTAACTTCTATTGCTTCATAATCTTTTGTAAATATAAAGTGATTTTTTTCTTTCTCTATTTCTTTTATATCAAAAGTAGCTTTTAAAAGGCTCAAAACTTCTGATATATGTTTATTAACTATATCTTCTCTTAAGTATTGAATTAAATCTAAAAACTCATTAGTTACCTTAATTACTATGTAATCTCTTAAGTGCAACATATAATAAATTTCTTCTCTCATGTCTTCCCCTTTATATCTATCTACTCTTACTAATTAATACTACCACAATATTCATTTATTATCTATATATGGTATAATTTAAATAAAATAAAAGACTTACCTTTTACTTAGATAAGTCTTAATAACTTCTATTGATTAGATTTTCTTTTATTAAACATTAGAAGAGCTTGAAAAATCATCATCCAGGTAATCGTATTGCTCACTACTTCTAATCTATAAAATATAAGTCCTATTATTATAAATACTGAACTTAACATAATTCCAATGTTCCTATTTTTAATTAATAAATCTTCTCTAGTTATTGGCATAGCTGAATTCACTATTGGCGCTTGATTCCATATACAATATAAAGATACCATTCCTAATATTAGTTTGCCCAAGAGATTAATATCTACTTTGTAACTTAGGTAGACTACACTTCCTATTATAAATACAGTACTAAAAAAACATTTTATCTGGCTATCTTCATGATACCCACCTATAAATGGTTTTGTGGTTATCATTGTTATTATAGCAACTAAGGCATATATTGGTTTGCCTAATACAAAAAATATAGCAAAAGTTCCCATAGTTTTTAAGGCTTCAAAAACAAAAACTTTTAAAGCATATTCTACCTGTTGCTCTTGATCTTTAGTATAATTATTTACTTTAGATATGTACTGTGCAGTAATAGATATAAGCTTCCTCATATATCATTACCTCCCAAAATATTTACTAAATCCTTATTATACTACCTTATTTGGAATCAAAAATCTAAAGGTTGTCCATTCTTTATCACTTTCAATAGCTATTTCGCCATTACAACTATTAATTATATCCTTAACTATGCTAAGTCCATATCCCCTATCCCCATTTTGGTTATCTTTTGTGGTAAATCCAGAGCTAAATATTTTTTCTTTTATATCATTTGGTATTTTAGGTCCATTATTAGATATAGCTATACTAACTCCATTATGCCCATTATAACTTTTTAATTTTATTATGGGATTATCTATGTCCTTAAGTATGTCCATAGAATTTTTAACAATATTAGATAAAAGTTTTAATAAATCATTATCTGATATTGATATATTTTCATATTCTGCGCTATCAAAAGCTATCACATTTATACCAGCAGATGAAGCTGGATGTAATACTGAAGCTATCAAAGGTGTTGTTTGTTCACTTACACTTACAGCATCACTTAAATTTTGATATCTCTCTACAATGCTTTTTAATAAAAGCCCTACTCTATCATATTTACCTAATTGATATAGTCCATAAAGACCACTTATTTCACTACCATAATCATGTTTTATTTTTTTAAGTTCTATTATTTTTTCGTTTAATGCCTTATTAAGCATTTCTACTTCTTTTGATTTATCATTTATTTTAGCAAAATATAATGCAGCGTAAATTAAACTTATAAATGCAAATAGATACATAATAGCTTTTAACATTAAACCTACTGGCTGATTAGTCCAATCCATACGAACAGTATCTAAAAATATTATAAAATAATCAACAATAAACACAAATCCTAACAAATTTTTAGTATTTTTTAAAGCTATGATTGCATTAAAAATATATTTTCTAACTTTATATACAGTAAAATATACTACCCAAGCTGGAATATATACAAAGACAATTAGTTGCATTTCTTGTGAAAGTCCTAAATTTAAATTTGCAAATATACTCTTGTAAATAGTAAGTAAAAAATATGATGTCATTGCAACTATAGCATAGGCAACTCCAAATCCTAGAAAAACATCAACTAGTGACTTTCTAAAAAACACTCCTACTATTATTATAATTCCAATTACCATTAACAAATTAGAAATCGATATATTACTCCCAGCATGAGTAAGTATAAAAACTTCTGTAAATACAAGGGCTACAGCCAAACAAAATTTCTTTCTTGAGATTTTATTATAGCTATAAGCTATGTTATTTGGCATCCAAATGAATAAAATTGCTTGAAAAATTGTAGTTATTGTATCAAATACATTTAATAACATTTATTATCTCCTTTTATTTAGGGGGATTTTTAAATCTGGAGGTGGGACACACCTCCAATTTTGGACATGAAAGGTTATCTTTGGTTTTTCATTGACTCAGGCATTTCTTCTACTGCTATACCACTTACTGAGACAGGTCCTACAATAGTGATTATTGCAGCTAAGCTTAAACAAACTGTTCCAAGGAATTGAAATAATTTTTTCATAAAAAACACCTCTCCCTATTAAATTATTAATTGGTTGTCCAACTTTTATTATACATGGATTATTCATTTTTTTAAATACATTTAACTCAAAAAACGACAAATTATGATATATTTTTCCTGTATTTATATCATATTATATAAAAACACAGGAAAATACTTGTCGAAAAAAGAAACTCAGAAGCTAAATATAATATAACTTCTGAGCTCTATAATTACAATGAGTATATTGTTGGTAAAAATAAACCTAATTTATCTTAAATTTTATCTTCTCTTCTTCTTTTAAAACTTCATTCATACTTCCAGTTCTATACCCAGCTATATCTAATGTGGTATATATAAAACCTATTTCTTTAAACTTAGACGATATCTTGTCCATAAATTCTATATTAAAGAACTTTTCTCTCTCTTCTGGTGCAACTTCAATTCTAGCTATTTCTCCATGATGTCTTACTCTAACCTGTCTTATTCCCATATCAAGTAGAAATTGTTCTGCTTGATCTATCATTTTTAGTTTAGGTAAGGTTATTTTATTTCCATAGGGAAATCTTGATGATAAACAAGCGAAAGCAGGCTTGTTCCATGTTTCAAGTCCATATTCCTTTGATAAATCTCTAATATCTTTTTTGCTTAATCCAGCTTCTTTTAACGGACTAATTACTAACAATTCTTTTGCTGCCAACATTCCTGGTCTATAATCCCCATTATCATCTAAATTCGATCCATCAAAAACATATTCAACCCCATTTTCTAAAGCAACTTCTTTAACTTTGGTAAAAAGCTCTTTTTTACAGTAATAACA
Source organism: Clostridium sp. YIM B02506 (assembly GCF_022324845.1). Lineage (NCBI taxonomy): Bacteria > Bacillati > Bacillota > Clostridia > Eubacteriales > Clostridiaceae > Clostridium > Clostridium sp. YIM B02506. The sequence continues at coordinate 120,802 of NZ_JAKGTG010000001.1, forward strand.
TCTATTTTTAGGATTGCTCGCAAATCCTTCTATATCAAGCTCCTCTGAGGAAATTATTATATGTTTAACCCCAAAATCTTTTGCATACTTAATTGCTTCATTAAGTTCTCTTTCTGGATACGTTGATGAAGTAGCTGTAACTGCTATAAGTTTATCCCCTAAAACTTCTTTAGCTACCCTTATAAGAAATGTGCTATCAACACCACCTGAAAAAGCTACTGCAGCACTTCCTTTTTTCCTAATTATATCTTTAAGTAATTCTAATTTCTCATCTAGCAACATATTATCCTCCTAATCATCTCTAAAGTTTATTAATTATACTGGCATTATACGCAGCTCCAAATCCATTATCTATATTTACAACACTAACCCCACTTGCACAACTATTAAGCATTGATAAAAGTGCAGCAACACCACCAAAGTTAGCTCCATATCCCACACTTGTTGGTACTGCTATAACTGGCTTATCTACAAGTCCACCAATAACACTAGCTAATGCTCCCTCCATACCAGCAATTACTATAACCACCTTTGCCCCCTTAATTATGTCTAGTTTAGCAAAAAGTCTATGAATACCAGCCACACCTACATCAGTAATTTTCTCAACCCTATTTCCAAATATTTTTGCTGTTTCTACAGCCTCTTCAACTACATATAAATCAGAAGTTCCTGCCGAAACAACTGCAATGTAACTTTCTGTAACTTCTTCTTTTCTCAATTCTACAGTTATAGTTTTTCCTATACTGTTATACCTAGCTTCTGGACATATTTCTTTTACAGCCATATACATTTCTTCTGTAGCTCTAGTTCCCAATATGTTTGTGTTCTTTGTAAGCATAAATTTAACTATATCTCTAACTTGCTCTACAGTTTTTCCTTGGCAATAAATTACCTCTGGATATCCAACTCTAAGCTCTCTATGATTATCAATTAAAGCAAAATCCAAGTCCTTAAAAGGTAAATCCTCTAACTTTTCTAAAGCCTCATCTACTTCTATTTCACTGTCTTTTACTAGTTTAAGAAGGTGTTTTATATCTTCTTTATTCATAATTCTTAGCTCCTATAAATTTCTTCATATACCTGTTTTAGTGGTATACTATTTTCTTTAGCTATAATCTTGCACTCTTCATATTCAGGTTTAGATTTTATTAATTCACCTTTATAATAGGAATTTTTAAGTGTAACATCTCCGTAAGCCGTTTTCACCTTAGAGAAATTCCTCTCTAACATTATTTTTTCAACTTTATATTTTCTTACCCCTATTGAAGTGGTTTCTTTAAAAATTATCTTTAAAACTTCTTCTTCTTTATCTGCACTTACCAGTACGCTTAACTTTATAGCTGGTCTTCCTTTTTTCATAATAATAGCTGTTTTATAAACATCTAAAGCACCATTTGAAAAAAGTCTTTCTTCAATATATTCATAAAACTCTGGATTCATATCATCTATATTTGTCTCAATAATGTACTGTACTTCTGTCTTTTCTGACTCTTTTATTGTCCCTAGATATACTCTTAATACATTAGGTATTTCTAGTTCTCTATGACCTAATCCATAGGCAACTTTGTCTATTTGAAAATCTATTTTTTCTGTATATTCTTGAACATTTGCAGCTAATATAGCAGCTCCTGTAGGGGTTGTTGTTTCAAATTCTACTACTCCAGTTTTTACTGGAATACCCTTTAATATCTCAACAGTTGCTGGTGCTGGCACTGGTATCATCCCATGAGCACATTTAACAAATCCTCCACCTAACTGAATACTTGATGCAATAATCTTATCTACCTTTAAATAATCTAATGTTATAGCCGAAGCTACTATATCTATAATCGAATCTACAGCTCCAACTTCATGAAAATGAACTTCATATAAATCTTTTCCATGAACCTTCGCCTCTGCCTCTGCAACCTTCATGAAAGTTTTAATACTTAACTTCTTTACATTATCACTTAAGTCACTTGAGTTGATTATCTCTTCTATTTCCTTTAACCCTCTATGATGATGCTCCATATTATGTTCATTGTCCTCATGATGGTGATGTGTATGAGGATGTTCATCAATGTTTGTATGGCTATGATGATTATGTTGGTGATCATCATTACTGGCATGTCCATTTTTCAATATAACATCAACTCTTGTACCTGTTATTCCTTTTTTTATAGTTTTTTGTATCTTTATTTCATACTCAGAATCTATTTTAAGTTTTGATATTTCTTTTAATAAATATTCCTGCGGTACACCTAAGTCTAGCATAGCTGCAATGTGCATATCTCCACTTGTTCCACAAAAACAGTCATAATATAATACTTTCATAATTTCCTCTCCAATGCTACTTATATAATGTTATGCTCTTCTAGAAATTGCTTATCTTTTATAATATTCTCATACCTATCATCCCTTATAATGTTATGATTCTCTGAAAACACTATTCCTCGTTTAAATATTCCCTCTACATATTCAAAGTCATGAGTTGCACATATTATTGTCTTGCCACTTTTATTTAACATTATCAATAATTCTTTTAAAAACTTTTTACCTTTAGGGTCTATTCCGTTCATAGGTTCGTCCAAAACTAAAACTTCTGGATTCAAGGCTAAAACACTAGCTATAGAAACCCTTTTTTTCTCTCCTCCACTTAAGTTATAGGGATGCTCATCTTTAACTTTTTCTATATTAAGCATCCTTAAACAACTACTAACTCTCTTTTCTATATCCTCATTACTCAACCCCATTTGAATAGGACCAAAAGCGATTTCTTCAAATACTGTAGAACAAAAAAGTTGGGTATCAGAATTTTGAAAAACAAAACCAATCTTTTTATGAAAGGACTTTGAAAATTTATTATTTTTAATTGTTTCTTCACTAATCTCAGTTTCATCAAAAAAGTATTTTCCTTGGCTAGCAAAAATAATTCCGTTTAACAATTTTAGAAGAGTAGATTTTCCACTTCCATTAGGTCCAATAATAGCAATAGATTCTCCTTCTTCTATATTTATGTCAATCTTATTTAGAGCCACTTTATTTTTATATTTAAACGAAACATCTTCGAGCCTTATCATAAACTACTCTCCTTAGTTTTAAACGAATTTAATTATAAATAAAATAAATAAACCTAAATTTATAATTACATATATATAATCATATTTCTTAAATGTTAAATTTTTAGATATACTATATTCTCCTACAAAACCTCTACACTCCATTGCACTAGACATCTCTTCACTCATTTTATAGGATTTTAAAAAAACATTTCCCACTATACTTGAAATAAATTTATTTTTATTTTTCGAACTTCCTACTGATCTAAGTTTTAACGCAAATAAAAGATCAATAGAATATTCGGCTAATAGTACAATATATTTTATCGTTATATCCATAATCCAAATAAATATATCCGGTATAAACATTAGTTTTAAAGCTTTATTAATATCACTCCATCTGGTTGTATGAGATAAAATACTCATCAATACTATTGTACTTAATACCTTTTGTAATATTAATAAACTGTTGTATATATTCCCCATTAAAATAGCTGGTATTAATGCTATGAAAGTTATAATAGGAAAAATTAAGCTCATTTTGATTATCCTTATCCTGTCTCTTTTATTCATCATAAAAAGGCTAGATAATAAATATATATCAAAAATACCTACATATATAAAACTTCTGGTTATTGCTATAGCTATTAAGCTTAAGATACTAATAACTACTTTTACTAATGGATTTATGTGATAAATTATTCCCTCTTTAATCTTATTCTCTCTTATAATAGAAACTGTTTTTACCATAGAAAAAATACTTTTCTCAATGTACGAGTTTTTTTCATCTTTAGGTATATAGCTATCTTTTTCTAAAAGCCACTCATCAATCATTTTGCACCTTTTGACTATTTTTATATGATACTTTTCCCCAAAGCTTTATTATTAAAAATATTACAGCTATTCCTAATAAAGCTGAAAGAATATATGCAAAATATTCTTTTAAACCTTCTAATCCATAATCAGGCATTGGTGCTGAGAAATTAAAACCATTTTTCATTCCATTAGGAATAAAACCTACAAGTTCTTGAACTTCTTCTGCTCCCCATTCCCCCCAAGCTGTACCAGTTGCCAAAAGTCCTAATGGTGTTGCTAAAACCAATATTCCTATTAAAAAATATAGTGGTTTTATTTTATTATTAGATTGCTTATATATTATTTCTGGTGTTAATTTCTTTACATAGCTATACACACCAGTAGTTATAATTCCTTCTAAAACTCCTGCTACTAATAAATGAGGTATCATCATAGCTGGGATTGCTATAGCTAATCCATAGGGACTATATATAGGTAATCCAGCTCCATCTTTAAAAAGTATTGGTTGAATACCAAATTCAATAGCTGTAAATAAAGCAGCTATATTTAAAGATACATATCCTGCTATAAAAACTCCTATATATTCTCCTTTTTTATTTTTAATAAATCTTTTTATAAAATTGAACACATAGTGAGCAGTAAAGGGCATAATAAATGCCATATTAAAGCAGTTAACTGCTAAAGCTAAAACCCCACCATCTCCAAAAAACAAGGCTTGTACAGTCAATGCTATAGTAACTGAAATAACCGCGCAATAAGGACCTAATAAAATTGCTGCAAGGGCTGCTCCAACAGCATGTCCAGTAGTTCCTCCTGGAAGTGGAATGTTAAACATCATAACTAAAAAAGAAAAAGCAGCACACACTCCAAGCAAAGGCATTTTTTGTCTAGTTACTTCCTGTTTTATTTTTATAACAGCTCTCCTCCATACAGGTACCATTGCTACTCCAAAGGTAGCACAAGTAGAAGGACTTAGATAATTATCTGGTATATGCATTTTAACCCCTCCAAATTCTTTAAACACAAATATTGTCATAAAATCTTTTCTGATTTCATGACAATACCTTATTATTTAAACAAATAATTCTGTAACATTTTTTAACTCTTCACGAATTTTAATAGCTTGTGGACAATGAGTTTCACATTTACCACATTCAACACATTTTGACGCTCTTTCCTCTTCTCTTACAGAACTATATCTTGCTTTAAGTTCTTTTTCTGTATCAGGTGTTGCAAATAAACTAAATTCATTATAATAAGTGAAGTTTTTAGGAATATTTACTCCTGCTGGGCAAGGCATGCAATATTCGCAAGCTGTACAGTTAACTTTTATCCTTTGTTTAAATACAGTTTTAACTTTATCCATTATTTCTAATTCTTTATCTGTTAATGAGTTTGGCTCTGCTTGGCTAGCAACTCTTAAATTTTCTGTAACATTCTCCATAGTATTCATTCCACTTAAAACAACCGATACTTCTGGATGATTCCATACCCATCTTAGTGCCCACTCAGCTGGAGTTCTTTTTACATCTGCTTCATCAAATGTATTCATAACAGCTTCTGGCAGATTTTTAACTATTTTTCCACCTCTAAGAGGTTCCATAATAGCAACACCTAAACCTCTATTGGCAGCATATTCTAGCCCTTCTTTTCCTGCTTGATAATCCTCATCTAAGTAATTAAATTGTATTTGGCAAAATGACCAGTCATAATAATCCACAATTCCCTTAAATACTTCTAACTTATCATGGAAAGAGAATCCAGCATATCTTATTCTTCCATCTTTTATAGCTGAATCTAAAAATTCATCTATACCTAATTCTTTTAAGTTTTCCCATGTTGCTGCACTAAGTGCATGCACTAAATAGAAATCTATTCTATCTGTTTGCAAACGCTCTAATTGTTCGTTAAGGTATTTGTCCATGTCTTCTCTAGTTTTTATTAACCAACTAGGAAGTTTTGTTGCTATATTAACTTTATCTCTATAACCATCTTTTAATGCTCTTGCAACAAAAGGCTCACTTTCTCCTCCTCTTCCCATTCCTGTGCCGTGGTAGGGGTAAGCAGTATCAACATAATTAAGTCCCTCGTCAATTGCATGACGAAGCATCTTTATAGCCTTTTCATCATCTATTTTTGTTGTATCTCCGTTTATGATTGGTAATCTCATACATCCAAATCCTAATGCCGAAACCTTCTCGTTAGTTTTTCCATAAGTTCTATATAACATAGTAATTCCTCCTCTTAAACTTCTATTTATCTATTCATAAGGATTTTGGGCTTAATCCTTATATGTTTTATTTATATGCTTTAGTCATAATTTCTATGGTTTCTTCTAAAGATAATTTATATGGATCTAATCTAAAAAGTCCTCCCATAGTTTCTCTTGCATTATTAGCTAGTGCTGGTATCTCTTCCTTTGTTATTCCATAGTCAGACATCTTTAGATTATCAACTCCACACTCTTTTTGTAACTTTAATAAGGCATCTACAAACATCATAGGACGTTCTTCTTTAGGTACTGAATGGAAATCAACCCCCATAGCTTTAGCCATAGATACGAATCTTTCGGGAGCCTTATCTGCAAAAAACTTATAATATTCTTCTGAAAGCATAATTAACCCAGCTCCATGAGGAAGCTCTGGATGATGTGCACTTAGCGCATGTTCCATTGAATGTTCTGATGTACAGCTAGATGTAGACTCAACTAATCCTGAAAGAGTATTAGCTAAAGCCACTTGTGTACGAGCCTCAAGATTATCACCTTCATTAACACATATAGGAAGATATTTTGCTATTAACTTTATACTTTTTAAAGCATAGGCATCACTTATAGGTGTTGAAATATTTGCTATATATCCTTCTGTTGCATGAAACAATGCATCAAACCCTTGATAGGCTGTTAAATTTTTAGGAACTGTTAGCATAAGTTCTGGATCAACTACTGATAAGGTTGGAAATGTATCTTCATTACCGAAACCTATTTTTTCATTTGTTTCTTCTTTTGTTATAACAGTCCATGGATCAGCTTCTGTTCCTGTCCCTGCTGTAGTTGTTATTGCAACTATAGGAAGTGCACCATTTTTAACTTGAAGTCCTTTCCCAGTTCCACCAGATATATAATCCCAGTAGTCTCCTGGATTTTTTGCCATTACTGCAATGCTTTTTGATGAGTCGATACTGCTTCCCCCTCCAAGTCCTATTACAAAATCACAGTTCTCTTTTTTTGCAATATCTGCACCTTCCATTACATGAGCTTTAATAGGATTAGGTAATATCTTATCAAATAAAACGTATTCAATTCCTCTACTAGATAAGATCTTCTTTAACCTATCTAAATATCCGTATTTCTTTACTGATTTTCCTGCTGTAGTTACAATTAATGCTTTTGTTCCAGGAAGTTTTTCCCTTGATAATTCATCTAACTTTCCAGGCCCAAATAAAATTTTTGTAGGTATATGATAATTAAAGTCCATAAATCCACCTCCAAATAAATATTTTATTTATTTCATTAAATACAGTATAGACATATAGTTGAGGTTAAACAAGAATGTACTTTATTGATAGATAGTATCCTTTATGATACCTATATTATGTTAAATTTAGTTTTTATAGTATAATAATATTATACATTATCATTAAATCTTTAGGAGGTGCTTATGCCCAACAATCTAAATAAAACTAAAAATGCTACCTGTGAATTTGAAGTAGCTTTTGAGGTTATAGGTGGTAAATGGAAACCCCTAATCTTATGGTTTTTATCTAAATCCGGAACTTTAAGATTTACTCAAATTCAACATTTTATTCCTGATATTACACATAAAATATTAACTAAACAATTAAGAGAATTAGAGGAAAATCACTTAATCGTGAGAAAGATTTATCCTGAAGTTCCTCCAAAGGTTGAGTACTCCATAACGAATAGTGGCAAAGAGGTTATCCCTATTCTTGGAATGATGTGTGATTGGGCCTATAAAAATGATTATTTCGATTATGATATCAAATATAATATTTGTGATGAGGACTGTTCTAATTCTTAAATTATTTTTGTAATTATATATTATTTAATTATACTCAAAAGGGGCCATAGCAAAACTAGCATATTTAGTTTTGCTATGGCTCCAAAATTATCTTTTATTATATAAATCTTAAGCTATCTTTCCTGCTATTTTGAATCATTAATTACCTGACTTCCTTCTATATCTATATTTATGTCTAAATTAAAATCTACTTTATCCATTATGTTTTCAATATTAAGCCCATGATATTCAACTTCTAGCTCTCTTTGTATATTTAAGATGTCTATATTTTCTTCCTTACATTTTCTTAATAGATTTTCACACCTATCCTTTACAGTTTTTTCTGCTGATTCTTTTACCTGCTTTCTAATATTATCATTTGTTAATGTTATACCCTTTTGCGCCTCCTCTAAAGATGACCTAACATTAATTTTAAAGTCACATTCTATTCTATCTCCATTATACTTAAGAGATTTCTTAGTGGAGCCTTTTAATATATCTAGTGATATAACCTTACCTTCATTCATAGGATTTTTAGTTATTATAGCTCCAAGTTTAATATCATTCATAAGAAATTTATATGCCTCTACTTCCTCTTTTTCCAGTCTTCCTATCATTTTATCATCACTTATAATAGCTGCACCACTAAATTCAAGTCGATCTCTTTTACTCTCCTCACTTGTTTTTATAATAGGCATTATATTGACTCGGCTTCCCATGAGCCTATTATTTGAATATTCATCAAGTCTAAGTCTTGCTATATTCAATAACTTACCTTGATATATCATACTATTATCAAGAAATAATCCTATAAAGTTTTCATCCCTTATTTGGATATCTACTAGATCTTCTGGATTACCGCAATATATGAACATAAACTCTCTTAATGTTGGTCTTTGATTTCTTAATGAAGAATCTACCAAGATATCCATACCAGCCCTTGCAGCTCTCTCAGTATATATTAGAACTCTATTAACATCGTAGGCCACAGGAGAACCTGTAAGTGTATTTATATCATAAAAAGCATCTAAAAGGGTTTCTCCCCTTCCCTTAATTATAACTCTATCTTCTCTTCCCATTTTTTCTTCTCCATACCTATGGGTTTTAAAAAACTCTCCATATAAAATTATATCTCCAGAAGTATCCACATCTAATATAGTTGCTAATGAAAATAATAATTTATTCATGTCTCTATAATTAAAACATCCTACATTTAAAGTTGTAGCTATTACCATAAAAATGCATATTAACTTCTTCATATTCTAATCCTCCTCAGAGAATATATTAGATGATATTTTATCTAAATCCCCTCTAAATATAACATCTTTATATTTAAAGCTTTTTAATGTTCCTAATGGATACAGATACGGATACCCGCAACTAGTTAAACTAGCTAAATGAGACACAAATAATACAAAGCTTATGTAAAATCCTGGTAATCCCAAAGAAGCTGAAAATATTATTATCAAAATATTCCAAGTGAAGATTGCTACATAAACCTTAGGAACCAAATATGATGCTATAGAAGTAATCGCTACAACAACAACTGTAACTTGTGATGCTAATCCAGAATTCACTGCCGCATCTCCTAATATAAGTGCTCCTACTATACTTAATGTGGGCCCTATTGGTTGAGGAAGTCTGACACCGGCCTCTCTTATAATTTGAAAGAATATAATCATATACAGTAGTTCTACCACTGTTGGGACTGGTACTCCAGCTCTAAATACAGCCATTCTAAGTAAAAATGTTGAGGGTACAAGTTTAAAGTGATAGGTAACTAAGGCTATATATATTCCTGGAAGTAAAGTAGATATCCCAAATGAAAACCACCTTAAAAATCTTGCTATATTCGCCATAAATTTATTTAGTGTATAGTCATCAGTGGTTTGGAAGTTTTCTATAAAAAAGTACGGTGCGGTTATTGCAAAACTACCCCCATCTGCCATTACTAAAACTCTTCCTTCTGATATCTTTGATGCTGCAACATCTGGCTTCTCAGTGTAGCCAATAGTATCAAAAGGAGTTCCTTTATTCCTCAACCCTTCTTCTATAGAAGAAATATCAAAAATAAACTCATCTTTAAAATTTCTGCTTATATCATTTATTTTGTCTCTTACTGTCTTTATAAGTTCTTCTGGCGTTTTATCTTCCATATAAAAAATTGCAACAGTAGTTTTTGATTCCTTTCCAAGAATAACACTTTCTATTTTCAAGTTAGCGCTTTTAATCCTTCTTCTTATAGCTGATATATTATCTTGGATATTCTCTGAAAAACCTTCTCTTGGTCCTTTTATTACTGTTTCTGTAATGGGAATATCAATAGATCTTTTAGGAAAACCTTTAACCTCACAGCATAAACATCTATTAATATCATCAAAAATTATTACAGCATTAGCAGTTAAAATACTAGTTATAATCTCTTCTTTACCTTTTACCTCTGCTATTGAATTGGATACTATAACTCTTCCCTTTATGTCATCTACATTGTGGTATTCTTCTCCTCTTGTCATAATTGGTGCAATTATATATTCACTTATAAACTTGGAATCACATAAGCTTTCTATATAAACAATGTAGATATTATTATCATGCCACTTAATTTCTCTATATTTTACATCAAAGGTATTGTTCAAGCGTTCTCTTACATATTCAATATATGAAACTCCCATAGTTCATCACCTTTTAAACTTTTCTATTTAATATGTAATAATATTCCCTATTTCGAAGATAATAAGTATATGTAATTATTTCTAGGTTAACCATAATTTTAGGAGGATGCTCTTTTATGGATAAATTTTCGCCAAAACATTTTATTTTCTTAATACTAGGAGTATCAATAGTCTCTTTAAAAACTTATCCTACAACTTTTATACGCGACGGATTAAGGGATACATGGATAGGTGTAATAATATCATCTATTATAATTTTTATAGTTTTTTTATATATAATCAAGATATGGAAAAAGAAATCAGACTATAATTTAATTAAGATATATAGAGAAGCTCTAGGTACTAATCTAGGTAATATAGTAATTATTTTATTTATGTTTACACTTTTTTTTACATTGATTGAAAGTGCTTCTATTGAAGCAGACTCAATGCACCAAAACATGCTCCTTGAAACTCCAAAATGGTACTTATTATTGTTTTTTGTTATCCCAGCTATATACACAATAAAAAAGGATTTAGTTTCTATTGTCACTATATCTATAATAGGAATTTTACTTATAATTATTGCTGGAATAAATCTTTCAATATTAACTACAAAATATAAAGATGTAAAGCTTCTATTTCCTATATTTGAACATGGTCTCACCTCTGGTTTTTTTATTTCTATTCTTAAATCCTTAGGGCTATATGGTTCAGTCTGCATAACCCTTCCATATTTAAATAAAATAAGTGATAGAAAAAGTAGAATGACTAGATATGTTGTGGTAGCTTTACTATTTGTTATACAAATGCAGATATTGGCTATCTCAGGTATATTAATGACCTTTACTCCTGATTTAGCAATTACTATGAATTATCCTAAGCTCCTACAAACTCAACAGGTGAGCTATCTGCAATTTTTAGAATTTGGAGAACTTTATGTAATGCTTCAAATAGTTGGTGGATGGCTTCTTAAATATATCATCACCTTTTATTCATTAGTACTGCTTTTAAGAAACTTTAATATAAGGGAAAAATACGTATCTTATTCTATCTACGCTATTAGTTTCCTAGTGTTTATATGCGCTTATATTTCTTCTAAAAATTCTTTCATACTTTTTAAACTTCTTAATTATTATGAATTTGTAGCACTTATAAACTTTGTTATTATTCCTTTAATTGTATTTATGCGTTTTAATAGCAAACTCAAAGTTCAAAAGAGCTCTTGATATAATTCACTAAAGCCTTTAAACTTAACTAGACCCATAAAATATAAAGGGAGAATGAATTATGAACTTTAAAGACTTAGGAATTAATGATGATATTATAAAGGTATTAAGAAAAAATGGTATTACAGAACCTACCGAAATTCAAAAAAGCAGCATAGCTTATATAAAACAAGGTAGGGACGTAATAGGTGAAGCTCAAACTGGCACTGGAAAAACTCTCGCTTTTTTACTGCCTATATTAGAGAATATATCCCCTGAATTACAGTCAACTCAAGCTTTAATACTTACGCCTACTAGAGAATTAGCTATACAGATAGCTGAAGAAGTTAATAAGCTAAAAGAGGTTAAAAATATAAATGTTTTATCTGCCTATGGCGGTAAAGACATTGGATCTCAACTAAAAAAATTGAAAAAGAATATTCATTTAATTATAGCAACTCCTGGTAGGCTCCTTGATCACATTGAGAGAAAAAGTATTGATCTTAGTAAACTTAAGACTTTTATCTTAGATGAAGCAGATCAAATGCTTTTAATGGGATTTAAGAACGAAGTTGAAACTATAATTAAAGAAACGCCTAAAAAACGTCAAACTATCTGCTTCTCTGCTACTATAAACTCTGATGTTAAAAAACTGGCATATAGATATATGATTGACCCATTAATAATTTCAGTACAGAAAAAAGATGTTACTCTAGATTCTATTAAGCAGTTTGTTGTTAAAACCGTAGATAGAAGAAAAAAAGATGCTCTATGCAAAGTTCTTGATGAAGATAATCCGTTTATGGCTATAATCTTTTGCAGAACTAAAAGAAGAGTTGATGAACTTGAGCTGGCTCTACACCAACGTGGATATAATTGCGTAAAATTACATAGTGATATATTACAATCAAAACGTGAGAGAATCATGAAATCTTTTAGAAATGCTGATATTCAATACCTAATTGCTACAGATGTAGCTGCTAGAGGATTAGATATAAGCGGGGTTTCCCACATATATAATTATGATATTCCTGAAACTCCTGAGAGCTATATACATAGAATAGGAAGAACTGGAAGAGCTGGCGAAAGCGGTTATACCTGTTTATTTATTGATCCAAAGGATAACAGAGCCTTAGAAGAAATTGAAAAAGCCATAAAATCTAAGATCCCTGAGAGAGAAGTTAATATATAGAAAAAACAGGACTGTAGTACTAAATAATTAGCCCTACAGTCCCATAAATATGCCTTATTTTAACTTTCCACCCTCTACAACAAGCTCATCTGGACTAACTGAATCACCATAAACTGGTTTTAAAGTTTCTTCATATGCCTTGTGTATAAAGTTCTCTTTTCCTATAGTTTCAAGTTCTGAGTTTATCCAATTTAATAACTCTGTATCACCTTTTTTAACAGCTGGAGCTATTGAATCTATCCCACCTAAAGATGGAAGAGCCACTGTGAATCCTGGATTTGATTTCGCCCAAGCAAGAACTTCTGTATTATCATGTGCTAAACCTGCTCCACGTTTATCTTTCATAGCTTCAAAAGTTTCTGTGTTTTGGTCAAACTTTAATAATTCTATTTCTGGATGATTTTTTGTGAAATAATCCTCTGCTGTAGTTCCTTTGTTGACAATAAGTTTTTTACCTTTTAATTGATCAACAGATGTTATAGGTGCATCATCTGGAGATACAATTCCTAGAGAAACCTTCATATAAGGGTTAGCAAAATCTACTTTTTGTTTTCTTTCATCTGTAACTGTGAAGTTAGCCATTATTATATCTACTTTATTTGATTCTAAGTATGCAACTCTGTTAGCTGCTTCAACTAAAACAAATTCAACCTTTGATTCATCTCCTAAAAGATCTTTTGCAAATCTTTTAGCTATTACTACGTCGAATCCTTGGTTTTTACCATTAGAATCTACATAACCAAATGGTGGCTTATCACTAAATACACCTATTCTTATTTTTCCGTTTGCTTTTATTTGTTCTATAGAAGATTTATTTGAATCATTTGCTGGCGCTGATTTGCTGCAACCTGCAAAAGCCCCCAATAAAACAGTTCCAGTAATTACAGCTGCTAAAATTTTTTTAATACTTTTCATTATTATTCATCCCCTCTTTTATTTAATATTGAAATATATTTAGAAAGCGCTTTGCGCGTTCAGTCTTTGGATTTGTGAAAAACTCTTCTGGAGTAGTTTCTTCACGAATATTCCCTTTATCAATAAATACAATCTTATCAGCAACAGCTTTAGCAAATCCCATTTCATGAGTTACTATAACCATGGTCATACCTTGTTTTGCAAGCCCTAACATAACATCTAAAACTTCTCTAACCATTTCTGGATCTAAAGATGCTGTTACCTCATCAAAAAGCATTATTTCAGGATTCATACATAAGGCTCTTACAATAGCTATTCTTTGCTTTTGTCCACCTGAAAGCTGTCTTGGATAAGAATTCATTCTATCAGCTAATCCAACTCTCTCTAATAACTGCTTAGCTTGCTCTAAAACCTCGTTTTTATCTCTTTTTTGTACCTTTGTAGGTCCTAGTAATATATTTTCTATAACTGTCATATTAGGAAATAGTTCGTAATTTTGAAATACCATACCTATCTTTTGACGAACTTCTCCCCAATTAACATTTTTATCTATAAGGTTATTACCATCTAACCTTATTTCCCCGCCTTGTATTTCCTCAAGACCGTTAATACATCTTAATAGTGTACTTTTTCCACATCCTGATGGTCCTAAAATAACCACTACTTCACCTTTTGTTATCTCAAGATCAATATCCTTCAATATTTGTTTCCCATCATATCCTTTATTTAATTTACTTATTTCTAGTAATATCTCTTTACTATCTTTAACCACTTTAATTCCCCCTAGTTATTCCACTTGGCTTCTAACTTTTTAGATAATATGGATAATGGGTAGCATATTATAAAATATAATATGAATATAAATCCATAAACCCAAAAAGATGCTGTTGGAACTTTGAACCTTGAAACTTCTATGACCTGTTGTCCTATTTTTACTACTTCAATAACACCTATAAGTACTACTAAAGAAGTAGTTTTAACCATTCTTGTAGCTAAATTTATAGCACCCGGAAGCATTCTTCTTACAGCTTGAGGTATAAGAACATATCTATATAACATAAAGAAGTTAAGCCCTAATGCCTTAGCCGATTCTGTCTGATGTTTAGGTAGAGATTCTAACGCACCCCTAACAATATCCCCCATCTCTGCTGCTCCCCATAAGCTAAAAACAATTATTGAAATAAGTTCACCCTCTAAATGTATATTTAATACGCTTGTTACTCCAAAATAAAATATAAATAACCAAACAAGGATTGGAATTACCCTAAAAAGTTCTAAATAAAACCTGCAAATAACTCTAACAACCTTAGATTTTGAAGTCATAACTAATCCATAAATTATTCCTAATACAGAACCTATAACTATTGATATAAATGCAATTCTTGCTGTAACTAATAATCCACCAAGTAATCTTGTAAAGTTCATTCCATCAAAAATAACACTAAGACCCGAATTCAGCATATCTTACCTTCCTTTCTAGCCAGGTTAAAAATAAAGATAATGGTAAGAGTATTATTAGGTAAGATACTACTAACATTAGTAGTGATTCTACAGTTTGATAATACATTCCGATTAAATCTTTAGTAACGTTCATTAGATCAACTATAGCTATAGCTCCTAAAATAGATGTTTCCTTAAGTAAAAATATACAATTTGCTCCTATAGCTGGTATGCTTACAGAAAAAGCTTGAGGAAGTATAACATATCTTGCAAGTTGAAACTTAGAAAGTCCTATACTCATACCCGATTCAAGTTGCGTTTTACTTACTGCTTCTATTCCACCTCTAAAAGCTTCCGCCATATAACTTCCCCCTAAGAAAGAAAGTCCTATTATTCCACAGGTATTTTCACTTAAAACTAATCCTAATTTTGTTAATCCGTAATATAAGAAAAATAATTGGATTAACAACGGTGTATTACGTGAAAGCTCTATATATGCTTTTACTACTATATTTAAACCCTTAACCTTGTAATAATTTATAGCGCTACATATTATCCCAATGATAAATGAGCCTAATATTCCCCAAAAAGCAAGCTTTAAAGTCAATATCGCTGCTTGTTGGTACAATGGTATTTTTTCAACAATAAAATTCCAGTTAATAACCATGAATTTACCACCTTTTCACAGTCTAGTATTAATTAATAATTCCTATAGACTTAATATGATATATAGTTATATTATTCACAACTTATTCAATTGTCAATAAACACTAATTATTACTATAATTTATTTACTTAAACTTTGTTAAATATATATTAATATTTCATT
Organism: Clostridium sp. YIM B02506; assembly: GCF_022324845.1. NCBI lineage: Bacteria > Bacillati > Bacillota > Clostridia > Eubacteriales > Clostridiaceae > Clostridium > Clostridium sp. YIM B02506. Next base: position 136,910 of record NZ_JAKGTG010000001.1, read on the forward strand.
CTATTTGGTAGTATTTCATTAATTTTTATCCACTTTTTGTATCAATTAAATAATTCAATTCTTGTCCTATTAAATATTTTTATTATTCAGTAGCATAAAAAGGTGGCTACGCCACTTCGCTAGGGAACCCTATGTCCTTTCAGGCCTGGGTAGACCCGTTAAAGACCATTTAGGTCTTTAACCCTTCGACGACACTGCGTGTCTGAGACCTCTTAACTTGGCTCTGTAGCACATAAAGATTATTAATCTTTATGCCCTCCTTAAGAGGCGGGGAGCACAACCTCCCCTGCACCCCTTGCATTTTTTATTGCATAGGAAGAATACACTTTCCTATACAATAAAAAATAGAGCATAAAAATATGCTCTACCTAACTAATTATTTACATTCTCATAATTTTTTCTTTTTACTGAATACATTTCCCTATCTGCATTCTTTAATAAATCATCTACGCTTGTACCATCATCAGGGAAAACACTTATCCCCATACTAGCTCTTATATTTAATTTATTACCGTTTATCTTCATTGGAATTTGTAGTCTTCCATTTATTTTATATATATACTTTTCTGCATCCATATAATTTTCTATATTAAATAATATTATTGCAAACTCATCTCCACCTAACCTAGCAACAATTCCTTCACCTTTAATACAATCTTTAATTCTGTTTCCAACTTCACACAAAACAAAATCCCCAGCACCATGTCCAAAAGTATCATTAATATATTTAAATTCATCTAAATCACAAAATATAAGTGCTAATTTTTTGGGATCATTAACTTGAAGTCTTAGCTCTTCCTCTAGGGTTTCAACAAAATACTTTCTATTTACTAATCCTGTTAGTGCGTCATGGTACGCTAGGTAAGTTATATATTCTTCTGCTTTTTTTCTTTCTGTAATATCATGGATAATTGCAAAAACCATAATCTTATCTCCGCCCTTAATTGGAGACGGGTGAACCTCTACATTTCTCATTTCCCCGTTAGATAGTCTATGTGTTGTCTCAATTACAGTTACACTTTTGTCTAATATATTTTTAAGATTATTACCTATATCTGAGTTACCTAAATTCTCAGCTCCATTTAGATCAGTAATTTTCATTTTTTCAAAATCTTCCTGATCATATCCATAAAACCTTTGAGCTGAAGCATTAGCGGAAAAAATATTTAAATTTTCAGGATCTATTAAAAGCATTATAGCTGAGTGTTCACTAAACATTACACGAAATTTTTCTTCACTTACTTTTAGTTTTTCTTCTATTTCCTCATGTACATGTAACTCATATTCAAGTTCCTTAGTAAGGGTTATATCATGTCCAATAATAACAGTACTTATTACTTTTTTACTTTTTTCATCAATTATTTTTTTACAAGAAACATCCATAGGAATTTGTTTTCCTAATGCTGTTATGCAATTAAGTTCCAGATATATATGTTTGTCATAGGGTGACTCTAGAACTATCTTTTTAACTGTGTCCTTTTCGCTAAATAAATCTTCTATTCTCATATTCAAAATTTCACGCTCAGAATAACCAAGTAAACTAACAGTTCTTTTATTTATTTCTATTATTTCACCTGAAGGCGATACAAGAAAAAATAAATCCATCATTTCAGCTAAGATTTCATCAAACAAAATATCTGAAGGTATTTTTAAAAGATTGTATTTAATTATTGCATAATAAATTCCTAAAACCATTATTAAAGCATAAAATTGTCCCATAGCTGGCAGTATTCCAGCCTCGGACAAAAAATTAATTCCAAAAGATGCTGCACTACTAGAAACTACAATAACAGCTTGTCTCTTTTTATTAAGTTCCAATTGTCTTTTACCCCATATAGCTATCACAATCAGTGAAAGAGATTGATAAGATATATTATAAATAGTATTAACTAACGAAAAAATAACATAAATAGAGTCAGTTGAACTTATACCTTCCCAATGTAAAAATACTCTAACGTATATTAGGAAAATAGATGGTACATATAAAAGTACTTGTAGAAGTTTATTCTTAAAAAGCTTATTATTAGTAAATCTTAATGCAATATGAAGAACAAATGTTGTAAAAGTACACCACCCTATAGCAGCTAGCTTCATTAGCGGTTCTGATGCAAAAAAGGTTGGAATATTTCCTAAAAAATATCCTAGGGACCATATAGATAAACTTAAGCATAACAATAAAAACAGCTTAGTTTCTGCTGAACTAGTGCTTGACTTAAAGGTATGCACGCCTATAAATACATATATTATGAAAGTTAATAATGATAACGCAGCCACAAGATCCATTGACAATCCTCCCCAGTAAGTATACGAAATCCTATTATGTAACATCTTTTATTCTTATTCCCTAAATTATACCATTGGGCATATATTTTTTCTATATACCTTTTTATTTTAATATAAATTTTTTTTAAATATAAATTATTAATTAAAATGAACACTTCAAAGTCCATAAAAACCTCACTTTCATTATATTTATTTTAGAAAAAATAAAATACTGCTAAAACAAAATTTTAACAGTATCTTACTACTTATGTTAACAGATTTGATTTAATGAACTTTTTAAATCCTCTTCTGCTGTACTTATTGGTTTTATATTAAATGTATCAACTAAGTATTGTAGAACATTAGGAGATAAAAATGCTGGTAAACTTGGTCCAAGGTACATTCCCTTTATACCTAAAGATAATAATGCTAAAAGATCAGCAACAGCCTTTTGTTCATACCAAGAAAGTACAATAGTTAAAGGGAGTGAGTTTACATCTGTATCAAAAGCATCTGCTAAAGCTGTAGCTATTCTAACAGCCGAATATGCATCATTACATTGACCTACATCTAGTAGTCTTGGAAGTCCTGAAACTGTACCAAAATCTAATTTATTAAATCTATATTTGCCACAAGCTAAAGTAAGAATTATGCAATCATTTGGTACCATCTTAGCAAAATCAGTATAGTAGTTTCTTCCTGGTCTTGCTCCATCGCATCCACCAATCAAGAAGAAATGTCTTATATTTCCCGCCTTAACTTCCTCAACTATCTTCTCTGCATGAGATAAGGTTGCATGGTGTCCAAAGCCTACTAATATTTCTTTCTTCTCTTCATCTTCTTTAAATCCGCCTAACTCTAAGCTTTTCTCTATTATTTCACTAAAGTCTTTTGTTTCATCATCCTTAGTCGGAATAAATTTTATACCATCCCATCCAACTACATTTGTTGTAAATATTCTATCTTTGTAAGTTTCTCTTGGTCTCATTAAACAGTTAGTAGTCATCAAAATACATCCTGGTATATTATCAAACTCTTTTTGTTGATTCTGCCATGCTCCACCAAAATTACCTACTAAATGTTTATATTTTTTTAATGAAGGATATCCATGAGCTGGTATCATTTCCCCATGAGTGTATATATTTATTCCTTTTCCTTCAGTTTGTTCTAATAACATCTCTAAATCTTTTAAATCATGTCCTGAAACAATAATAAATGGTCCTTTAACCTTATTTACATTTACCTTATGTGGTGATGGATTCTTATAAGTAGTAGTATTAGCTTCATCTAAAGTTCTCATTACTTCTACACTTATCTCTCCAGTTCTCATAGCCATTCTGATCAAGTCTTCAAGACTTAGATTATCATTTGTCGTTGCCTCTAATCCCTTAAAATAAAACTCATCAACCTGATCACTGTGATAACCTAAATATCTTGCTTGATGGCCATAAGCACTTACGCCTTTTAATCCATATAATATAGTGGATCTTAATGATCTTATATCTGCATCAAGACTTTGATCATACATAATGCCTGCCTTTACAGAATCTTTTAACATCTCTTCTTTTGTTTCACTTAAATTATAAGTACATTGATCAGGATATTCCCCCTCTGGAGCTTCATCCCTAAGTCTTTCCTTTATACTTTGTGATTCTTGTAACAGTTTTACATGAACTTCTGCATCAAAATTAACATTAGTTAAAGTTGTAAACAATCCATTCTCAACAAAAGAAACTATACTCTTATCTATCTTTTTTTCTTGCTCCATGATTTTCTTAGCATAACAAGATATTCCCTTTAACTGATAGATAAGTAGATCTTGAAGATTAGCTATCTCTGGAGTTTTACCACAAACCCCTGACTTAGTACAGCCTTTACCACCCATAGTTTGCTCACACTGATAACAAAACATTGTATTCTCCATAAAAATCCTCCTAATAGTATTATTTAGAACCACCTATATTATACCCTAAAATTAGGTAACTATACATCACCATTTTGTTAATTATTTGGAAAAATCTCACCCAAAATTACTGTAGATGCCGTTTCTCAGGCTTCATCAGAATCATTCTTTTTAAGATTATGTTTAATAAAAAGTTAAACACCTTATTGCTGTAGGAGATTCCGCAGGAATGCTCCATTAAATTCATTAAAAGATTATGTTTAATAAAAAGTTAAACACCTTATTACTGTAGAGGCTTCTTCTCAAGCCTCATTAGATTCATTGATTGACAATTATGTTTATTAAGAAGTTAAGCTCTTCTGACCTGTAGAAGGTGTTCCTCAGCCTTCATCAAAGTCATTTTATCCTAATTCATTAAAGAAGGATTAGACTGACGCTTAGAACCGCGTCCACCGAATAGAAGTGCACATTATTGCTGTAGGAGATTCCGCAGGAATGCTCCATTAAATTCATTAAAAGATTATGTTTAATAAAAAGTTAAACACCTTAATCCTGTAGAGGCTTCTTCCCAAGCCTCATTAAAGTCATTCTTGTTAAGATTATGTTTAATAAAAAGTTAAATGCTTAAAAAGTTAAAAAGTTAAAAAGTTAAACATTTAAACATTTAAACATTTAAAAAGAAAAACATTTAAAAAGAAAAAAAGTTAATTGTTTTTATAAAAAAACAAGGCACCACTTGCGCCTTGTAGAATTCATTTTTAATTAATGCGGTTATTTAGGTAGTCCTCTAACAGGTTTACTCATATCTTTATCTTCATCTGTGTTTACAGGGTTTGCTGCTGATTTATTATTTTTATTTCTATAATAAGATTTTTCTCCAGTTTTATTATTTTTACCAAGTTTTTGAGTCATTAAAATCACCTCCTTATCTATCTTTTGAAAAGCTTATGAAACTATCCCTGTTAAGTTTTGCTATAGATAATATTTTTATGGTATACAATTTAAATTTAAGAAAAAAATAAAAAAATATATAGATTTTTTAACAATACTTTGTTAAAATATTATTTATAGAGAATGATTATTTGTAAATAAAATATATTTATTGTTTTGGAGGTAATTTTATATGAAGGTAGCAGTTATAGGTTGTACTCATGCAGGTACAGCTGCAATAGTGAATACAGCAAAAAAACATCCTGATGCAGAAATAACAGTATACGAAAGAAATGACAACATCTCTTTTCTATCTTGTGGAATAGCATTATATGTAGGTGGAGTGGTTAAAGATCCTCAAGGATTATTTTATAGTTCACCAGAGGCTTTAGCGGAACTTGGAGTTAAAACTAAGATGTCTCATGATGTTTTAGATATTGATGTAGATAATAAAATCTTAAAAGTTAAGGATTTAACTTCTGGAGAAGAGTTTGAGGATAATTTTGATAAATTAATAATTACTACAGGCTCATGGCCAATAGTACCTAATATTGAAGGAATAGATTTAGACAATATACTTCTTTCAAAAAATTATGCTCATTCAAATACAATTATAGAAAAAGCTAAATCAGCTAATAGAATAGTTGTTGTAGGAGCTGGTTATATAGGTGTAGAGCTTGTAGAAGCTTTCGAAATGAACGGTAAAGAAGTTACTTTAATAGATGGTATGGATAGAGTTTTAAGCAAATATCTTGATAAAGAATTTACAGATACTGCTGAAGATGAATTTAGAAACCATGGAATTAAACTAGCTTTAGGAGAAACTGTAAGTAAATTTGAAGGAAAAGATGGTAAAGTAACTAAAGTTATAACTAATAAAGGTGAATATGAAGCTGATCTTGTAATTCTGTGTATTGGATTTAGACCAAGTACAGCCCTATTTAAAGATAAGTTAGATATGCTTCCAAACGGAGCAATAATAGTAGATGAATATATGAGAACAAGTAAAGAAGGTATATTTGCTGCTGGAGACTGTGCTTCAATAGTTTATAACCCAACAGGAAAAAGAGAATATATCCCTCTTGCTACAAATGCAGTTAGAATGGGTACTTTAATAGGTAGAAATTTAGTAGAACCTACTACTAAATATATGGGCACTCAAGGAACTTCAGGAATAAAAATCTATGACTATAATATAGCTTCAACTGGTCTTACAGAAGCTTCAGCTAAAGCTGCTGGACTAAAAGTAAAAACAGTATCAGCTACAGATAACTATAGACCTGAGTTTATGCCTACATTTGACTCAGCAACTGTAAAAGTTGTTTATGACGAGGAATCAGAAGTAATACTTGGTGCTCAAATCATATCTAAAACAGATTTAACTCAATTAATGAATACAATGTCTGTTGTTATTCAAAACAAAATGACTATAGATGAGTTAGCATTTGTTGATTTCTTCTTCCAACCACACTTTAACAAACCTTGGAGCTTATTAAATATAGTTGCTTTAAGTGCAAAATAGATAAAGATTATGCTGTCATACTAGTTTTACCAAATAGTTAGTGTGACAGCTTTTTTATCTATTAAATCATACTATCAAAAGCTTCCGACTTTTCTCCAAGGGAATAAATATATAACTTATGGAGTGCTCTGGTCATCCCAACATATAATAGTTTAGCATCTAATTCTTCCGTCTTATATGACTCCTTATTAGCATTAGCTATAATTACTACATCGAATTCAAGACCTTTTGATAAATATGAAGGAACTATAACTACTCCACCATTGTACTCTTCTTCATTTCCTGTTATTAATCCGCACTCTAAAGAATAATTTTTCAACTCCTGCTCCATCACCCTACACTCCTCTATAGTTTTACATATGATAGCAGCTGATTTAAATACCTTTAGTTCATTTGATAACTTATAATGTATATCCTCTATGACTTTATTCATGCAATTTATCTCAATTATAGCTATTTTCTCTCCATGCCTAATAACAGGTTTAGCTAATGGAAGCGTTATATCCTTTAACGATTTTATTACTGAAGTGGCACCTTCCATTATCTCGATTGTTGTCCTATAACTCTGTTCTAATGTTAGCATTGAATAGCTATCTTCCCCAAAAATCTTATCAGAGACGTTCTGCCAGTTACTAATTCCCCTATAGGAATAAATTCCTTGGCATAAATCCCCCAATATAGTGAATGAACTTCCCCCTATAATTTCTCTTATTAAATCTAACTGAAACTCACTGTAATCCTGTGCTTCATCTATTACTACATGCCTTATATCTAACTTTTCATCAAGCCCGCTTACTTTGTACTTAATATACATAACTGGTGAAAGATCTTCTATTTCTATATGATCTTTACTTAAATTCTTTAAAGTCTCTAGTCTAGTATTTTCAGCTAAGTTCTCATCCACATATTTACTACATAACTGGTTAAATAATTCTTTATCATTAATAAGTTTTTTGTAATAATCTATTGGGGAATTCCTTTTAATCTTTGATATATACTCTTTAACTATAGTTTTGGACTTAATATTTATATCACATAGTATAGAATCCCTTTCATCTGCTAACTCAATGATAATTTTTCTTCTTTTTTGTGAATCCTCCATATTCATTCTTACTCTATCTATTTTCTTATCATATTCAGCCTCAATACTTTCAAGAATTGAATTTTTTTTACTCTTAATACTGTTGGTAAGAGTTTTTCTAATTTCTTTTACTCTTTTATCTAATGGCAAATTAGAGTAGCTGTTAATAAATAAGTTTCTGATTTCTTCATGTTTTAATAGTACAAATGATTTAATCTTAAAATCCTCATTCGGCATAAAGTTTTTCTCAATAATCTCTATATAGTCTTTTATGATTTTCTTAAATGTTAAAGAAGATTTAAAAGCTGACAAACTTTTTATTAAGTTATTTCTATCATTTAAATTTTTATTGTTTATAAGATCTGCTAATTTCTCATTATAATTATTTATCTTTATTTTTCTACCTATAATTTTTAATGCAAAATCCTCAAAGGTAGTTTGATAAACATTCTCTACTCCTAACTCTGGTAGTACTTCAGATATATAGCTTAGAAAAAATCTACTTGGTGCCATAATCATAAAACTACTTGGATCCAAAGTTTTCTCATTGTTATATAAAAGATATGCTATTCTATGAAGTGCCAAAGTGGTTTTTCCTCCACCAGCTGCTCCTTGAACTATAAGCGGTTTCCACATATCTGCTCTTATCACTTTGTTTTGTTCAGCTTGTATAGTTGAAACTATATCCTTAAGCCTGCTATCCTTACTTCCTCCTAAAGCTGCTTGAAGAAAGTCATCGCTTGTTGTTATGTCACTATCATAAATCTCTTTTAGCTTCCCCTCTTCTATGGTGTATTGCCTCTTTAAACTTATATTTCCGCTTATATATTCATCATCACTTGAGTAGCCAGCTTCTCCTAATCTTCCTTCATAATACAAAGTAGCTATAGGAGCTCTCCAATCTACAATTATAGGTTCTTGGTCCTCTTCTCTAAGAAGTGAAACTTTACCAATGTATAAACTCTGCATTTCTCTACTGCCATTTTCTCTAAAGTTTACTCTTGCAAAATAGGGTTTACTGAGACTTTTATCTAAATTTCTTAGCTTTTGTTCTAAATTACCTTTGAGAATTTTATTAGTTACTAATGCATTAAACTGGTCTGGATTATCCATATTAAAGTTTTTCCAACCATAACTAACTTCTTTATCTACTCTTTCTTTTTCATTCTTAATATTGCTATTATAATTATTTAAATATTCCAGTGTATAGTTAAGTCTAGTTAACTCCTCATTATAGTCGGGATGTTCTATAGCTGCCATATTACACACTCCATTTCTAATATACTTATTTGCCTTTGGATACTATATTTTAAATAAATATTCATTAAAAATAAAACCTCATTTTTAAGTTTTAAGCAGTTCCCTATACTCCCATATAGAATCTATGGTATAAACTTAACTCTTTCACACTGTTTTTAGCTTTTCCTTTACAAGTTAATGCTTTTAGTTTATGATAAATATATAAAGTAACTATTATAAATACAATGGGTATCATGTATAAAAATTTACTTATAACGCATTTAAAGCATATCTAAACATAGATATGCTTTTATTATTTATTTTTCTCTATTGCTTTCTGTAAATATCTATACAATTCTCCTGTCATACCAAAGCTTATAGGACTGTCTGGATTTTCACCGTGAAAGTTTTCAGCTGCTTTTACTATTTCCTTATCTTTATTTGTAATCTTATCCACAGCATTTCTCCAAATATGCACAAGTTTTTTAACTTCTTCATCCTCAAACTGTGTATTATTATCATAACATCTTTGAAGCCTATTTATAAAATCAGTCCATTCTTTTTGCATTTTTTCCTGTTCTTCATCTGTGAAGCTTCTTCGTATATTTTTCATCTTCCCTATTTGTTCTTCCGTAAAATGATTATACACTCCTACTTGCATCAATTGTATTACTTCTATAAACTTTTCTAAATCTACATCCTTATTGCCCTTAAGAAACTTATATAGTATTTCAAGTTCCTCACATAATTCCTGCTCTATTTTAATTTTTTCTTTAACTTTATCTAATTGATATTTAATTACTCCTGCAGGATTATAATTAGGTCTTTCAATAATATCTTTTACATCTTCTAATCTTAATCCCAACTCTTTAAGGAATATTATCTGCTGAAGCTTTAATATATCTTCTTTTGTATATATTCTATGCTTTGAATCTGTAAACTCTGAGGGAGTAAGTAAACCTATATGATGATAATGATGTAGTGCTCTTACTGTCATCCCTGTCCTTTTTGCTAACTCACCTATCTTTAAGCCTTCCTTTTCCATGCAAATTCCTCCTTCTATATAATTAGTATATATCCTAACCTTACGTCAGTTACAATCAAATTCTTAAAATTACCACTTGAACCTAACCTAACGTCAGGTTATAGAATTAAGTTAGAGAAAGGAGCGTTGTTATGAAAGCAACTATTACTAAACTAATTACTAATGACAAACAAGCAAGAATCTATATTTTAGATAATACTGATTTAATTCATGAATTAGTTTCTTTAGAAAACTTCAATATAATTTCAAAGGAAGCTTTATCTACAACTTTTACCTTATCCAGCTTATTATGTGGATTATTAAAAGACAAACAAAGAGTAAGTATCCAGATTAATACTTCTACTCCTTCTAAATATATACGATGCGATGTAGATTCCTATGGAAATGTTAGAGGATATGCAAGTGAGGATTTAATAGATAATAAAGAAAAATTTAATTCTATCCCTGAGCTTATTGGAAATAAGGGTATTATAAAGATGACTAAGGATATAGGTATGGGCTCCTTATTTACAGGAATTGTAGATATGCCCTATAAAAATATAGTTGATGACTTCTCCAATTACTTTTTAAAAAGTGATCAGGTAGAAACTGCTTTTAGGTATTATTATAAGGAGGAAAATTCTAAAACCCTATATAGTAGAGGCATACTCCTTCAACCACTCCCTTTTTGCAATCCCGATTTATTGTCTAACTGGCTGGGTTATATAGATAGAAATAAGTGTCTTTTTGATAACTCTTATTTTAATCCAAACACTATCTTACCTAATACTAAAGTAGTTGGGACTCAAGAAATACAATTATTCTGCGGCTGCTCACGAGAAATGTTTTTTGGGTTGTTATATTCTCTTGGTAATGAAGAATTAACCAGAGCTTTAAATGAAAAACAAAGTATAGAAACTGTCTGCAATATATGTGGGAAAAAGTATGTCTATAATGAAAATGATATTTCCTTACTTGTCAATGGATAAAGTCAGTAGGTTACACTAAGTGCTCAGTGTAGCCTACTATTTATTTTATTACTTATCATCATATCCAACAACAGTCCATATTCCAGTGGAATCCTTTTTTATTAGCCTCTTTAAATATACTTTTTTAATATTAGTCTTATTTGAATTTACTTCAACTATAGTTTCGACTCCACTGCTTAGTATAATTTTTAATTCTTTATCTTTGATTGGGTAGTCTCCTGTAATACCTTCTGGTGAAACTTGCAAACTTACAAAAACCTGAGCTACAAAAACAGGATCAAGTTTCCATGGCGAATGACCTTCTTCAACGCTCTTTTGAGCTTCTTTTTCAATCTCTAGATTAATGGGAACCTTTATCTGTTGTTCAATTCTATCATCTTTGTAATTTATTGAAATACTGTAAGTTGTGATTTCACTTGCTATTGCTTCACTATTTATATTAAATAATACACCCAAAGCTACCACACAAATTAACCAATTTCTTTTTAACAATTTTATAACCATACTTGTATCCTCCATAGATAAATCTATTTTTATAGCTATGTCTTTAAAATAGTATTCTCTATGATATAAAAGCTTATGCTGATTACTAAAGCAAAAAAGCCATCATATTAATTTTTAATTAATATAATAGCTTAACTTGTTATTAGATGTTCATAAACAATACTCACATCTGATTTATTTAGTTTTATATCGATTTTTAGCTTTATTCTTCAATTTCACACCAATAGTCGAATTTATGAATAATGTAATCATAGATTCTTTTGTTGCTTTATCATCAACGAAAATATTATGTCTTTTACATAACTTACTTAAATCTGATTTAGTAAGTTCGCTATTTTTCATATATGAAGTAGCACTTTTTACGCTATCCATAACCATTATACGTTTATATATTTCATCAGTGTTCATGATTTTACCTCTACATTCTTAAATTGTTCTTATTTACTTGAATTAGTATATCATTTAACCTTATTATTTTTCAACATCATATTTATCACTATAAGCACTTAGACTTTCAATAAATACCTTTGAAATCATTGACAGAGATATGTCTTTGGATATTAGATATGAAAAATGTCTTTTAAAACTATTATCTACTTCTATTATTGATACTTCTTTATTTTTATATGCTTCTTTTGCTACATAGTTAGAAATAAGAGTTACACCTAACCCATTTTTCACAGCTTCCTTTATTGCATAGTTACTTCCAAGTACCATAATATTTCTTGGAACTATCTCATTAGTTGTTAGAAATATATCTAAATATTCTCTAGTTCCTGACCCAAATTCTCTACTTATCCATCTTAAGTTTTGAAGTTTGTCATATGTAAATTCATCTTTTGTTAGAGGATGATCGTAAGGCACCATTAAAACCATATTATCCTCTAAAAAATATTCTTGCTTAAAATCATGTGAAGAAACAATTCCCTCAATAAGTCCAAAATCTAACTTTAGATTTCTAACCCCCTCACATATACTTGCAGTATTTTCAATTATAACTTCTATCTCAATATCTGGATAATCCATGGAAAACTGTTTTAAAAAATTAGGAAGAAAATACTCACCTATGGTAAGACTTGATCCTATCTTTATGTGCCCCTTTAGTGAACTAGATATATTTTTAAGTTCATTTGTTGTATTCTCAACTAATCTAAAAATTTCTTTTGCTCTTCTATAAAGCAACCTTCCACTTTCAGTTATTATAATATTTTTCTGCCTTGAGGATCTAGTAATGAGTGTTGTATTAAAATATTTTTCTAGATTTTTTATATGTAAACTTACGCTTGGCTGAGATAATTTTATCATTTCTCCTGCCTTAGTGAAGTTCTCTTGTTCTACTACAACCATAAAAGTTTTTAGCTCTTCTAACATCCTACCCCCTACATCCTTTCATAATATTAAATTCCTTTTAAGTAATTGCATTATAGCATTTTCTCCTAATATAAACTACAAAAAAGCTATCGCTAACAAATTTAATCTGTTAATGCGATAGCTTATTTAAAATATATGTTTTTATCTTACAAAACTAGTAAATATCTTACCTTCTTTTTCTGGTTCTTGAACATTATCTTTACCATTCTCAACTAACTTCATTAACCAAGCCATGTTCTTCCCTAATGTTCTCATTATTTGAGTTCCTTCTCCATCTTCAACTACATCTCCTGGTTTAGTTCCATGAATTACATTCCAATAGCTTGAAGTAGGTACCAGCATTTCTGAATAGTTTATAAAGTTATTTAATTGTTGGAAAGTTGGAAGTCCACCTGAACGTCTAACTGCAACAACAGCTGCTCCAACCTTATGTCTAAATAAATTTCCATTACTGCTTGCAACATAGAAAGCTCTATCTAAAAATGATTTCATAGTTCCAGCTATTCCTGAATAATGTACTGGTGAGCCAAGTAATATACCATCAGCTTCTTTCATTTTTTGAACCCAGACATTTAAGAAGTCACCTTGCAAAACACATTTTTCATCCTTATTTCTTCCACAACCACCACAAGCCATACATCCTCTTATAACTTGATTTCCCACGTGGACAATCTCTACTTCTATACCTTCTTTTTCTAATTCATCAGCAACTAATTTAAGTGCTTGATAAGTGTTTCCTTCTTTTTTTGGGCTTCCATTAAAAGCAACAACTTTCATTAAAACTCCTCCTAATAACTTAATATAGTTTTTAGTTTACTCCAATATAATTTTATGGACAAGTACGCACTTTTAGGTAAGTCTCATATTTATTTTTTCTTCTTGCTATTTTTTTCTTTCTAAATGATTTCTTCTTTGATACAATATTTATAATTTCTAATCTTTACGATTAATTTTTAAGGGGGCTAAAAAAAATGAGTGAAAGAAAATTAAGTTTTGAAACCTTACAGGTTCATGCAGGACAAGTTCCTGATCCTACTACTGGAGCTAGGGCTGTTCCAATTTATCAAACGACTTCTTATGTATTTAATAACGCAGATCACGCTGCTAATCTATTTCAGCTAAAGGAATCAGGAAATGTTTATACAAGAATAATGAATCCTACAACTGATGTATTTGAAAAAAGAGTTGCAGAACTTGAAGGTGGGGTTGCTGGGCTTGCAACTGCTTCTGGTCAATCTGCCATACTTTATTCTATTCTAAATGTTGCAAGTGCTGGAGATGAAATAGTTGCTGCCGCTACTTTATATGGCGGAACCTATGAATTATTTTCAGTTACTTTAAAGAAACTAGGAATCAATGTTGTATTTGTAAATCCAGATGATCCAGAAAACTTCAGAAAAGCTATTACAGATAAAACTAAAGCTCTTTATGGTGAAACTATAGGAAATCCTAAAATTAATGTCTTAGATATCGAAGCTGTAGCTAATATAGCACATGAAAACAAGATTCCACTTATAATAGACAATACTTTTGGAACTCCATATTTAGTTAGACCTATAGAATATGGTGCTGACGTAGTAGTTCATTCTGCTACAAAGTTTATAGGGGGACATGGAACTACACTTGGAGGAATTATTGTTGATGGAGGAAACTTTGATTGGGCTGCTAGTGGCAAATTCCCTGACTTTACAACTCCAGATAAAAGCTATAACAATCTAGTTTATGCATCTTTAGGTGCACCTGCTTTTGCTTTAAAGGCAAGAGTTCAATTATTAAGAAATACAGGTGCTGCACTTAGTCCACAAAGCGCTTTCTATTTACTTCAGGGACTAGAAACTTTATCTTTAAGAGTTGAGAGACATGTATCTAATACAAGAAAAATAGTTGAGTACTTAGGTAATCACCCTAAAGTTTCTTGGATTAATTATCCTGAACTTGAATCTAGTCCATATAAAACACTTGCAGATAAATACTTACCAAAAGGGTCTGGTTCAATATTCACTTTTGGAATTCACGGTGGTCTTGAAGCTGGAAAGAAATTTATTAATAGCTTAGAATTATTCTCTTTACTTGCAAATGTTGCAGATGCTAAGTCATTAGTAATTCATCCATCAAGCACAACTCATTCAGAACTTACTGAAGAAGAGCAAATAGCTGCAGGAGTTACTCCAGATCTTATAAGACTTTCAATCGGTATCGAAGGTGTTGATGACTTAATTTACGATCTAGAACAAGCTCTTTCAAAAATATAGGTAAAAAAGCAAGAAGTTTATCTTTATAAATAGAAAACTTCTTGCTTTATTTTTTATAGTTCTTTTTTACATTTTATCACTAGATTCTTCAATTTCATCCTGTTTTATATCTGTTTTTCTGCCAAAAGGATTATGATGATTTTCCTCATTGCAATGATGATTAAAGCCTCTTCTTCTATCACAATGCTCTAAAAATCCTCTTCTACCCATATGAGGGTGATTATGATGGTGCATTTCATGTTCAATCTCATCAGCATCACCAAGCTCTTTCTCTAATTCTACAATTATTCGTCCTAAATAGTCTTTAAGATTATTTTGCTCAGACTCATTTAAACATTTAAATAAATCTTTAGTATTATCCTCTTGTTCTTTTTCATTGGTTGCTGCTTTTCCTTCTTCTGTTAAACGAATAATCATTGCACGACGATCTTCTTCTGAAGGTGTTCTAGTTATATATCCGTTTCTCTCTAATTTTGCTAAAAGCTCACCTAATGACTGTGATCTTATGTCCAAAATATTTGCTAATTCCTTCTGAGTAATTTCTGGTTTTAATTTTAATAATGCTAATACTCTTCCTTGACCTCTGTGAATATCCGCCATAGGTCCATGATTTTTGTGATTTTTAAAATGATGTTTATGCATTAACCACTGAAGTCTAGCTAACTGTTTAATTAAATCATTATTACTTTTTTCCATGCTTTTATCTCCTTTAATAAACATACTAAGGTACCTTAGTATGTTGTCAATACTCCTTATTAAATTAAAGTGAAAAAGTCCACTGCACTTCTGCAATGGACTTTTAACTATTTCATTATCTTACATATATTATTAGTAAATTCTACAGGATCATTTATAGATAATCCTTCTATAAGTAAAGCTTGATTATATAATAAATCTGTAAATAAACTTAATTTATCTTTATCATTTTCAAAAGCTTGCTTTAAAGAATTAAATACATCATGATGTACATTAATTTCTAAAACTTTGTCTGCCTTAACATTTTCATTATTAGGCATAGAGTTTAATATTTTTTCCATTTCAATTGAGAGCTCACCATCATTTGATAAACATACTGGATGATTTTTTAGCCTTTTTGAAGCTCTAACATCTTTAACTTTACCAGCTAAAGCAGTTTTCATATATTCAAATAAATCATTATTATCTTTTTCTTCTGCTTCATTAGCTTCTTTATTTTCTTCTGATTCTATTCCTAAATCTCCACTTGATATAGATTTAAATTCTTTTTCCTTATAGTTCATAAGCATTCTTATAGCAAATTCATCTATATCATCTGTGAAATATAATACTTCATAATCCTTATCTAATAGAAGTTCTATTTGTGGAAGTTTTTCTATTCTTTCTTTTGATTCTCCAGCAGCATAATAAATATATTTTTGATCTTCTTTCATTCTTCCAACATACTCAGCTAAAGTTACCATTTTTTTCTCTTTTGAAGAATAGAACATTAGTAAATCTTGTAGAACATCCTTATTACTTCCAAAATCGCTGTAAACTCCAAACTTTAATTGTCTTCCAAAAGATTCATAGAACTTATCATAATCTTCTCTTTTATTTTTTAATAAGCTTTCTAACTCACCTTTTATCTTAGACTTAATATTTTTAGCTATTAGTTTAAGTTGTCTATCATGTTGTAAAATTTCTCTTGATATATTAAGAGATAAATCTTCTGAGTCAACTATACCTTTTACAAAGCTAAAATAGTCAGGTAAAAGGTCAGCACATTTATTCATTATCATTACGCCATTTGAATATAATTCTAAACCTTTTTCATATTCTTTTGTATAAAAGTCAAATGGTGTTTTTTCAGGAATATATAATATAGCATTATAGCTTATAGCTCCATCAACGCTAGTGTGTATATATTTTAAAGGTTTATCAAAACCATAGTGTTTTTCTGAATAGAAATTATCATAATCTTCTTTAGTAAGTTCATTTTTATTTTTTCTCCATATAGGAACCATACTATTTATAGTTTGTTCTTCTATATATTCATCAAACTCATTTTCTGTACCCTCTTTTGGTTTTCTACCTGTTATATCCATCTTAATAGGGTATCTAATGAAGTCAGAGTATTTTTTGATTATTGATTTTAATTTATACTCCTCTAAATATTCATCAAAGTTTTCATCTTCTGAGTTTTCTTTAATCTTAAGAGTAATTTCTGTACCATAAGAATCTTTTTCAGCAGGTTCAATAGTATATCCATCTACCCCTTTTGACTCCCATTTATAAGCTTCATCACTACCAAAGGCTTTACTTATAACAGTAACTTCATCAGCTACTAAAAATGCTGAATAAAATCCAACACCAAACTGACCTATAATATCATATCCATCTTTAAGCTCATTTTCTTTTTTAAAATTTAGGGAACCACTTTTAGCTATAACTCCAAGGTTATCATCAAGCTCTTCCTTTGTCATTCCTATACCTGTATCAGTAAGTGTGATTGTTCTGCTTTCTTTATCAGCAGTTACCTTGATAAAGTAATTATCCTTATCAAAGGTTATGGAGTCATCTGTTAGTGCCTTATAATAAATTTTATCAATGGCGTCACTAGCATTAGAAATAAGCTCCCTTAAAAATATCTCCCTATGAGTATAAATAGAGTTAATCATAAGGTCCAAAAGTCTTTTGGATTCTGCTTTAAATTGTTTTGTTTCCAACGCAAATCTCTCCTCTCGCTATAAAACTACGCTTCATACGCGTAGTTAGTTGAATTTTGTTAGCACTCTATATACTAGAGTGCTAATCCCTACTTTTTATATACCACTTTTTGAATTTTATGTCAAGAGTTCGCTTATATACTTAATTATTATTGGAAATAAAGCTATTACACTTATTACTCTAACAAGCTGTAAAACTGCTACCTTAGGGGTATCCGCTCCAAGTTCATCAGCTATTAGTGTCATATCTGACATTCCACCTGGTGCACTAGAAAATAATGCTGTTGTTATTTCTAAATTACTATTTCTACTTATTAAAAATCCTAAAGCTAAGTTTGTAACTATTATTCCCACAAGTATCATAAGTGCTGGAAATAGAATATCCCCCATACCTGTTAGATCATTAAAGGTCATCCGTTCTCCTATTAATGCTCCTGCACACATTTGAGTTATTCTCCTAAGCGTAAGGGGCATATATCCTCTGCTTGAAAGTATATTAAAAACTCCCACTGATATCATAGAAAAAGTCATAGCTCCAGCAGGAATTTTTAGAAGATAACCTATTGTTCCAAAAATTCCTCCTACAGCTAATGTCATAAATAGATTCTGTATATTACTATTGTTCATATTTTCTTCTTTTTCAACTTTAGTTTTATCTTTTACTATACATACTCCGAGTTTATTACATATCAACTTTAACAAGGATGGCAATATAAGCATTACCCCCATAAGCCTAACTAATTGTAATATTGCAACCTTGGATGTATCAGCTCCTAAATCACTACTTATAATCGACATATCTACAATTCCACCTGGAGCGCAAGCAAAAAGAGATGTAACTAAATCAATTCCAGTAAGTTTATGCATTAAATATCCCATAATGAGATTTATTGATATCATACCTAACGTTATTATTACAGCAGGCTTTATTATTGATTTCAGACTTATAATATCTCTATAAGTTATCCCAGCTCCAACAAAAGCTCCGGCTGCTATCTGTGTAACTATTTTCGCATTTACTGGGAAATAAGCCTTTCCTAAAACTATATTAAAAATTGCTACTGAAATCATAGCTCCTATCATTGCTCCAGCTGGAACTTTTAATTTTAGTGCTAGTGTTCCTCCTACTATTGCTACTAATAGTGTTAATAATAAATTCTGCAATTCTATATCCCCCTTATAAATTTTATTGAACTAACCCCCTTATCATAATACCTATCCTATTACTGTACGTCAAACTTATAAAAAATAAAACCCTTGAAAATCAAGGGTTTTTAATATTAATTTAAAGTCCTTTTTAAGAACTCTCTAGTACGTTCTTGTTTTGGATTATTAAATATTTCTTCTGGTAGACCTTCTTCTGCTATAACGCCTTTATCCATAAACACTACACGATCAGATACCTCTTTAGCAAATCCCATTTCATGAGTTACTACCATCATAGTAAGTCCTGATTCTGCAAGTTCTTTCATAACCTTTAGAACTTCGCCTACCATTTCTGGATCAAGAGCTGATGTTGGTTCATCAAAAAGAATAACATCTGGCTCCATAGAAAGAGCCCTAGCAATAGCAACTCTCTGTTTTTGTCCACCAGATAATTGTCTTGGTTTTGCATTTATAAAACGTTCCATGCCTACAACTTGTAAATACTTCATGGCAACTTTCTCAGCCTCTTCTTTACTTCTTTTTAAAACCTTCATTTGTCCTACAGTACAGTTACTTAGAACATCATGATTGTTAAATAGATTAAACTGTTGAAATACCATGCCTAGCTTTGTACGATATGCACGTGTATCATGTTCATCATGTAAAATATCTTTTCCTTTATATATTATCTCACCACCACTTGGTTTCTCCAAAAGGTTAACGCAGCGAAGAAGAGTAGACTTACCTGAACCCGATGATCCTATGATACAAACAACTTCTCCTTTATTTACTGAAAAATCAATATCTTTTAAAACTTCATGAGTTCCAAAGGATTTATTTAAATGTTTAATATCAATTATTTTTTCCATACTTATCTCCTTTGTCCTTAAATCCTTAACCTAATTATTTTGGTTTCTGCGTAACATATCTTCTGGTGTTTCAACTTGCATTTGGTTTGCATACATAATATAGTTGTCCGGACCATCTATTTTTCTCTCGATAAATCTTAGTATTCTTGTTACTGCAAAGGTCATTATAAAATACATAACACTAGCAATAAAAAACGTTGCAAAAAACTTATAATTGATTCCTGCTACAGATTTTGCTTGGAAAAATAACTCTGTTACAGATATTACACTAAGTACAGATGTATCCTTTATATTTATAACAAACTCATTACCTGTGGCTGGTAATATATTTCTAATAACCTGTGGTAATACTACATTAAGCATAGTTTGAACATGGCTCATACCTATAGCATGTGCTGCTTCAAACTGTCCCTTATCAATAGAAACTATTCCTCCACGGACAATTTCTGACATGTACGCTCCTGTATTTATAGATACTATAAATATACCTGCATATATTCTATTCATATCTATCCCAAAAGCTAAAGCTGATCCATAATAAATTACCATCGCTTGTACTATCATAGGGGTTCCACGGAATACTTCTATGTAAATAGATAATATAGCATTAATAATTTTTAGAACTGCCTTTTTTATACCTCTTTCAGGTACAGGAATAGTTCTAACCATTCCTACTAACAATCCTATAATAGATCCTAAGATTGTACCAATAATAGAAATTAATAAAGTCATACCAGCCCCACGTAAAAACATAGGCCAGTTATTTGAAAAGATTTTTACAATATCCTCAAAAGTCATTTTTTCACTCCTTTAATTTATCTGACGTCTAGCCACTGTAATACCTCTGGTGGGAGATAACATTGGCACGACTCTAGATAGGTTCAACTAAAATTCAGCTGGGGATAAAACCCCATCTGAATCAAGTTTCACTTGACAAAACCGAATGTTATTTAAATACACTCGGCTTTATATATACCTTGCTATTATTCAGCAGCAGGTTGGTTTTTTATAGCATTATCCATTATAGTCTTACGATCTGATTCAGAAATTTTTGATAATGTAGAATTGATCTTAGCTGTTAAATCACTGCCTTTTTTCACTCCTACTGCTATTGCAACATCTTCTTCAGATGCCTTAAATCCATCCTTAAGCTCTATCATCTTGAAATTATTGCTATTAGATTCAGCACTAATTCCTTCTGGACGTTCTGAAACATATGCATCAATTACACCTGACTCAAGGGCAACTCTCATAGCAGAGAAATTATCCATAGCTGTTTGTTTTTGAACTCCTGATATTTGATCTATTACTGAATAGTGAAAAGTGTTTAATTGTGCAGTTACTTTAGCTCCACTAAAATCTTTTAACGAAGTAGCTCCATTATATTTTCCACCTTTCTTAACTACCATAACTAACTCTGATTTATAGTAATTATCTGAAAAGTCTATTGTTTCTTTACGTTCTGCTGTTGGAGACATACCTGCTATAACTGCATCTATCTTTCCAGATTCTAGTGCTGGTATTAATCCATCCCATTCTGTTTTAACTATAACTAACTTTTTACCTAAATCTTCAGCAATCTTTTTAGCTATTTCTACATCATAGCCTCCTGCATATTCTGCAGCCCCATCAATTTTAACTCCACCATTAGAATCATCCTTTTGAGTCCAGTTAAAAGGAGCGTACCCAGCTTCCATTCCAACTTTAAAAGTATCTTCAGTTTTTGATGTATCAGAAGCCTTTGAGCCACATCCTGTAAGTAAAAGTGTTGCTGATAAAACAGCTGTTACTATTAATGATAATTTTTTCATTTTTTGTTCCCCCTCATATTTTTAGCTTGTATTATCTTTTTAAGTTATAAAAAAAGATCTGAGCTGAACTCAGATCGCAATAAACATAGTTGCTACTAGTTTCCCTCCACTTTTCCCTAAATGAGATAGCACAACTCAATAAACTGGGTGGCTTATTGAGACAGTCCTGCAGCTCTTAACTACAGACCCAGCAAATAATAATGAGATTATTATTTACTTCGGCGATATTTCCTTCTCTATAGCATCATTGCTTCTCAAACTCTTCTAAAGACTAATAAATATCGCGCCTCTACCCCACCATTAAAAGTGAGGTTTATTAAATTACATTATAAATGTACAATAATATATTATATATGTCAACAAAAGTGTTATATTTTTTTTAATTTTTTAGTGGAAATTCTAAAACGATTTTACATTATAAGAAAAGTATAGCTGAAAAAATATAAATTTTATCTCTAAATGATTTTTTATTCTTATAAATATATAACCCTACTAAATCAATGACATTAATTTAGTAGGGTAAATTTATAAACTATAATATTCTATATTTCTTTATCTCTGATCACTTATTACTGCGGAACTGTTATAGGTTGATAATGCTGAAGTAGGATCATATGGTGCACCAGTAGGAGTCCCAACTAGCAATGCAATATCAACGGCATTCTGTGGAATTCCCCATGAGTTTCCTGAGAAAACAAATATTGCTCTATCTACAACAAATCCTCTAGTATTATAAGTCACATTATCTACAATATATCCTGTAGAATTTGGATTTAAATATGCTGGTTGTCTCATAAAGTAGAATATATTATTTTGAACTATCAGGTTAACTACATTTCCCTGGGTTAAAAATCCACGATTTACTACCCAACCTGTAGATGGTCCTGCCTGAGGTGGTCCATATATATAGTTATTTGTTAGCTTGTGATTAGTTCCTGCAAATTGTATAAACTCAACTGTATACGCCAAATCGCTTGTAATAGTAAATCCATCTATTGTAACTCCGCTTCCAGTAACAAGGAAAGGAATCACAGCTGCTTGTAATAAAACTATTGTATTAGGATATCCTTGTAATGTTACTCCAGATTTATTAACTGTAATTGTTGCAGTAACTGAATAAGTTCCTCCTAGAACATGAACTACACCTGTAGGCGATACTGCTGTAACACCTTGTTGAATAGTTCCAAATGGGCTTGCCTGAGTTCCATCTCCACCAACCGCACCAGCTTGAACATATACTTCAAACGGATTTGGTTGAACAGTTCCTGTTGCTCCAGTTGCTCCAGTTGCTCCTGTTGCTCCGGTTGCTCCAGTTGCTCCAGTTGCTCCAGTTGCTCCTGTTGCTCCGGTTGCTCCTGTTGCTCCTGTTGCTCCTGTTGCTCCGGTTGCTCCTGTTGCTCCGGTTGCTCCAGTTGCTCCGGTATCCCCAGTTGCTCCTCCAGCAGGCCCTGTTTCACCTATAGCTCCAGTTGGCCCCGTTGATCCTGTTACTCCGGTTTCACCTATAGCTCCAGTTGGACCTGTTGCTCCGGTTGCTCCAGTTTCACCTGTTACTCCTCCAGGTTCGCCTGTTGCTCCTGTTACTCCGGTTGCCCCGGTTTCACCTGTTGCTCCTGTTACCCCAGTTACTCCTGTTTCACCTGTTGCTCCTGTTACTCCTGTTGTTCCTGTTACGCCTGTTGCTCCAGTTGTTCCAGTTACTCCTGTCACTCCAGTTGCTCCTGTTACTCCTGTTACTCCTGTTACTCCTGTTACTCCTGTTGCTCCTGTTACTCCTGTTGCTCCGGTTATTCCAGTACCACCTGTTGGACTAACAATATCATCTTCTACTATAACCATAGTTGCTTTTACTGGAACAGTAGAAGCTAAAATTGCTGTACCTGATCCAATATAGTCTAATGTCAGAGCAACAGGTGCTGCACTAACCTCTATAATGCCAAACCCTACTACTTCTCCCGTTTTAGTAGGCATATTACCTTCTAAAATATCTCCCTGTGAAGATACAGCTGCAAATATAACTGAATTTGGAGCAGTTGCAGTTTGAACTGCTACCCACCAATTAAGAACGTACCTTCCTGCTTCATTGAATGTTATTACTCCTGTTACTGTGTTATAACTAACATTTCCTGCTGAGTAAACAGTATTATCAAAAATAATGTTTGAGCCAGATGCTATATTTTCTGCTACTAAAAGCTCTATCTGTAAAGCTATATTACTCATAAATTTCCTCCTTACATATAAAATTTAGCTTATGGTCTTATTTAACCTAAAGCTTGTCATTTTATAATATGTTTACAGCAAGAGCATAGTTACAATTGATGTATTTCAGTGTATTTTTATATACTTTTATGTGTATCAATGTAAAAATATAGTAATTATAACAAACATAACAGCTTTTATATTCCAAAAATTATTATAAAAATTATAAACTTCATTTTCATATAAAAATGCCCTCTGGTCTAAATTATGAAATATATACCAGAGGGCAAAACGCTATTTTTTGTTAATTTTTAAGTCAAACGATTTATACTCCATATAGTCCCTGGAGCTCCTCCTCCAAGATCCAAAGGAATTGTTAATCCATCTGCTTCATAGAATAATCCCACAGTATCTCCTGCAACCAACTCGACTTCTCCTGATAATGTTACTGTACCACTTCCTAATATAGCTCTTAAAGTTAATACTAAAGCAACATTAACATTAAGAAGTGGGAATAATCCACTTATTAAGTCAGTTGTAGTTGGCGCAATTCTACGAACTGTGAGGGCTGGATCAATGCCAGCTCCTAAAGATATAGTTATAGCTGCAGTTGTTGCAAAATTAATTGTAGCTTCTATATTATATCTTCCAGTAGCAGGTACTGTATAAATACCAGTCGTTGGATCAAAGCTAGCACTTGTAAAGTATGGAGTGGTAACCGTCCATCCAGTTAACTGAGTACTTGCTGCTGTTGTAAATGTTGGTAAGAAAGCTGCAAATCCTTCTGTCAAAACAGACGTTCCAGTCGCTCCTGTTGCTCCTGGTAATGCTAATGGTGTATAATCTGGTGATGTGTCTGGTGTTCCTGTAGGCGGAGCAGTATTAACTATAAAGGTTCCTCCATTATAAGTTACTACTTGCCCTACTGGATAACCGGGTGCCGCTGCTGGATCAAATACTACTAATCCAGTAAGTCCAGCTCCGGTTGCTCCTGTCGCTCCAGTTTCACCAGTTGCTCCTGTTTCCCCAGTTACTCCTGTTACTCCTGTTACTCCGGTTGCCCCAGTTGCTCCAGTCACTCCTGTTACTCCGGTTTCACCTGTCGCTCCAGTTGCTCCTGGTAATGCTAATGGTGTATAATCTGGTGATGTGTCTGGTGTTCCTGTAGGCGGAGCAGTATTAACTATATAGGTTCCTCCATTATAAGTTACTACTTGCCCTACTGGATAACCGGGTGCCGCTGCTGGATCAAATACTACTAATCCAGTAAGTCCAGCCCCTGTTACTCCAGTTGCTCCTGTTGCTCCAGTTTCACCGGTTACTCCTGTCGCTCCGGTTACTCCAGTTTCTCCTGTTACTCCTGTTACTCCTGTCGCTCCGGTTACTCCAGTTTCACCAGTTGTTCCTGTTACTCCAGTTGCTCCAGTTGGACCTATTCCTCCTGTAGGACTAACTATATCATCCTCTATTATCACCATAGTAGCCTTTACAGGTACAGTAGATGCAAAAATAGCTGTTCCTGCTCCAATATAATTTAAATTTAAAGTAACTGGCGCTACAGTAACATCTACTATCCCTACACCTACTACTTCTCCCGTTTTAATTGGCATATTGCCTTCCAATATATCGCCTTGAGAAGATACTGCTGCAAATATAACTGAATTTGGAGTTGTAGCTGTCTGTACCGCTATCCACCAATCAAGCACATATCTTCCTACTTCATTAAATGTTATTACCCCAGTTGCCGCATTATAACTAATATTTCCTGACGAATATACTACACTATCAAAGATAACACTTGATCCAGATGCTACATTTCCATCTGCCAAACGTTCTATCTGTAAAGCTATATTACTCATCAATTTCCTCCTAAGATAAAATTTATTAAGTTATTAGCTAGTTTAATAACTTATCATTCTATAGTATGGATTTAAACTATTTATCGTGATAATTTTTTTGACTTTTTATGTCTATTAATATCATTTTAGTAAGGAAAAATGTCTTAATATATTTCCAATTTAGAAATATACTAAGACATATTAATTTTATTAGTTATAATTTAAAAGTAGTTTTAAAAAGCTTGAACATTCTTTTCCTTGTTTTTTGTATAGTTTATATTTATTAGTTAGGTTTCTATATTGATCTAAATACCCATCTATTATTGATTGTTCTACTTTATCATAATATTTGAGATTCTCACTATAATCTTCTTTTAAAATTGCAATCTGTAATTTGCTTTCTTCATAAAATTTATCTAGTTTCTCTAAGTTTGAATGAAAATTATAATGAGTTATTATTTTAATGTTGTTACTATATGCATATTTCTTTTTATACTTTAATAAGTTGTCCTTGATTCTTTCACATATTTTATTCTTAGTCCCGAGATCAAAATTTACATATACACTTATATCTCTATTTACTATTACTTTTATTATTTCATCAGTTAATAGAAATCCATTTGTTATTATATTTACATGATAATTTCTCCCTAGATTATCATATATGTAAAGTATCTTGTTAAAATCCACTAATGGATCTCCTCCATAGAAAACCAAATCACATTTTTCTATTTGATTTGAATAATACTCTAATATATTTTTAACATTCTTAAAAATCTCTTTTTCGTCTACATTTATTTTTATGTGATTACCATCAATGTTACAATTATTACAACTCAAACTACACCTATCTGTAATATTAATCATAATTATAATATTATTATCATTTAGAAAAACCTGTATTTTATTATCGAATTGAAAAAAATCCTTTGTTTTACTTTTAGGTTTAAATATCAAATTTTTAATATCTGTTATATACCTCTCTAAATGACTACAAATATTCAAATTAACTTCTTTATTGTTATAAGCACATTGATTATAATCTCCTTCATAATATGCATTAGAATTATTATATATCATTTTACCTCTAAACCCTCTTAACATTATACTTTAAACTTCTGTGCTAGTTCACTTAAGTCTTGAGAAACTTCTGCCTGAGCCTGTGAAGTTTTTGCTACATCTATTACTGCATCTGTTACTTCATTAATGCTTAAAAGTATATCCTCAGAACTATTAGCTGATTCTTCAGCAGTTGCTGATACATTCTGAATAGCTCTGTTTACTTGTTCTATAACTTCATTTATTTGATTTGCTGATATTGATATTTCTTTTGTAATATTATTTATATGTTCTGCATCTTTTTCATACTGTATTCCTGTTTCTAGTAATAAGTCATAATTAGGGCCTACAGTTTCTTCCATGTATGTTAAAAAGCTTTGTCCACTTTTAGATAAATTCTCAAAAGCATCTTGAACCTGCTTTACCATACTTTGAATTCCACTTACGGCTTCTCCAGATTGTTCTGCTAACTTTCTAACCTCGTCAGCAACTACAGCAAAGCCTTTTCCTTTTTCTCCTGCTCTAGCTGCTTCAATTGCAGCATTCAAAGCTAACAAATTAGTTTGTTCTGCTATTGCACCTATAGAGTCAGCCATTATTTTTACATCTTCAACTACCTTACCATCAGCTATAGCTTTTAATACATTATTTCGATTTTCATTAAATATTATTTTTCCATCATCAATATTTTTTTCAGCTCTTTGTTTTATCTTTTCAGCTCTTTGTTTTATTTGCTCAACAGCTTTAAATGCCTCATTACTTTTGTTTGCTAATTCATTAGTTGTTGCACCAATTTCTTCAGCTGAGGCACTAACTTCTTCGGTAGTTGCGCTAAGATCTTGTATTCCATTAGATATCTGATTTGTGGCTTCATTTACTACTTCCATCTTACTGGATACCTCTTCTGTAGTTGCAGATAATTCTTCACTTCCTGCACTTATCTCTGATGATCCATTTATAATTTCACTTATAAGAGTCTTCACATTATCTTTTGCTTTATTCAACTCCATAGTTAAAATACCTATTTCATCCTTAGAATCCACATTCATATTTTTAGTTAAATCACCTTCACCTAATGCTTTAGCGAAATCTACTACTTTAGAAAGCTTTTTAGCTATTGATAAGGATATTAATAAACCTAATATACTAGCTAAAACAAATCCTATTACAGTTATAACTATAGCCGTAATTTTTGAAACATTAAAAATTCTTAGATTTTCATTGTTTGCACTTTCAGCTTCATTTTTATTCATTTCTATTATTTGCTCAAACGCATTCTGTATTTCAGATCTTGTTTTACTCATTTCTGTAACTGCTTTAGAGGCTTCGCCATAATTCCCTAATTCTACATATCCTATTGCCTTTTTAACTCCATTTTTATAAATCTTCATATCAGATTGTATTTTATCAACACTTTCTTTTTCATTAGGATTCATTAAATTATTTACATAGTAATCCAGTAACTCATCATTTTTACTGAATAATGTGTTTATTTGTATCTCAAGTTCCTCATTAGTTTCTTTTTTATCATTTTGGTATACCATTTTTAATAAATTAGTTCTAATACTAGAGAAATTTGAGTCTGCATCTGTAATTTTTAAAATTGAATTAATATTATAGCTATACATACGTATTGAATTATCATTTATTTTCCCCATACTGTTTATTCCCATGGCCCCTACTATACCTATAAATAATGCCACAGTGATAAACAATGATACTATTTTGGGTGCGATTTTTAAATTGTTAAACCTCTTCATTACTATTCCTCCCCAATTTACATTTAATCCTTTAGTTCATTTTTAATATCATATATACAAAATAAATA
The DNA here is from genome assembly GCF_022324845.1 of Clostridium sp. YIM B02506. Lineage (NCBI taxonomy): Bacteria > Bacillati > Bacillota > Clostridia > Eubacteriales > Clostridiaceae > Clostridium > Clostridium sp. YIM B02506. The sequence continues at coordinate 165,421 of NZ_JAKGTG010000001.1, forward strand.
TTTTGTACTGAAATGTTGAATATTATTAAAAAAGATTTAATATAATTAAACTTTTTTTCGTTTTGAAAAATAATTATTATGAATTTTTTTAATAATTAATATATTTTTTTATAAAAGTTTGTATTGTATGTCATATTATGTTAAAATAAATCGTACAAAATATTTATAAAGTTGTATTTTCTTGTCGCAGGAAAATTAATATAAAAAGAAATAGATTATAAACCAAATATTGGCCTATAATCTATTTCTTTTTATCAATATTTATAAAAATCTACTTTGAAATTTCGTTATGCATATACTCTATGTACTTATTCCCAAACACCTCAAATTGTTTTAATACATAAATAAATTCTCTTCCTATTTTTGTAAGAGAATATTCTACTTTGGGAGGCACCTCCGGATATACATGCCTATTAACTAGTCCATAATTCTCAAGCATTCTTAGCTGTTTTGTAAGTGTTGCCTGAGTTACTTCTGGTATCCTTCGTTTTAATTCTCCAAATCTTAATGTATTTTCATATAGGTGATAAATAATCAACACTGCCCATTTCCCCGAAAATATCTTTTGCGCAGTTACATAAGGGCACTTTCCAAATAAATCGATATTGTTTTCCATCGTCTCCTCCTTAATTTTTCAATAGTATCACAAAAGATACTAACTATACTAAAACAATGTACTTGTTTTTATTAATGAAACAACCTAATATAAAGATATGTTAATTTTATAACATTTATTTGGAGGGAGCAACTATTATGAATAAGGCAATTCAATTTTTATCAGAGGCTAAAACCTTTTATCTAGCAACTACTGAAAAAGATCAACCACGTGTACGTCCTTTTGGGGCAGTATCAGAATTTGAAGGAAAATTATATATATGTACAAATAATAAAAAACCAGTATTTGCACAAATACTAGAGAACCCAAAGGTTGAAATTAGTGCTATGGACAATACAGGTAGATGGATTCGTATTTCTGGAAGTTTAGCTGTAGACTCTAGAAAAGAAGCAAGAGAAGCTATGATAGAAACTAATCCTGCATTAAAAAATATGTACAAAGCAGATGACGGCATTTTTGAAGTTCTTTATTTTACAGAAGGAACTGCATCTATTTGTTCCTTTAATGGAGAAACTGAAGAAGTAACTTTATAGGATATAAATAAAAGAACTAAGGCATACTTAGTTCTTTTATTTATATAATTATTTAATTGTACTCTCTAAGTCTTCAGCTTTTTTAAGTACCATACTTTCTAAATCCTTTTTATATTTATCAACCGCATTATAAACTTTTTCATCTACAGTACCTAAAATTTGAGCTGCCAAAATCCCTGCATTTTTTGCTCCATTAATTGCAACAGTTGCAACTGGAACTCCTGGAGGCATTTGAACAACTGAATATAAAGAATCTACTCCATTTAATGTACTAGTTTTAACTGGAACTCCTACTACTGGTAGAGCTGTCATAGCTGCAACCATTCCTGGTAAGTGTGCTGCTCCACCTGCTCCTGCAATAATTACCTTTATTCCTCTGTCTTTTGCTTCTTTAGAATAACTGTATAATTTATCTGGAGTTCTATGAGCAGAAACTATTGTCATTTCATAAGGTACTTCAAATTGTGTTAAAATTTCAGCTGCTTCCCTCATTACTGGTAGGTCTGAATCACTCCCCATTATTATACCTACTATTGGTTTCATAACTTTTCCCCTCTTTTCTAATACTTTGTCTGATGTCTAGCCACTGTAACACTTCCACTTCTTCTTCAAGTGGAAGATAACAGTGGCACGACCCTAGATAAGTTCAACTAAGATTCAGATGGGAATCAAACCCCACCTGAATCAAGTTTCACTTTATTTAGAAATAACTTTTATGTATTTACTTGCTTCTAGAGCTCTTTCCTTAGCTTGCTCTACAGTTTCCCCAACTGCTGTTAAATGCCCCATCTTTCTATGTGGCTTAGTCTCTGACTTGCCATATACATGAAGATAGGTTCCCCCAACTTTTAAAGCTTCATAAGCTCCCTCTACAAAAGTTTTTCCACTGTAACCTGGTTCTCCTAATATGTTTCTCATCACAGTTGGTATTATTAAATCAGTTTTTCCTAAAGGAAGCCCAACTATTGCTCTTATATGATTTTCAAACTGCGATGTTATACATCCCTCTATTGTATAATGACCTGAGTTGTGGGGTCTTGGCGCAACCTCATTTACCAGTACCTCTTCATCCTCTGTTAAAAACATTTCAATACACAAGATGCCTGCAGTATCAAAAATCTTACACACTTCTCTAGCTATATTTTTAGCTTTTTCTTCCACACTACTACTTATAGCAGCTGGTACTGAAGTTTCAAATAATATGCTGTCTTTATGTACATTTTCTGCTACTGGATATATAGCTATTTCTTTATCTCTACCTATACAACATAAAACTGATATTTCTTTTACGTATGGAATATATTTTTCAAGATATAGTGGCATAATATCGCCCTTTAATTCTGTAAATGCTTTAATGATGTCCTCTTTTGTTTTTATAAGACTATTTCCTTTACCATCATACCCTCCCAATGCACTTTTCAGCATAGCTGGATATCCAAACTTTTCTATTGCTAATTCTATATCATGAGCTTTTTTAATTTCTATAAAATCCCCTAATGGAATATTGTATTTTTCAAGTTCTTTTTTCTGATTGTATTTGTTTTGAATTATTTTCAAACTGCTAGATTTAGGATAAACATCATGCCCTTTTTCTTCTAGCTCTCTTAAAGCTTCTGTTGATATGTGTTCAAACTCACAGGTTAAAACATCTACCTTTTTTGCCAGTTCTAATAGTGCCTCTTTATCATCAAAACTTGCTACAATCTTTTCATTTGCTAAACAACTAGCAGGACAGTCTTCTGATGGGTCAAGTATAGCTGTGAAAATCCCCATTTTAGCGGCTTCATTTATCATCATCTTTCCTAATTGACCACCGCCTATTATTCCAACTCTTTTTGAAATAAAATCTTCGTTAATCATAAACTATTCCTTTCATATTTAAACATAATTAATAAATCCCGTTATAATTCATCTTAATTTTAACACGAAAAATTAATTAATACAATAATTATAGGAATTTTATAAAATAACATTCGTGTATATACGAATGTTATCAAGGATTCTACGCATCATAATTCTTGATTAAATGTATTTTATTTCTCCCACTTTCTTTAGCCTGATATAGAGCCTCATCTGCAAATCTGTAGGCTTTTTCAAAACTCAATTCTCCAGCTCCATCAAGAATAGATATCCCAAAACTTGAGGTTATCTTAATTATAGTATCCCCTACCTTAAACTCATTTTTCTCAATAACTTTTCTCAATGAATCTACTCTTTCTTCAATCCGGATGTCCATATTTATCATTTATCTTTTTAAAAAAATCAATATCCATAACAACTATGTATGACTTAAAAGTATTATATTTATCTATTAGTACCTTTTCTAATTGTTCTTTAAAATATCTCCTATTAGGTATTTCTGTTAATAAATCATAATTAGATAAATATTGAAGTTTTTTGTTACTTTCTTCAAGTTTCATATTTTTATGTAAGTGAGAAACTTGATTGTTGTATACAAACTTAGCTAGAAAATATGCAGAAACAAAGAAAAACGCTCCATTCATTAGGTGAGAAAATAATATGTCTTTATTTTTCTGAAATACTATCATCTCTATGATAAAGGTTAAAAAACATGTTATGTACATTATATTATTGTAAGGTTTTTTAATAATAATAACTAATCCACTATAGATTATATTCACCCCAAAGGCCACTATCTGCCCAGTAGTAAATTGATCTAAGCCAGTAATCAAAGTTATACTAAGCAAAATAATGCCTAAAATAAAGTAGACACAATTTTCATAAAAACTTATACTTCTAGCTAGTTCTCTTTTAGTTACTATTCTAAAATATACTGCAAAATATAATCCCAGCACTGAAATAATTCCATGCAATATTAAATATGAAATATATATCCATTTATCTGCACTTTCTGAAGATCTTATTCCTGGTAAATCATGAAATATAATTATAAATATCTCCATAAGAGCTGTTATAGTTAGTCCTATCACAAGCCTCTTCATATTAGTAATCGCTATTGATTTTCTAATTTCTAGTTCTTCTTTTTGACTTAAATCCATGGCTATATTCATTCGCAATTATTCTCCATTTTATGTATTTTAATTACTATTATATTACTATGAATTTTTTAATACAATGGAAACTCCTTAATGCAAAAAACATCTAAGCCCCTCCCTAAGAACCTAGATGTTTTTATGTTTTCTTATTCTATTTGTTTTTATCTATTTCAGTTACTATCTTTTCTAAAAGATCTTTCGTTTCGAAGTCCCCTCTTTGAGCTATCATTTCTATTGTTGCCATTGAAGACATTGTTTTAAAAAGTATTGGATTCTTAAGTTTACTGAATTTAGGAGAAAGATTAACTAAAAAATTCTTTATATATGGATACTTCTTTACTATCTCCCCTATATTACTATCTTTGGTTATTCCATATTCATTCTCCGGAAGTTCTTCTCCCTTAACATCAGATTCACTATCTTCCTTTTTCTTTGTGCCTTCATTAGTCCAAGATAAAAGTCTTTGAGTTCCAGTTAAGCTTCTTATCTTAGTAACATCCTGCATCATTTCTAATACGCCTCTGAAGTTACCTTCTTCATCTCTTACTGCATTATAAATAATGTATATGAACTTTCCATTAATCTCTAGCCAGAATTCAGCTTCATCCTGTTCCCCTTCTCTAAAGGCTCTTATGATCTCCTCAACCATATGAACACTTTCTCTAGGATGACAGTTCTGTACCTCTCTACCTATGACCCCTGCACTTCTTGGGAATACTCTATGTTTAGTATCACTATAGAATTTAACTATTTCATTTTCATCAACATAAGATAAATCAACTTGAAGATGTTTAAAAATTAAATTTATCTGACTAAGAGTAAGTTTTCCTTGAGCAACATCTAAAACATCATTTTTAGATGAAGAATTAAGCATGCCATGCTTTTGAAGTACTGCCGCCATATCCTTCATAAAGTCATTTTCATTACTTCCATTTAGATTACTCATAACATTACCCTCCTTATTTCCATAAGGTGCTGGTGTTTTAATTAGACAATATCCAATCTCATCATCACCTTTTCTCATCTTCACAAAGTCTTCATCTGAAAGTAAGTCCATTGAAGTTGGAAGTAATATCTCTTCTTCCTTAACCATCATGTCCTCAACCATTTCCATTACTTCTTCTTGAAGCTTTAAGAATTCCTGATCCTTATCTCCCTCTAAAAGTCCTCTAGATTTTCTTATTATTTCTTTAGTATTATTATCTAAAGTCCACATTACTTTTGATGGTTTATCAAATCCCTTACTTTCTAATGCTGGGAATAATTGATTTTGTTTTCTAGAAAAGTGAATACTTATTTGCCCTAATTTATCATATAACTCTAACCATTGATTTTTGATAAACTTCTTGTCTAACTGTTTTTTCATTTTGCTTAAAACTTCTCTAATAGCTGAAATCTCATCTAGATAAGTTTTAACAGGATGACCTGATGGTAAATCAAGTTTTTCACTTACTAATATTCCATCAAAAATCTCTAATATCTCATCCATTCTTTCTGCTAATAAATCATCTGATATTCCATACTTTTGAAGATATTGCTCACATATAGCAAACTCTTGAGCAGTAATCTTTTCAAAAGAATCTTTCATAGTTTTCTTCGCTTCTTCTATAGATATATTTCCCTTTATATAATCTAATTTTATCTCAATTATTTTATTAATCTTATCTTCATCTATATCTAGATTCTCTGTCATCTTTATCTTTTCTAATTTATCAATAGGATAAAAATAAGCATGGTACTCATCATCACTTACTTTTTCTACAAACTTATCAAACCCTTTTTCCTCCATCATTTTATACATAGGAAAAGGTTCAAAATCCTTAATTACATGTATTCCTTCATTTGGTTTTAATTCCTTAATAGCTTTAGTTACACAATCTCTAAAAGAATCATGTTCTCCTCTGCCGTCTATAGTTACATAGTTAATATCTTTTTTCATGGTGTACCTCCCATTATATAAACTCTAATTGATAATCAATATCATTAATATAATAATAGCACTTCCTTAAACTTAACTCTGTAACCATTGTTACGCTTATAGGAAATATTTTAAAAAAGTTTTAGCTGCTATAGATAATGGTATGCTTTTATGATAAGCCATTCCTATACTTCTTTTAGGTATAGGAGGAGTTATTGGAATCTCCACAAGTTCTCCACTTCCTAATTCCTTAAGAGTAAAATCTTTTATAACAGCCGTTATACCTAAACCTATTTTAGAAAACTCCACTAATAAATCCATATTACTTATCTCAATTTCTGGTTGAACAAAAATATTATTATTACTTAGATATTTATCTATAAATTTTCTTGTTATATTATCTTTTTCCAAAAACATTAAGGTTCCAACATTAAAAATATCATTTATATTTTCAATATTTAATGAATCTAGGTATTCCTTGTTAGCTACAAATATATCTTGAATTTCTACTAAATTTATATAATTAAAGAAATCTTCTTCTGGAGGTTCACTTACAAAACAAATATCAACTTCTCCATATTTAAGAAGCTTCAAAGTTTCCAAAGTAGTTTTATTTATAAACTTTATCTCTATATTAGGGTATTCTTTTATAAAATTTTTAAGCTTAGGTATAACAAAATGCTTACATATAGTAGTACTTACCCCTATTTTTATGCTTCCTTGTTCCTTCATCTTAAATTTATCCAAAACAGTTTCCCCTAAAGAAATTTCATTTAAAGCTCTTTCTACATATTTATAGAAGACTTCTCCTTCTTTTGTAAGCTTAACCCCTCTAGAATTTCTGGAGAACATAGTTATTCCTAACACATCTTCTAACTTTTTTATAGATTTACTTACTGCTGGCTGACTTATAAATAGTTCTTCAGCTGCTAAAGATATGTTTCCACACTTTGCTACCTTATAAAAAACTCTATATAATTCTAAATTACTTTCCATTATATAACCTCCAGTTATATCAAACATAATTAATATATATTTCAATTATAAACCTAAATGTTATAAAATTACTATAAGCAATAAGTCAGATAAAAAAAGGGGGCTTTTTTAATGGCTAAAAAAACATTATACGAAAAAATTTGGGATAAGCATTTAGTTAGTCTTGGGGAAGGCGGACAAAGCTTAATCTATATAGACCTTCATTTAATTCATGAGGTAACTTCACCTCAAGCCTTTGAAGGTTTAAGACTTGCAGGTAGAAAAATAAGAAGACCTGATTTGTCATTTGCTACTATGGACCATAATGTACCTACTTTAGATAGATACAACATTAAAGATCCTATTTCTAAACAGCAAATGGATACACTTAGTAAAAACTGTGAAGATTTTAAAGTTACATTATTTGATTTAAATAGTCCTAATCAGGGAGTTGTTCATGTTATGGGGCCAGAGATTGGACTTACTTTACCTGGTAATACTATTGTTTGTGGTGATAGTCATACTGCAACTCATGGTGCTTTCGGTGCCTTAGCCTTTGGTATTGGTACAAGCGAAGTTGAACATGTACTTGCAACTCAATGTTTACCTCAAAAGAAATCTAGAACTATGAAAATCGAAGTTAAAGGTTCCTTTAAATCTGGAATTACAGCTAAGGATTTAATTCTTGGAATCATAAGCAAATATGGAACAGACTTTGGAACAGGATATGTTATTGAATTTACTGGAGAAGCTCTTAAGACAACTACCATGGAGCAGAGAATGACTATTTGTAACATGGCTATAGAAGCAGGAGCAAGATCTGGTTTATTCCAACCTGATGAAGTTACTTTTGAATACTTAAAAAATAAAGACTATGCTCCAAAAGATGAAGCTTTCGAAAAAGCTGTAGAAGAATGGAAAACTTTATGCTCTGATGAAGATGCAGAGTTTGATACAGTTCTTGAATTTGACTTAGATACCTTAGAACCACAGGTAACTTGGGGAACAAGTCCAGGAATGGGAGCAGGAATTAACGATTTAGTACCTTCTCCAAAGGATTTTAACGATTTAGATAAACAAAAGTCTACAGAAAAGGCTTTAGAATATATGAACCTTACCCCTGGCACTCCTATGAAAGATATAGAAATAAACTATGCATTTATAGGTTCTTGCACTAATGGAAGAATTGAAGACCTAAGAGCTGCTGCAAAAATAGCAAAGGGTCGTAAAGTTTCTCCAAAGGTTACAGCACTAGTTGTTCCAGGTTCAGTAAGAGTTAAAGCTCAAGCAGAAAAAGAAGGTCTTGATAAGATCTTTATAGAAGCAGGTTTCGAGTGGAGAGAGCCAGGATGCAGTATGTGTTTAGCTATGAATCCTGATGTATTAAAACCAGGTGATAGATGCGCTTCAACCTCAAATAGAAATTTTGAAGGTCGTCAAGGCCGTGGCGGAAGAACTCATTTAGTTTCTCCAGAAATGGCAGCTGCGGCTGCAATATATGGACACTTTGTAGATGTAAGAGATTTACTATAAGGAGGATTATTTTATGGAAGCATTTATAAAACACACTGGAATCGTAGCTCCTTTAGATAGATCAAACGTAGATACAGATGCTATAATTCCAAAACAATTTTTAAAGAGAATTGAAAGAAGCGGCTTTGGTAAATTCCTATTTTATGAATTTAGATTTGATGAAGAAGGAAAAGATATTGAAGATTTCGTTCTAAATCTTCCTAAATATAAAGGAGCTTCTATCCTACTTTCAAGAGCAAACTTTGGTTGCGGTTCTTCTAGAGAACATGCACCTTGGGCATTAGAAGATTATGGCTTTAAAGCTATCATAGCTTCAAGCTTTGCAGATATTTTTTATAATAACTGTTTCAATAACGGAATACTTCCTGTAAAACTTTCTCCTGAAGAAATAGAAGCCTTATTTCAAAAAACTGAAACTATCGAAGGTTATAAAATAGAGATAGATTTAGAAGAAAAAAAGGTAAAAGATAATACAGGATTAGAATTTAGCTTTGATGTAGAAGATTTTAAAAGAACTAAACTTCTAAATGGATATGACGATATAAGTCTTACTCTATTAAAAGAAGAAGAAATCTCTAAATTTGAAGCAACACATAATACTAATAAAACAGCAGCAACAATTTAAGTAAAAAGCAATCTTCTTAGAAGATAAAATAACTCTATTAAAAAACCTTGCAGAATAATTTTATTAAATCCTTCTGCAAGGCTTTTTTCTTTATTTTTCTCTTTTATCTTTTCCCTTAAATAAAAGATATATATTAAACAAAACTCCTAAAATACCAATAGGTATAAATATTATAAGTTTTAAGTTATTGGTTTTTTGCCATATTATAACCCCAACTATAATTGCAAATATGATTACAAGGCATAAAGTAAAAATGGTTATATTAATAAGCTTATTATTTAATGAGTTTTTTGACCTAAAATTATCTCCCATAAACATCTCCTTCAAGCCATTTTCTAATACCATTATATTACTAATAAGGATGACTTATCAAGCTTCAAGGGTTACTTCTTAGAGAGAATATTTCTATCTATTAAGTTGTTATTGGATATATCTTTCCCTTAAGATTCTCTGTATGTGCTAGGTTTCCATCCACAGTTATTACAACCGCACCCATATTATTAATTTTATTAACTCTACGTATAATTGAGGTGGCATCTAATCCAAAAAGCTTTGTAGTATATATATCGCAGTCCACGGATTTATCAGCAATAATAGTTAAAGAAGCTACGTTACTTTCTATTGGATATCCTGTTTTACTATCAAATATATGGTGATATTTACTTCCGTTTTTTTCAAGTACTCTCTCATATATACCTGAGGTTACAACGGATTGATTTCTTATTTTAACAAGTGCTACCGAATTTCCTCTTGGCAAAAAGGGATTTTGTATTCCTACTTTCCAGTCACCACCTTCAGATGGTGATTCTCCAAAAACAAGAACATTACCTCCCATATCCACCATAGCTGAAACAGCTCCATTTTCCTTAAAAAATTCCATAACTTTATCAGCAAAATACCCCTTAGCTATGGCTCCAAGGTCTATCTCCATGCCTTCTTTTAGTAAATAGACACTCTTTTCATCATCATCTAGTTGTATATTCTCAGGTCTTAAAAGTTCTAATACCTTTTTTATAGACTCTTTGTCTGGCACATGTGCCTCCTTAAAACCTATTCTCCATAATTTTATCAACGGGCCTATTGCTATATTTAAATATGTACTTTCGGATAAACTATGTTTTTTCCCTGTTTTTATCAGCTCATACAGCTCCTCATCCACTTTTTGTGGAGCTAGTGCAGCTGCTTTTTTAAGCATCCCAAGCTGTGAGTTATCGCTATTAGCGCTAAAAACTTCTTCATAATGAATAAGCATATCACAAGCTTTTTCAGCTAAGTTTTCAGCATCTTTTCCCTTTATATAAAGCGTTATTTTTGTTCCCATTAGATATATAATCTTTGTATACTCATCCATTTTGTTCTCCTATATTAAAACTATTCTGCCCATGAGTTAGAAATGCATCTATAAGGTCTTTATCAATACTCGTAAGTTTTCTTTCACTTAGATATGCAATAAAATAATCTATGCTAAGCTCATCCATAGGAACCTGATATATATTATATTCAGAGGGGCTCTCCTTTACATAGACACTTTCTGGTATAAAAGTCACTCCCAAATTACTCATTGCAAGATTACGTATAGTATAAATCTCTGTACTTTCCATTATGATTTTGGGCTCTACCTTATAAACACTTAATAGCTGATCTATCTGTTTTCTTATTGCAGAACCCTTAGAAGTAAGTATCATCTTTTGACTCAATATCTTGCTTATGTCCATAGTCCCCTCTGGAATAATGGCTACATCTTTCTGATATAGATCACAAGAGCGCGGAATAATAGCACGGTATCCGTGTTTTCCCCAGCTAACTGAATTTAAGTTTGGAGAAATATTTCTTGAATTTTGTCCAATCCAAAAATCCAACTCACCATTTTGAGTAAGTTTCTCATTTTTATCTGGTAAAGCCTCCGAAAGCTCTACTCTATAGTTTGGATGCATACCTAAAAATTTTGGTAAAAAGAGAGGTAAAAGGTAGGTTCCAAGACTAGGAAGCACTCCTATCTTTATAACCTTACTACCTATATCTGACACATCTGATATTTCCCTAAGTAGTTTTGCATAGTTATTTTCTATTGAAGTTAAATATTGATAATATATCTTCCCCTGCTCAGTTAAACGATATGGAAGTTTACTACGGCTTATAAGCTCACAGTTTAACTGCTCTTCAACTCTTTTAATAACCTGAGTTAAATACGGTTGAGAAATATAAAGTGATTTAGCAGCTTTTCCATAATTACTGTACTTTAAAATAGCATCAATATAATACAAAATATCCTGAGGATAGCCTTTTGACATTTCATTCATCCCTTTGTGAAACAATTAACTTGTTTATTCTTGTTTTTGATTATAACAAATATGTTATCAAACATCAATAAATAACTATTAGATATAATATATGGAGCATGTTAAAATTATATCAAACATACTACTAAAATTATGAAATTTTGATGTACAGAAAGGGGATTACCATGAAATATTTAGCAATCGTAGGCACCAATTCAGACGTGTCAACTAATCGTATGTTACTTCAATTTATGCAAAAACATTTTTCTAATGAGGCAGATATTGAAGTATATGAAATCAAGGATTTACCTCCATTTATTGAACTTGAGGATTCTGATATTATTCCTCAAAAAGTAGAAGAATTATCTGATAAAATCTTAAAAGCCGATGGAGTAATAATAGCAACCCCAGAGTATGATCATGCCATACCTGCTGTTTTAAAAAGTGCTCTTGAGTGGATTAGTTACACTAGCCAAGCACTTACAGACAAGCCTCTTTTAATAGTAGGAGCTTCTCTTGGTACACTTGGTTCTTCTCGTGCACAAGCACATCTTAGACAAATACTTGATTCACCTGAGCTTGCTGCTAGAATCATGCCAAGCAGTGAGTTCCTTTTAGGAAGATCACAAGGTGCATTTGATAGCACAGGAAATCTTATATATGCTGATAAGTTAGCAGAACTTGATGAAATTTTTAGAGAGTTTGTTCTATTTACTGATATAACATCAAAACTTTTAGCAGAAAAAGTTTTAAATAAAAAAGTTAAAAAATTCACGTGGGAAGAGTAGGAGGATTAGTATAATGAAATTTATAGCAATTGTTGGAACTAGTGCAAAAAAATCATATAATCGTAAACTCCTTCAGTTTATGAAAAAATACTTTGATTCAAAGGCAGAAATAGAAATACTTGAGATTACAGACGTTCCTATGTTTAATCAATCTGATAATCAATCCTCAAGTGAAGTTATACAGATGTTTAACAATAAGATTATAGCAAGTGATGGTGTTATTATAGCTACTCCTGAATATAATCATTCAGTACCATCTAGCCTTAAAAGCTTAATTGAATGGCTAAGCTTTGACCTTCATCCACTTGCTGGAAAACCAGTAATGATCCTTGGTGCTTCTCTTGATACTCAAGGTTCATCTCGTGCGCAACTACATCTTCGTCAAATCCTAGATGCACCAGGGGTAGATGCAAATGTAATGCCAGGATATGAGTTTTTACTTGGAAATGCGAACAAAGCATTTGATGAGGAAGGTAATCTAAACAATGAAAGAACTATAGATTTTCTTGAAATATGTTTCCTACGCTTTATGAGATTTGCAAAGATTGCAAATCAGCTTAATGAAGAAGAAGAGTTTACCTTTACTCCAGGAGTATATGAGGTAAGTGCAATAGGTCACAGTGGAAGTCTTCCAATGAAAGTATCCTTTAGTGAAAACAGAATAGAGAGTATAGATATAAATACAGATGGAGAAACAGAAGGTCTTGCCGATGTAGTTTTTGTAAGAATACCAGATAAAATAATCGAAGGACAAACATTAAATGTTGATGCTCTTTCTGGTGCTTCTGAAACTAGTACTGCTGTATTAGACGGTGTAGCTAAAGCAGTTAAGCTTGCAGGAGTTAACCCTGATATACTTAAAAGACGTCCAAAACCTGCTAGCAGCCTTATAAAAGAAGATGAAGAATATACTTGTGATGTAGTAGTTGTAGGCGGAGGCGGTGCTGGACTAAGTGCAGCTGCAACAGCACTTCAAAATGGTAAAAGTGCTATTGTTCTTGAAAAATATCCAGCTGTAGGTGGTAATACCATACGTTCAGGTGGTCCTGTAAATGCTGCAGATCCAGAATGGCAAATGAAATTTGATGAAAATCCAGGAGAAAGACATACTATCGAAGCATTACTAGATACAGATGAAAGCTTAATTCATCCAGAATATTTAGATGACTTCCATGCACTTAGAAAAGAGTTTTCTGACTATAAGGAGAAGTTTGCCACACAAAAAGGACATCTATTTGATTCTCCACTACTTCACAGAATGCAAACATATTTTGGTGGAAAAAGAACTGACCTTAATGGTAACTCAATATACGGACAATATGACCTAGTAAAAATCCTTACAGACAGAGCTTTAGAAAGTGTTAAATGGCTAGAGGAAATAGGAGTTGAGTATGATAAAAGTATAGTATTCGCTCCAGTTGGTGCACTTTGGCGTCGTGGTCATAAGCCTACTAAAAGCCATGGTTCATCATTTATACTTGCACTAACAAAATATGTACAAGATAACTCAGGAAAAATCATTACAGATAGTCCTGTAAAAGAATTTATCATAGAAGATGGCGAAATAAAAGGAGTTATAGCAACTGGTGTTAATGGTCAAAAGATAACTGTTCATGCAAAAGCAGTAGTGCTTGCAAGTGGTGGTTTTGGTGCAAACACAAAGATGCTAAAAGAATATAACACCTATTGGAGCGATATTGCTGATGATATAAAAACTACTAATTCCTACGCTATGACTGGTGATGGAATATTACTTGGTAAAACAGTAGGTGCTGCACTTACAGGAATGGGCTTTACTCAAATGATGCCTGTAGCAGATCCTGAAACTGGTGAACTATTCAGCGGAGTTCAAGTACCTCCTGAAAACTTTGTAATGGTAAATAAAGAAGGTAAAAGATTTATTAATGAATTCTCTGGAAGAGATGTTTTAACAAAAGCTGCTATAGAACAGGGTGGTTTATTCTACCTTATAGCTGATGATGAAATAAAGAAAACAGCTGCTAATACAAGTCAAGAAAAGCTAGACCGTCAGGTAGAAGCTGGTACTTTATTTAGAGCAGATACCCTAGAAGAGCTAGCAGTAAAAGTTGGTATGGATCCTGCAGTTCTTATAGATACTATTAATAAGTATAACTCATATGTTGATGCTGGATTTGATCCTGAATTCCATAAGGATACATTTAGCTTAAAAGTGGAGAAAGCACCATTCTATGCTACTCCTAGAAAACCAGCAGTTCATCATACAATGGGTGGACTTAAAATAGACACTAACGCTCATGTATTAGACGAAAATGATAAACCAATTAAAAACCTTTATGCAGCTGGAGAAGTTGCTGGGGGTATCCATGCAGGTAACCGTCTTGGTGGTAATGCATTAACCGATATATTTACCTTCGGAAGAATTGCTGGAAAAACTGCCGTTGATGAAATGAAATAGTTAAACTGTAAAAAAGCCAGATACAAATACACAGAGCCGATAACACGCATAAGTAAAAATGCGGTTATCGGCTCTATTTTTCCTTAAATTAAAGATATAATTAATATCCACTTTCTATAGCTTTAACTCTATCATAAAAATTCTTATTGATAGGGGTTTCTAGTAAGTACTTTTTCCCAAGCTCAAGAACCGCTCCTGAAAACAAGTCTACCTCACTTAAGCGTTTTGCCTCCATGTCTTGAGCCATAGATGGTTTTCCTGTTTCACTTAAACCATCTAATATATTGAGCCAATAATTTAAATCCTCTTCTGTAAGATTAATCCCTTCTTTTTCAGACAATAGAATAACTTCTCTCATAGCTCTAATCATGGTATCTCTAGCTTCCCCTTGAACTTGAATTGTTCCATAATTTCCTCTATATAAAGCAACAGTTTGATTAACTCCAACATTAAGCATAAACTTGCTCCATAACCTTTTATACATGTCCTTTTGAACCTCATGCGGTAACTCTACACTTTTAAAGAAATCCTCAACTAAGCTTACCTTTTCTGAAATAACACCAGCTTCTTTTTCACCAAAACATATCATCCCCATATTTTTATAAGTTAGCTTGTTACCTTCCCTTACTGCATCCATTCCCTGAGCTACAGAATATAGAACCTTGTTCTCACCATAAGCTTCTGCAATTAACTTCTCACTAGTTATTCCATTTAATAAAGATAAAATTATTGTATTTTCCCCAACTTGATTTTTTATATCCCTTATAGCATCCTTAAGTACACTATATTTCACAGCAATTATTACAAGGTCAGCAGGTGCTGTTTTCTCCTCTGGAGTTATAAAATTAAAATCACAAAGCTCATCGTTACAGTATATATTTGAATATCTTTTTATTCTATCTTCACTGGCTATAATTCTTAAATCCTCTTTCTTCATTCTTTTAGATAAATGATTACCAAATAATATACCAAGAGCTCCAAGCCCTATAATAGATACAGTTTTAATTTTCATATAAAATTAAGCCCCCTTCAAATTAGTCTACAATACCATTATATAACTAATCAGAAGAATTTCTCAATATTGGTTATTTCGTTTCTATATCAGCGAATGTCAGCTCAAATGATTCATTATTAATAACTTCTTCAAGGTTCATAATATCAGAAATTCCCAGTATGCCTTTTTTAAAATCCATAGTCGCCATTCGTCTTGCTGCTTCTGCAGCAATTAGCCCAGTGAATCTACCCTCGTTATGTCCCCATGCGCATATTCTCTTTTCATCAGCTTGAATGGATACTATAAAAATATCTGTCCCAAATTTAGGTTTTCTTAAAAACTCTTCAGCAAGCTTGTAAATCCTTTTATATTTTAACAAGCCAAGCAAACCAATTTTTTTACTTCCATAAATAAGGGCTGTTATATTTGGCTGATCAAATCCCAAATATGTTATGAAGTTCTTATTCTTATACTTTTGGTTTAACATATGCTGATCAACAAAATTAAAATTATAGGTTCTTAAGCTATTTCCTTCAGTTATTATTGTATTTTTCAGTTGAAATGGTCTTATATATCCAAGGGTTTTATGGGGGTATCCTTTTAAGAAATTATCTAAAGTCCATTTGATAGCCGCATCTCCATGCCTTTCTCCCAAACCTAAAACAAGCTGAATGTCTATACTTTCTGCCAAAGGATAGCTACGAACAAATTCCTCTGCCATAAGATTTGTAAGTCCTGGGGCTAATCCAACGCCTAATAAAATTCTGCTTAATCCTAAAAGCTTTAACCCCCTTATTTTCTCAATAAATTCCGAGTTTGCAGTTACATCCATATAATCAATTCCATGTCTATCACAATATTCAACCAACTTAGTATTTTCCTGATCCACACAAACAATAACCCATCCAATACCTTGCATTTTCTCAAAGTCAATGTTATGAATATTCATCTCACAAATTTCTGCTTCTATCTCTTGCTTTTCTAAAAATCTTTTTATCTTTTCTCCGCTTCGACCAGCCAAAACCAAATTATAGTTTTTAAGCTCTCTTGTAATATATTGACCTACTTTACCATGTCCCCCTATAATCATAATTTTATTCTTTGTATCCATTAACACACTCCCTTTACTATAAAACTATTATAGGAATACCCTTGATAAGCAATCACTTATGAGTGATTTTGAATTAAACTTATTGCATGCTCTAAAAAACCTTTAATAGATTCTAATTTATCACTAGGGGTATTATCCAGAAAATCAAAAAGAGCTTTATCATATTTATCATGGTATTCTTCATGAGCATCATAGGCAATCTTCCCTTTTTCAGTCAAATAAATCAAATAGCGTTTTTTATCTTCTGGATCATCTTCTTTAGTAATCAGACCACGTTCACTCAATTTTTGTAAAGTCTTATGAACCACAGGTCTGGTTATTCCATATTTCCGTGCAAGTTCAGCACTATGGATACCTGGATAATCCCCTATTGTTTTAATCATATGAATTTCTCCACGGTAAAATTTCATATCCTCACTTCCAAAATCAAGCACATTTGTTTTACCATTTGCAATTCTCTCTGTCAGCTCAATAAATGAATCAATAACCCCTCTAGCATCCACTGAAGAATTACTGCTACCCTTTTGATAAATAAGCCCTTCAAACATAGATACTTTTATCTTATCTGCTACAGTAAGACCAGCTTTTTGGAGTGCATTTTCAATCTCCTCTTTACTAGGTGGCAAAGGAATCCCTTCCAAAAAACCTGATAACCAGCTCAACATATTAGTGGGAACATTACCTTTTTTATCCTCATAACTCCCTACGATAAAAAGATATCCACCATCCTTTAAAGCATCAGATACTTTTTGCAAAAATATAGACATATCACCCTCTACAAAATTTAAGATACCTGAGGCAATAATAAAGTCATAAGGTCCTCCCAAAGGATCAGAATTAAAGTTTCCTGATACCACTTTGATATTTTCCTGAACTTTATGTTGTCTCACAATTTCCTTTGTGACTTCAGAAACAGCCTGTGTTTCTATAATCGTAGCTTTACTATTTGGAAACTGTTTAACAAACTCAATATCCAAAATTCCTGCTCCACCCCCAAGATCCAGAATGTTTAGAGGCTCATTACTATTTGGATATAACTTCATGATTTCATCAATAAACGCCTGTACTCTTCCAGTATACATTTCTGGAATACTTAAACGTGCAAGCTCCGAAAAATCGTAACCATTCCTACTAACAGTTTGAGCAGTCTTTACCTTTTCTTCAAGTTCTGCAAGAGATGTCATTTTCTCTCTAAATAATAGAGTATCACCTAAAAAAACTTGGCTATTTCTAGATAAGAAATCTTTTGTTTCTGGTGTATTTATATAAAAGTCTCCTTGTTTATTAACCAATCCACAGGAAATCAGTGATAAAAGCATGAATTCAATTTGATTTTTATCACATTTTATTGCCTTTGCAATATCTTCTGCGGTTTGTGGTGTATCTAGATAAGAAAAAATATTTAACCGTATTGCCGCAAAGAGTAACTGTCCCTCTTGGTAGTTGTGTATTATTTCATAATAACGTTTAGGACTATTTTCAATCTTATACATAAATAAAACATCTCCTTTGTCAGTGGATACCCTCTTTTAAATAGCATCAATTTATATTGTTAGTATGGCATACATATTATTCGTTTGTCAAGGAAACTTTGTTTCAAAAAAATTAGACTAATATTAGCGAAAATCATTTTATATAATAATTTTCACTTAATTAGTCCAATAATAATATTCGTTAATATAGTTACAATTAAATATATACTTACCTTTTCCTCTTTATAAATCTATAAGTGAATACTTCACTCCTTTAGATATATTGTATATAGGTGTATCTAAAAGCTCCCCTATTGCATGCCCAAGCTCAAATAACTCTTCATCAGTAATATCAGTGTTATTTACATTAATTTGAGTTTTCTTAAATATATCCTTTCCTTCCTTATTAAGTCCTGCTTTATACTCGATAACTAATACATTTTCAACTAAAATTGACTCTATCATATTATTGCTCCTTATTCCTTATATAATTGCACTTGTTAAAATCAAATACATATTATATATATGCATAAGAGCCTATTTTTGAACGACAAATATTGATCTTTTTTTATAAAGATTTATTCTTTTCTTTCAATAAAGCTCGAAAATAAGCTTCTCTTATAGCATTATCAACTATAGTATTCATGTGTATATCTATATTTTGATTCATTCCAATAAGTTTGTTTAACATTCCTACTGTAGATTTTCTTAATTGATAAGTTCTCCTAACATCATATCCTTCTCCATCAACTTCTGGAGTTTTACGTTTCCCCTTTCTTTTTATTAAGTCTTTTTTCTCTTCTGATTTATTTATTAAATTTTTATCATCAATAGTATTAGAAACTTTATTTTCATATGATGAACTTATAAGCACCTTAACTACTTCACCATCAATCTCTTCATCTTCTTTAATACCTATATATTCAGTGGTTTCTTCCTCTTGTTCTTTTGTGATATCCACTATTTCTTTTTCTGATAAATTTTCCTTTTTGACCATAATCATCACCTCTTAATAAAATAATATTCAATAAAAAGAAAATTTGAACACTTCTAATCAGCTTTTTAACTTTTTAAATGTTTAAATGTTTAAATGTTTAACTTTTTAAGCATTTAACTTTTTATTAAACATAATTATTAATCAAAATGAATTTAATGGAGCATTCCTGCGGAATCTCCTACAGCAATAAGGTGTTTAACTTTTTATTAATATAATGAATCTAATGAGGCTTGAGAAGGAACTCTTTTTTTGTCTCTTTTATGAATAAAACAATGCCATTTCATGTCTAATTTGAATATATTATCTCGTAATGCTTTTTTGAGAGGAGGTGATGAATTTGGCTATTCAAAAGATTTTAGATACCTCTAAAATTACCATTAAGGTCGAAAATGGCTTTAATGATGCAGGTAAGGCGATTTATAGAAACCTAGGTTTCTCCGGCTTAAGAGCTGATTGTAGTGTTGAAGATCTTTATACTCTTGCAGAGGCTATTAAGGGCATTTTAGCAAATAACACTGCTGAGTATTTATTAACCGAAATATCACAAATAGTTAATGTGGATTAACAATATTCAAAGCATTAAGCTGAAAGGAGGAATTTAAAATGACACAAACATTAGTTATGAGCTTTATAACTTCTAATGGTGGAAAGGCTTCTATGTCTATTTCCGGAGTAAAAGAGGATATAACCTCTGCTCAAACAGAGGCTTTAATGAATCTTATTATAGCTAAAAACTATTTCGATACTAAAAACGGAGCATTAGTTGCCATCAATAACGCGAAAGTCGTTAAAAAGGATGAAGCAAAATTGCTTTAATTAATTTTAGCTCAGCAAATTTTTGCTGAGCTTTTTATATAGATTTATATGACTTCTTTATAATAAGAAGAAAGTTTGTTATTATTAATTTATTATATAAATTTAATAGAGGTATTATAAATGATTGAATATAAAGATAAAAGCTATGTGTGTTTATTGGATTTTGCAATGGATCTTGTTAGAGGAAAATGGAAGGCATTAATTTTATGTCATCTATATAATGAGCCTATAAGATTTTTAGAGCTTCAACGTAAGGTTAAAGGCGTAAGCCAAAAGGTATTAAATGAAAAACTTAAGGAATTAGAAAATGACGAGTTAATAGCCAAAGTGGTATATCCTGAGGTTCCTCCTAAGGTTGTGTATCATCTTACTCCTAAAGGTGTGGCTCTTACTAAGATACTTAAACAAATGGAAGACTGGTCTATTGAATATTATCCTGAACTGAAGAACAGCTGCAATTAAGAAAATTGATTGATAAATTTAATAAAAAATAATCTGTGCACCTTATATAATGAATAGTTAGAGGGGTATTCATCTCAACTTATACACAGATTATTTTTAAAACATTAAATTAGAATATAGTATCTTGATTTTCTTCGTTAAATAAGTGAACTTTATCTAAATCTATTGCAAATTTTATATTATCCCCTATAACTTCTCCTTGATGTTTAGCTGTTTTTATTGTAAATGCCCTATCATTTGCTTTTATGTGAAGCAAGACTTCTGCTCCTAAGTTTTCTACTACTTCTATTATCCCATTTACAATATAACTTCTATTACCCTCTTGTTCAGTTACAATTTTTATATCTTCAGGCCTTATTCCCAATATGGCTTGCTTTTCGATATAATTAGAAGCTTTGATTTTATTAGCCTTGTCCTTATCTAGAGCAACTTTTTGCCCAAATACTTCAACTATAATATTTTCATTTTCTTCTTTTACATCTCCATATAAGAAATTCATTTGAGGACTTCCTATAAATCCAGCGACGAACATATTTGCAGGATGATTATATATTTCAGTTGGAGTATCTACTTGTTGAATTATTCCATCCTTCATAACTACTATTTTACTTCCTAAAGTCATAGCCTCAACTTGGTCATGGGTTACATATATAAATGTAGTTTGAAGATTCTGATGTAATTTAGCTATTTCTATTCTCATCTGGTTTCTTAATTTAGCATCTAGGTTTGATAGAGGTTCATCGAGTAAAAATACCTTAGCCTCTCTAACCATAGCTCTTCCCATGGCTACTCTCTGCCTTTGTCCCCCAGAAAGTGCTTTAGGTTTTCTATCTAATAAGTGCTCTATATCAAGTATCTTTGCTGCATCTCTAACTTTTTTATTTATTTCATCTTTTGGTATTTTTCTTAATTTCAACCCAAAAGCTATATTATCGTAAACTGTCATATGAGGATACAATGCATAGTTTTGGAATACCATTGCTACATCTCTATCCTTGGGAGCTAAGTCATTAACTAATTGACCATCTATGTATAGCTCTCCCTCTGATATTTCTTCAAGTCCTGCAACCATTCTTAAAGTAGTAGATTTTCCACATCCAGAAGGACCTACAAATACTATGAATTCTTTATCTTCTATCTCTAAATTAAAATCCTTTACTGCTGTTACATCCTTTGAATATCTTTTATAAATGTGTTTTAATGATAAACTTGACATGTCTTATTCCCCCTCAATATTTTTTCCTCTCATCTGACATACTAATTTAACTATATCATTGTAGATTTATATCATCAAACTAGAAAATAACTCCTCCTTGTAATATAGCTTAACTAAGAAGTTCATCCCAATCTACATTGCTTTGCATGGTTAATGAATTATAATCTGCACCTAACTGTTTATGCTCTGGTCCTACTCCTAATGATCTCATATGACATGCTCTCGCTGCCACTATTCCAGATTTAGAATCTTCTACTACCAAACATTCTTCATTTTTTAGGTTTAACTTTTTAGCGGCTACTATAAAAACCTCTGGGTCTGGCTTTGACTTAGTAACATCTAATCCACAGCTTACTTCATCTATATATTTATTTAATCCTGTTTTTTCTAAAATAAGAGGTGTATTTTTACTTGCAGAACCTATTCCTATTAATACACCCCTATCTTTAAGCATTTCTAAAGTCTCTATAACATCTATTAAAACTGCCTGAGAATCAAGGCTCTCTAATAATTCAACATAGTACTTATTTTTTTCTTCAGCAAACTTTAATTTATCTTCACGAGAATAGATGGTTGTCCCCTTTGACAGTACTACCTCTAAGGATTCCATTCTGCTTACTCCCTTTTGTCTTTTATTATCTTCTTCTGTGTAATTAGTGATTCCTAATTTGTGGGCTAATTTCTTCCATGCATAAAAATGCATCTTATCTGTTGAAACTAATACTCCATCAAGATCGAAAATTACTCCTTTAATCATTCTGCTATCTCCTTCTGATTTTTTACTATACAATTTCCTGTTTTAATGATAAAATATACCAAAGGTTTAACCTTAAACTTCCCAAGGAGGTGACGTATAAACATGGCAACAATCAAAGATATTGCCAAAACCGTTGGCGTAAGTTGTACAACAGTTTCTAATGTAATTCATGGAAAACCTGGTCGTGTTTCAGCAGAAACCATTATTAAAATTAATAAAGCTATCGAGGACTTAAATTATGTTCCAAACATGTCAGCTCGATCTTTAGTTTCTAACTCATCAAAGGTTATAGGTGTTATAAATCACATAGTAACTACTCGTGATAAGAATTTTATGGAGGATCCATTTCATTCTATATTCATAGGTGCCATAGAATCTACCTTGCGTGAAAATGGGTATTATCTAATGCTCCGTACCGTAGAAACAAGTCAAGATTTGAACTTTTTTCTTAGAAACTGGAATGTGGACGGGTTAATTCTTACAGGAATTTATGAAGACGATTTTTATAGTGTTTTAACTAAATTAAATATTCCCGTTGTTTTAATAGATAGTTATGTTTCAAATCCGAATATCTGTAATGTAAGCCTTGAAGATTTTAATGGAGGTTATCTTGCTACTAAGTACCTTATCGATCATGGTCATAGAAGCATTGCATTTGCATCCCCATTTATAAAATACAAAGGTGTTGTATCAGAACGTTTTGATGGTTATAAAAAAGCTCTTTCAGAGGCTAACATAGAATTTAATAAGGATCTTGTGTTTGAACAGGAACTTGATACTCCAACAGCAATTGCTTTAGGCAAATCTCTAGCTAAGCGAGATGACTTTACTGCTATATTTTCTACAGCTGATATATTAGCTGCTGGTATTATAACAGGTCTTAAACAAGCTGGTAAAAAAGTTCCTGATGATATTTCTATAATAGGGTTTGATGATATTAATCTATGTAACTTAATATCCCCTGCCTTAACTACTATTCATCAAGATGCTCATTTAAAAGGCAAGCTTTCTGTTAATTACATAATAGATAAACTTGAAAATAAACCTATCCACCAAAAGGAAACAATTCTCCCAGTTAGAGTTGTTGAACGTGATAGTGTAATGTCTATATCTTAGAATTCAGTAGAGGGAGCTTCCTCTACTGAATTTGTTTTATATCAGCTTTATTATTTTCTATATTTACTTGATATAGTTTGTTTAAATAGGATATTTTAAAATTTAAACTCTTCCAACCTTCTGGCATACAAGGTCTTGCCTTAACTACACCATCTTCAAAATATATACCTCCAAAGCCTTCTACAACTGTCATATAAGCTCCTCCAGATGAAGCTGGGTGAGTTCCCCCTATATATATAAGTCCTGCCCACTGTTTACCTCCTCCAAGAATATCAGGAAGCGCTGACTTTAAGAAAAATGGATATGCTCTATCAGGAATTCCACACTTACAGGCTACTAAAGCATACATGCAAGCACTTAAGGATGATCCATGTTCTGTTCTAGGCTCATAATATTGCCAGTTCTTAAGCATTACTTCTTCTGAGTACTCTTTATGAAATAAATTAAGCATGGTTATTACATCTGCTTGCTTTATAACCTTTGTATCTGAGGCAATTCCATATGCTCCACCCCAGTATTCCTTGTCATTTAATAATCTCTCTTTTAACTTATTTATCTCTATATCTTCCAAACTTTCATACCCATCAAATTGTGGAATTATAGATGTTTTATCCTCAGGTTTAGGTATATATATCTTACAGCTTGCATCCGCAAACTTTGATTCTAGTTCTTCTAATGAATATTCTTCCTCAAGCTTCCACTTATTTTTCTTTATCATTTTTATTACATCTAAGGAACTTTCAAAGGTGAACTTAGCCATTTTGTTAGTATAAGCATTATTATTAACTCTTTCATGATACTCATCTGGTCCTATTACATCTCTAAGTTCATATACTTCTGAGCCCACTTTAGTAAGCAATAAATCATGATAGAAATTTGCACATTCAATTATTACTTTATATCCACCTTCTGTGATTAAATCATAATCTCCAGTTCTATTGATATACTTCATAATTCCATAAACAATAGCTGAAGAAATGTGAATCTGCTTATCTTTAAAATATGTCCTCATTGGACGTCCTGTAAATACATCTGTTACATTGTAATCTGAACATGCATCATATCCATTTTCTTGGCTTTCCCATGCATAAAAGGCTCCCTTATATCCGTAAGAACTTGCCTTTTTCATAGCGCCTTCTAATGTATCTATTCTGTATTTAAGTAAGGTTTTTGCTACCTCTGGTTCAGTGTTTAAGAAGAAGTCCAGCATAAACATCTCTGTATCCCAAAATATAGCCCCCTTATAAGTTTGTCCTGATAATCCTCTTGCTGGAATTGATAAACTTTTAGAATGTCTAGGTGCTATAGAATGTAGATGATATATGGAATAATTAATCCCCTCTTCCGCCTTATCATCACCATCTATGATAATTTCTGAGGTATACCAGATTTTATCCCATTCCCTTTTATGTTCTTCTAATAATTCAAAATAACCCTTGTCCCATATATTTCTTACAAGTGCTACCGATTCTTCTATTGGATTCTTACAATCTTTACTGGTATATACAGTAATAAACTTATATATTTCGTAAGTAAATCCCTTTTTTGCATCTATACTTATCTTTCTAAGAAGCTTATTATCCTTCTCAACTTTCTCTTTTTTTGCCTCAAAATTGCACTTAATTTTTTCACTGACACAAACCCTATCTTTATTTTCATGAGTTAAGGCGTTGGAAATTAATACATCCTCTTGTATTGAGTACCTAATCTCATCATAGTGAGGTCCATTAATATCCCACACCTCTCCATCTATTCCTGTATATATATTTAACTCTCCATCATAATCTGAAGTAACGCTATATTTCATAAGAATGCAATGCTTGTTAACCATTGATGCAAATCTTTCCACCTCAATGCTCAAAGTTCCTTTATCTGTATCAAAACTAGTTTTAGATTTAAATAAACCATATCTATAATCTAATGCTAGTGTATTAGTAGAAGGCTCCACATTCGGCAAACGGTACTCTTGTCCATCAAATTCAACATAGGTGAAAAGAGCATTTGGCGCATTTAATGGTTCTCTCCAAGCATCTCCTACCTGATCATAAATTCCAGATAAATTTATAGCTACAAACTGCTCCTTTTCATACTCTGGAAGAGTACCTCTTATCCCAAGATATCCATTTCCTATAAGAAATTTATTGCCGTTTGCTGATATTTTATCCTTGTTATACGAATTCTCTTCTATCAACCAACTAATCATTTTCCCCTCTCCATTCGCTTGGAATATTTATTCCCCTTTTTTCTTCACTTAAAGTTATGATTTCTTCATACACTTCAATTTGAATTTCTGTACCATTTAAAGTATAAAATGCTGCATTTTCTTTATTAACTTCCACTACTATTACATCATCCTTATAGCATAGTCTAAAAGAATATCCATTCCATTCTTTAGGAATAGAAGGTTTAAAACTTAGTACCGCTTTATCTGAACGCATTCCTCCAAACCCATATAGAATATTCATCCAAGCTGCTGCTATAGAGGTTGTATGTAAACCTTCATGTGTATTACGATTGTAGTTATCTAAATCCATTCTAGTTGCAAATCCAAAAAAATCATAAACCTCTCTATGCTTCTTTAATTGTGCTGCTAATATTGAGTGTACTGATGGTGAAAGTGAACTTTCATGAATACATCTTGGCTCATAGTATTCGTAGTTAGCTCTAAGTTCCTCCTCTGTAAATCTGCTGTTATATAAAAGCATAAACATAAGAACATCAGGCTGCTTAATCATGTCGTTACGGTAAATTCTATCGTAAGTCCAGTTATGATATAATGGAAAATCTTCTACGGGAATCTTGTCTACATCTATATGAGGTAAATTGAAAAATCCTTCATGCTGCTCAAAAAGCTTTGTTTCTTTATTATAGGGAATGAACATTTTCTCCCCTATTAAGCACCAATTTTCTAATTCTTCTTGTTTAACGTTTAACTTTCCCAGGATATTATCATATAAATCTTTATTTTTACTTTCTAATCTCTTTAAAACATCTAGGGTATACTCAAGTGTAGTTTTACCCATATAATTTGTATAACAATTATTGTTTACCATCATCTGAAACTCATCTGGTCCCATTACCCCATAATATCCATATCTTGATTTATCTGCACTCCAATCACCCCTTGTAGCAAGCATTCTGCTTATTTCTATAAGAAGTGGTGCACCTGTTTCAAATACGAATTCTTCATCTTTAGTTATATTCTCATAATGCCATATCCCATATGCAACTGCTGTTGATGGTTGAAGCTGTAGACTTGCATGCTGCCATAGGTTACAACATTCTCTTCCACTTATAGTTGCTATCGGAAAAAATGCACCTTCACAATCTAACTGCTTTGCTCTTGCCTTAGCCTCTGGTAATGTAATTAATCTAAATCTTAATAATTGTTTGGCTGCTTCTAGGTTGTTAAAGATGTAGAAAGGTAAACAATATGCTTCAGTATCCCAAAAAGAGTTGCCGTTATATGCTTCTCCCGTTAATCCTTTTGCTCCAATTACATTACTTTGATCTGCTCCATGATAAGTTTGGTGCATTTGGAATATACAAAATCTTACGCCCTGTTGATTTAACTCATCTCCATCTATAACAATATCTGATTCAAGCCAGACTTTTTTCCACCACTCTATACTTATATTTTTAATCTCATCATATTTAATTGATGTGATATTTTTCTTTTCTTCTTTACATTTAGATATAAATTCATCAAGTGAATCTTTATCATTCTTATTTACTAGATTGCTAATAACTTTAGTAAAGGTAGCTTTTTCACCATCTTTTAAGCTGATTTTAAAGCTTTTTAATATTTTCTTTTCCTCACTAATATCTTCTTCTTTTTCATATATACAATCAAAAGCACAAGTAGAAAAAACATTTTGCTTTGTATTTATTGTAGTACCAAGTATACTTAGCCACCTATCTCCACCACTATTTTCACTACATTTCCATAGGTTTTTACCTGCCATGTGATGAATATTTGTAAAATCTAAACCTGATATGATTGTTATATCTCCATTAAAATTTATAGGCGTAATATTTATTCTCTGCCCTGCCAAATTAGCATCTTTCATTGATAAAAAACGTTCAAATTCTAACTTTACTTCTTTTCCTCCATTTACTTCCCATATAAATGAACGAGTTAAAAGCCCTGCCTTTAAATCAAGTTCTCTTCTAAAATCTCTAAAACTACTTTTATTTAAATCTAAAACTTCATTGTCAAGAATTATACGTGTATATAGCCAATCTACTGAATTAACCATAAACTCACTATCTTTTATTATTCCTTTATATGAGGAACCTGTAACTTCTTGTGATTCATACACTCCATTAAAATAACTTCCAAGCAGGCTATTTCCAGTATACCCTTCTTCAAAATAACCTCTCACTCCCATGTACTCATTTCCCAGAGAGTATATAGATTCAGAAACCTCTGAATAATCTTTATTAAATCCTTCTTCAATGATTTTCCACGAGTCTGTAACATAGTATTTATCCGCTATTTTTGCCATATTTAATTCTACTCCTTTACTGCACCTGCTGTGGCACCATCTGTAATTTGTTTTTGGAATATTGTAAATAGAATAATTGGTGGAATAATCGAAAAGGCTACTGCTCTTAACATATCTACTGCATTAACTTTATTAGAGGAGTGATATGCAAATAACTTAACCATGATTGTCTCTTTTTGAGTACCATTAAGTACTAGATAAGGTAATAAGAAATCTGACCAAGCTGCAGTAACTGTAAAAATAACAACAACCATTACTATAGGTCTAGATAAAGGTAATATTACTCTTAAAAATATTTGAAGTTCTCCACATCCATCTAATTTAGCTGCTTCTATTAACTCTTTAGGCAACCCTTCAAAAAAGTTTTTAAACAGTATTACATAAAATGCATTAGCTCCAAATACCAACCATAGAGGTAGAAAAGATCCATTTAAACCAACTTTGTTAATATTAACAAATAATGCTACTATGCTTGTTGTAGCTGGAATTAATAAACTCCACATAACTAATCCTAATATTATTTTGTGCCCTTTAGGCTTGATTATAGCTAACACATAAGCTAAAAGACCATTAAAGGTTACTGAACACAAGGTTCCCCCAATTACTACTATAGTTGAATTTATATAATATCTAACAAATTTTAAGTTATTCCAAGTATCAACATACTTTTGAAAATTAAAAGTTGAAGGTAATATAGTCGCATCTTTTCTAAATTCACTAATATCCTTAAAGCTAGCTAAAAACACCCATACAGAAGGAAATAAGCATACTATAAGTATTAATAAACACAGTATAAAAATTGTTATAGAAAGTATTTTTGTTTTTAATGATTTTATATCATAATAACGAATTGCTCCATCTGATTTTTCTTTATACTTATTAAAAAACATCTTATAACTCTCCTCCTACCCTTCTTTATTTGAGGTTAACTTAAAGTAAAGTACACTTAATACCGCAAGTATTATACATACAATAACTGATAAAGCTGCCGCTACTGGGAAATTATAATCCTTAAATGCAAAATTATATACTAATTGCATAATTGAAATACTAGCATTATTAGGACCCCCATTAGTCATAACCATTGGCTCATATAAAATTTGAAAGACTGCTATTATTTGAAGAATGAACATTGTCTTACCAAGTGAAAACAACTTCGGTAATGTTATATATCTTATTCTTTGTAGTACTGAAGCTCCATCTATGGTTGCAGCTTCATATAGTTCAGGATTAATACTGCTTATACCAGCTAAATAGATTAAGGCTGTAGCTCCTGCACTTTTCCACGTCATACTCATAACAATAAGAGGAATTGTCCAACCGGGATTAGTTAACCATAGCTGAGAATCTACTCCTATTTTTCCAAGCAAAATATTTAAAGTTCCTGTTCCACCAGGTTTAAATAAAAATCCCCACATTATCACTGTGGCAAGCCCTGGCATTATATTAGGAAAATAAATTCCTACTCTAAATAATCCTTTGAAGTGAATAGTCTCACTTATAAGAATAGCCGCTAATATAGGTGCAAAAAAACCTATAACCAACGACCAACCAATGTAACTAAAAGTATTTTTAAGTGCTGCCCAAAAATCAGGATGAGCAAATACGGTAAAGTAATTATCTAATCCTACAAATTTAACCAGTCTAATTCCATTTGCTTGATATAGTGAAAGTTTAATATTTTCTAATAAAGGCTCCCATATGAAAAAAGAAAATAAAATAAGTGTTGGCAACATAATAGCCCACCCTATTAAATCTTTTCTTTTTAAAACCTTTTTCTTCTTTACTGTAATTTCTGGAGTTGCACAGATTTGTAAATCATTCGTCTCAACTTTTCGCATTCTTCCCACTCCCTAAGATTTTTAAGAATCCAAATAGGTTGTCTTATAAAGAAAACCTATTTGGATAACTAGACATATAAAATAACTATTTTTATTTATTTACTTTTTCATCTAAAATCTTTTGGTAATTAACATTAGCTTGTTTCATTAAAGCAGTAACATCAGCATTTTTGTCAGTGATAACTGCTTGTATAACTTTTGTAAGTTCTGAGTATAAATCTTGAGCTGATCCTGGTTCTTCTACGCGAAGGTTTCCTTGCTTGTCTATAGCATCAAAATATGAAGCATATAATTTATCATCAACATTTTTGTTATCTTTTAATACTTTTGCTTCAGCATCAAGTACTTCCTTATTAACCCAAGCAGGGAATCTCTTAATTACAGGAATTCCTGTTTCTACTTTTCTCTTAGCATCAGCTTCCATACCTGCTATTGAATCTTCTGTTGCAACTGGTGCCTTACCCATAAGCTCAAGATAATCTAAAGCCGCATTGATTTCAGCTTCAGTAGCATCCTTTGAGAACATATATGGAGTTCCACCAGATAATGAATATTGAGCTCCATTAGGTCCTGCTGGCATAGCAAATATAGCTAAATCTTCTGCAGGAAGTCCATTATTTTCAGTAGGTTGCTCAACAGCATCATTTGCAGCTATATACATAGCAGCAGCTCCAGTTCCTAAGTTAGAGAAACCTGTTCCCCAGTCTTCATTTGTAGGATCTGCAGTTAAAACATCATATTTCCATTTCAAATCTTTAACATAGTTCATTGCTTCTATAGCTTCTTTACTATCAACGTGAGATTTATATTTACCATCAGCTTCTTGTGTAGTTAAAGTAGCTCCAAATGCCCAAGCTATATTAGAAAAATGCCAACCACCAGCTGCATCTTTAGCTAAAAGACATAGTCCAGCACTACCAGTCTTTTGTTTAATAGTTTGAGCTGTTTTAGCTAATTCATCCCATGTTTTAGGAATTATTGGACGTCCATCTGCATCAACTAGTCCGGCGTCTTTAAATAATTTAACATTAGCCATAACCCCTAATGCATATCCATCACGTGGAATACCATATATTCTTCCATTTCCATCTGATAAAAGTTTCTTAATTGATGGATTTATTGCTTCATCCCATCCACGCTTTTTCAATATATCTGTTATATCAGCAACATATCCACCCTTAATAAGTTTTTGAGGTTCAGTATACCATGTTTCAAATATGGTTGGTAAGTTTCCAGCTTCAGCCATAGGTACAAATGTCTCTGTAGTGTATTTGTAGTATGATGGAACAACTTCAACATCCTTATCTTTATCTTCTAATTTAGCCTTGTAACCTTCATGTAATGTAATTTCACTTGTCATTGTAGCTTCAGGCCATATTCCAAGTTTTAATTTAACCTTTCTGTCTGAAGTGTTTGCAGTATTGCCAGTTTGTCCACACCCCGATAATACTGACATTGCTAGTACTGTAGTAAGCACTATGCTAGAGAGTTTTTTAAATCTGTTCATAAACTTTCCCCTTCCTCATCTTTCTTATATGTTGATTGATTTAACGTTAAACTAAATATTTTGAAACATTTTCTTTAAGATTAATGATAGTAAGTTGTTAAGATTTAACGTTAAACTAATGATATCATTTACATTTTTTATTGTCAATATTATTTATAGAAATATTTACAAGTTTTATTTGCATAAAAAAACATTATATAAAAAAGAACCCTATATGCTACACATCTTCATATAAGATCCTTTTACTTACTTCTATATTTTTATATTATGGATTATATTTTGCTACAACCTCACCTATCATATCACTTTCTTTTGCTTCATTTCCTACATATTGAGGTTCTGCTTTTACAGTTGCTTCTTCTCCACCTATTTCTATCTTTCCACTATAAATTATTCTGCTAGTTAAACTTGTGGTTCCTTCCACAACAAATTTATAGCTTCCTTTTGGTATTTCTGCGCCATCTTTATCCTTAAGATCCCATATATAAACCATATCTCCTGACTTAGGTGTTGCTTCTGTAACTGCATCAATTTCCTTTGTCTTCTTTTTAGAGATGTTTGATTTTTTAACCCATGTAGGAATTGCATTTTCCTGAACCTTATATCCTTTTGTTGCTGTATATTTAGTTACGGATAAGGTTTTTATGTATTCTCCAGAATCACTTTCTATCCATACAGCAAATTGGTTGTTTGAGCTTCCACTTTGTCTTACATATGGAAATGATATTTCTAAAGTATTTGGAGTATTTCTTTCTAGTTTTTTTGAAGATTCTTTATTACCACATGCAACAAAAACAAGTGACATACAAATTATAAGCTGCACTGTTAATATTTTTCTAAAGGTCATACTTATTCCCCCTTATGTTTTAATTAATCACCTTAATATATTAAACCTAAATCTAGATATATATACTTTCAATTCTTATATATCTATTCCTAAAGAGCGTTTTACTAATAATCCAATTATAAAAGAAACTACTGCTACTGACAAACTAATTGAACTCATATCAAAAAAGTTTTTGTTGGTTTGTGCAAAAAAATCCCCCAGAAAGATAATCTGGAGGATTTTCACTATTTAGTTGACCAAGTTTTATATTCTTCATCTGTAGCTAATACATAATGACTTCCACTTACATGTTTTTGTTTTCCTTGTTCGTAACTTATTCCACTTGTTTTGTAATCATAGCTTTCTGATATTCTTGTTCTCTCAACAATAGGGTTTGGATGTGGTATTGCTGACAGTAGTGATTTTGTATAAGGATGAATTGGGTTTGTGAAAATTTCATCCTTTGTTCCTGTTTCTAGAAGATATCCTAAATGAAGAACCCCTATTCTATCTGATATATATTTTACCATGGATAAATCGTGGGCTATAAATAAGATAGCTGTATTTGTTTCCTCTTGTATATCTTTCATTAGATTTACTACCTGAGCTTGTATAGACACATCTAATGCACTTATAGCTTCATCTGCTATTATAAGTTTTGGGTTCATTATAAGAGCTCTTGCTATCCCTATACGTTGTCTTTGTCCTCCTGAAAATTGGTGAGGATATCTATTTGCATGCTCTTTTGATAGGCCTACTTTTTCTAATATTTTATAAACTTTTTCTTCTCTCTCTTCTTTGGTTTTATAAAGTTTATGAACGTCTAAGCCTTGAGCTATTATATCTAATACCTTTTTACGTGGATTTAAAGATGCCATTGGATCTTGGAATATCATCTGCATATTGATTCTTAAATGCTTTTTTTCCTTTTCAGATAATTTTCCTGATATATCAACCCCATCAAAGTTTATCTTCCCTGATGTTGGGTCATATAGACGAATTATTGAACGTCCTATGGTTGATTTTCCGCTTCCAGATTCCCCAACTAATCCATAGGTTTCCCCTGGAAATATTTCAAAATCTACTCCATTAACAGCTTTTACTGTGTATTTTCTGCTTATCTTAAAATGCTGCTTAAGTTCTTTTACTTCTAATAAAGGCTTTTTATTTTCCATCTAGTTTCGCCTCCCTTAACATTCTGTCTATTCTTGCTTTAAGTTCAGAAGGCATTTCAACCTTTGGTGCTTTTTCATGTAAAAGCCATGTTGAAGCATAGTGGGTGTCTGATATTTTAAACATTGGAGGTTCTAATCTGTTATCAATGTTTAATGCATAGATATTTCTTGGTGCAAAAGCATCTCCTTTTACTTCTTCAGCTAAATTAGGAGGGGTTCCTGGTATTGTATATAACTTATCATCTTTTGTGTCTAAGTCAGGCATAGCTGATAACAAGCCCCAAGTGTATGGGTGTCTTGGATCATAGAATATTTCATCTATCTTTCCTTTTTCAACTATTTTTCCTGCATACATTACAGCAACATAGTCTGCAACTTTTGCTACAACTCCTAGGTCATGAGTTATATAAATAACTGATATATTCATCTTCTTTTGAATATCTTTTATAAGTTCTATTATCTTTGCTTGAATAGTAACATCTAATGCTGTTGTAGGTTCATCGCAGATTAATAAATCTGGGTTACATGCAAGAGCTATGGCTATAACTACTCTTTGCCTCATTCCTCCTGATAATTGGTGAGGATAGTTTTTCAAACGTTTTTCTGCATCAACTATTCCAACAAGTTCTAGAAGTTCTATGGCTCTTTTTTTCGCTTCTTCTTTAGGGGTTTTATAATGCCATATCATACCTTCCATAATCTGAGCACCTATTGTCATAGTCGGATTTAAAGAAGTCATTGGATCTTGGAACACCATAGCTATACGAGTTCCATTTATTGTTGTTCTCATTTCTTTTTTTGAAAGTTTTAGTATATCTACATTAACTTTGTCTTTATCTTTATAATAAGAGAAGTTAATTTCTCCTGATTCTACTTGCCCATTACTGCTGAGTATACCCATAGCAGCCTTCATAGTTACAGATTTTCCGCTACCACTTTCCCCTACTATTGCTAAGGTTTCACCTTTATAAAGGTCTAATTCAACACCACGAATAGCACTAACTTTTCCTGAGGATGTTTTAAAGGATATTGACAAGTCTCTAATTGATAATATTTTTTCTTTTTCCATTTCTTCATCCTCCTTATGATTCTTTCATTTTAGGGTCAAATGCATCACGTATACCATCTGCAAGCATATTAAAGCTAAGCATTAATATAGCTAGTACTATAACTGGAGGCATTATCATATATGGATGGGTTGTAAAAGACTTAAACGAATCACTTATTAATGATCCAAGGGAAGCCATTGGAGGTGGTACTCCTAAACCAATAAAGGCCAAAAATGCCTCTGTAAATATTGCATTTGGTATTGAGAACATTGTGTTTGTAATTATTGCTCCTAAAATATTAGGTAGTATTTCTTTAAATATAATAAAGAAGTCTTTTGCTCCTAAGGTTCTTGAGGCAAGTACAAATTCCTGCTCTTTAAGTTTTAACATCTGGGCTCTTGCAATTCTACTCATACCTATCCACCCAGTTATCATAAGTGAGAAGGTGATTGTAGCAAGTCCCGGCTTTAATACAATAATTAAAAGAGTAACTATAACTAAGTTTGGTATACCGTTTAATATTTCTGCAAAACGTTGCATAGCATTATCAACGGCACCTCCAAAATATCCTGATATAAGTCCATAGCTTAATCCAAATAACATATCTATTAAAACTGCTATTAAAGCTATATATAATGAAATTCTGGTTCCCATCCAAGTTCTAGTAAATATATCTCTTCCTAGAACATCTGAACCAAACCAATAGTAAACATCTTTAAGTTCATTATTTTCTAAATATTTATTTGTTTCTACCTGTCCACCAGATGTATTCATGGTTTCACTACCATCAAAAACACCTAAACTCTCAAGTCCTGGAACTCTAGGCGCTAAATTTTGCTGTGAAATTATCTGTGACTCATATGTATGCCCATTAAGACTTACTCCGATTACAGCCATTAATGTTATTAGTATTATAAAAACTAATCCTATTACTGCTCCCTTATTTTTAACAAAGCGATTTAATACATCTTTAAAGTAAGGCTGACTAGCATAACTCTTATCGATATGAGATATATTTTCTTCCCCAACTAATTCAAAATCATTAGGTAGAAATTCTAGATTTTCATTTAGTTTACTCATGACCGTCCTCCTTTGCTAATCTTATTCTTGGATCTATAACTCCATATAAAATATCTACAATAAGCATAATTCCAATATACATAGCGCTATAGATAAAGGCTAAAGCAACTACTACGTTATAATCATTTGCTTGTATTGCAGTAACTAATAAACTTCCTATACCTGGTATTGAAAAGATTTTTTCTATAACCAAGCTTCCTGTCATTAATCCTACAACTAAAGGCGCAAGTACAGTTACTATTGGAATAAGTGCATTTCTAAGCTGGTGTCTAAATATTAATGCTATCCCATTTACACCTTTACTTTCTGCAAGTAACATATAGTCAGTTCCAAGCACTTCTAGCATTTCTGTTCTAGTAAATCTAGCTATTGTAGCTATGGTAAACATACATAGGGCTATAGTTGGTAATACCGCTGATTTAAATGGTGAATCTGCTGAATAAAGCAGCGGGAATATTGTCCATTTATATCCTAATGAATATGATAAAGCAAGGGCAAATACATAAGAAGGTAAACTAACACCTAAAACTGAAATTACAGTAGTTAATGTGTCCCATATTGTATTGTGCTTTAAAGCAGCTATTATACCTAAAACCAATCCTATTAATGCTCCAAGCAAAACAGCCTGTCCTCCAAGTCTAAGAGATATAGGCAAACGCATTGAAAGCAATTGAGATATTGGTGTATTTTTCGAAATTGTGTAGGAAACTCCAAAGTCTCCTGTGAGCATATTTTTCACATAATTAAAAAATCTTATAAATACCGGTTGATCTAATCCATATTTTGCATTTAATAAAGCCACTTGATCTACAGTTAATTTTTCATCATTAAATGGTGAACCAGGCATAAGTTCTAACATTAAAAATAATATTAATAAAATTGCTAATAAAGTGAGTAATGAAACTACTATTCTTTTGAGCAAGTATTTTTTCACGTTGAATTCCTCCTTCTCGGAATACTTAAGTAGCTAATCTGTCTGCTAAAGCTTCTTTTAAGCAATATTACAGTGGTTATAAAATAACCACTGTAATATCTTATTAATGAACATAACTTACTATTTCTTATCGACATTCTTGAAGATTCTATTGATACCAACAGAATGGAATTCAATACCTGATACGCCATCTTTAATCATAACAGCATTACCCTTTTGGTAAACAGGGAAAATAACTGCTTGATCCATTACTATCTTTTCTGCTTTCTTTAATTCTTCCCATCTCTTATCAAGATCTAAAGCAAGATCTCCGTCTTGAGCAGATTTTATTATTTTATCGTAATCTGTGTTTGACCAGAAACCATAGTTGTTAGGGCTTCCTGTAGTCCACATATCTAAGTATGTCATTGGATCTGCATAGTCTGGTCCCCAACGAGTTAATCCAAGTTCAAATGTTCCTTCTTGCATTCTCTCAACTCTGTTCTTCTTAGGCATTACTTCTAACTTAACAGTAACTCCTGGAAGATTTGTTTGTATTTCTGATTGAATGAATTGAGCTACATTTTGAGCTGATTCAGTATCTTCAACTACCATCTTATATTCAAATTTATCTTTACCTAATTCTTGTTTAGCTTTGTTATAGAATTCTACAGCTTTAGCTTTATCAGTTTTTAGATAAGTGCTTGCTGTTTCACGATAGTCTTTTCCATCTGGACCTGTTGCAAGTAAGCTTGGTACTGCAAAGTCTGCTACTATAGAACCATCTTTTAATATGTTATCAACAACAGCTTTTTTATCATAAGATAATGCAAGAGCTTTACGAAGATTTTCATTTTCTAATCCAGCAACCTTTTGGTTAGGAGAAATATACCATAGGTATCCTGCCATAATGTTGTGGAATTCTTTATCAGCTTTAAATTGTTCTACTTGTTCTCCAGCAAGTGTTGCAACATCTAAATCTCCATTTTGATATGCAAGCATAGTTTGTTGAGCTTCTTTGATTACTTGATATTGTATACCAGCTAATTTAACCTTGCTAGCATCCCAATAATCTTCATTTTTCTTTAATTCTATTGTTGTTGCAGCTGGTTCATAAGCAGTAATTTTGTATGGACCATTGCTTAAAATAGTATCTGGTGATGTAGCGAATTTATCTCCGCTCTTTTTAAAGAATTCTTCATTAACTGGTAAAAATGAAGGGAATGACAATAATGATTCGAAGAATGGAACTGGATGTGATAATTCTACTACTAGAGTTTTATCATCCTTAGCTGTTACTCCTAATTCATCTAACCCTTTTTTACCTGTTGAAATATCATCAGCATTTTTGATTCCTGCTATACCAGCTATAAATGCATATTCACTAGCTGTTTTAGGATCAACTAGACGCTTCCAAGCAAAAACGAAATCCTTTGCAGTAACTGCAGTTCCGTTAGTCCATTTAGCATCCTTTAATGTGAAAGTATATTTTAACCCATCTTCACTTTTATCAACCTTATCAGCCATTGCCAAAATAGGTGATCCAGCTTCGTCTACAGAATATAATCCTTCTGTAACTGCGGCCATTACTTCAAAAGAAGTACCATCTGTTGCGATTTGTGGGTCCATTGATGCAACTTCAACATCAAGATGTACCTTTAATGTTTTTCCTGATCCTGCTGCGTCTGGTGTGCTTGTACTTTTTCCACCACAAGCTATTAAACTAACTGATATTGTTAGTGTAGCTACCAGAGACAATATCTTTTTAATATTTTTCATTGTATCCCCCCTAAAACTTCTTAAAAAAAAAGATAGAACCTGCCTGTCATTGCAAAACTCCATCGTCTTATTTATTATTATATATTCAATTTTCTCCTTGTCAATAAGTGTATCTATTAACCTATTGTTCATTTTTATAATATTTTTATATAAATTTTATAATTTTCTTAACGATTTGCAAATTGGGGGTTTATTAGTTATAGTATTTTTGTGGAAATTTTAAATTTATTTACTTAAAATTTCCTAATCACTAAATTTATCAAAATAATAAATTTTATCAAAATAATAAAAATGCAGTTATAACATCATATTTTTAATAAACGTTATAACTGCATATTGCTATATTATTTATAATATACATTTTTGAATATTAATATGTTAAAAGTTAATTTTCAGCATTTCTGTAAATAAATCAATCTTTTATATCAATTGTTTCTCTACATAAGATGTCTAATCAGTAATTTTTTGATACGCGTTTTGTAAGTTATCGTTTATTACTATTGCTTCACCATTACTTTCTAATTTAGACTCTTCTTCTAATATTTTTGCTTCATACTTCCATCCTTCTGGTAGTTCCAGTACATCACCTAGATTTTCTAAATCATCAATTTTTAAGTTTTTATCTATATTTTGAGAATATGATTGCATTCTATATCTTTCTCCCTTAGGCGATATTAACTCATATACCATATTTCCCTTAAAGTAAGTATACACAGTATCTCTTTTAACTGTGTTCTCAGTATATGATGACTCACCTAAACCTTTTTCAAATATAGTTTTTTCTAGAGTTGCTCTTTGTGTCATTTGTATTCCACCAAAATCGGCTACTTTTCCATTTTTCGTATTCCCTTTTGCATCTATTGTATTAACTACCCAATTCCTTGGTCCATTAAGTAATACCTTCATAGCACCATATTCCTTAGCTAACTTTTCGGCATCAATTTTTTCCCATAATTCTTGTGGCAATTCATTTGAATCAATTGAATTATATACCTCAATATATAACTTTGCTCCTTTTCTATAAACAGGTATAATTTCTCCATACCTTAAGTTTCTCCAATCCTTTGGATGCTCAACAAATTGAGTTTTTTCTACTGCGGGGATATGTTTTGCAAGTTCATCAGTATTACCTCCAAATAGGTATAATACAACTCCAATTAGAACCGTAACTATTGTAGCTAATATTATAATAGTTTTCTTCTTAATCATTTTAAAACTTCTCCCTTCTTTTTTAAGATACATTTGTTTCATAAAAAATTATATGATATACTTTTGTCCATGTAAATATAGTTGATTTTTATGAAACAGGAGTGGATAAAATGTATCATATCAAGAATGACAAGCGTTCAATACAAACCTCAAAATTTATATATAATGCTCTAAGTTCGTTATTAGAAGAAAAGAAGTATGAAGATATTAAAATTACTGAAATTATAGAAAGATCTCAAGTTAGTCGTGCAACTTTTTATAGAAACTATGATTCTTTAGATGATATATTACGTTATGAACTAGATCAGAAATTTATTAAATTAAGTGAATATCTATATGCTAACTATAAATCTAATAAAAATACTAACAAAGTACATCCATTATCTTTACTAAAACCTTTTTTAAGATTTTGGTATTTAGACTCTCTAATACTAGAACAACTTTTAGAAACTAATAAAAAAGAAATAATAATTGATAATATTTTAAGGACAACTAAGAACTTACTAGAGAAATCAAATATAGAATATAAAGAGAACATATTTTATGACTATATGTTAAATATTAGATCTAATATTATTTTCAGTGTCTTAGAAACATGGGTCTTAAATGACAAAAACCTTTCACCAGATGAACTTTACAAATTAACAATAGATCACTTAAATGAATCATTAACTGCTCGAATCAATGTTAATATGGATTAAAACAAACGTAAATTCTTTACATACAATGACAAAAGAGATCTTATTGTAGCAGAAACAAAACGCTTGGTTAATGAATTAATCTATATCTCAATAGTCATTTCATTTACATACACAGCACTCCCAGAAATTTCAACCTTAATATTATCCTCCTCTTTTATATGGACTAACACCTTTCCATCCCTGCCTATTTCTTGCCCTTGTTCCACAATCAACTCTGCTTCACTAACATTTGGATTTATATACTTTAAATAATAAGCTCCCATTACTCCAGATGCTGTACCTGTAACAGGGTCTTCTATGGTTCCAGAATACGGAGATGAAAAATGCCTAGCATGCATATGGCTTTCTTTATAAATTGTCTCTAAACAAAAAGGATGTATTGATGCATTAGGTTTTTGTTTAAGTATTTTAGGAAATAGACTATTATTAGGCTTCATACAAGAAAATGCTTTAAGACCTACTACAGGTACTAATAGAGTCCATATTCCTGTACTTCCATATACTATAGGAAGAGTTTCATCTATATCTTTGACTTGTATACCTACTGCATCTGCCAAAGATTCCTTGGATCCAGTATATACCTCAAATTTTGGCGGGCTTTGAGTCATCCTTATATTTGAATTCTCTATTTTTATAGGAAGAACTCCTGCTTTAGTATCAATAGTCAACAATTCAGTATCTTTAAGCAATCCTTTTTCTTTCATACAAAATAAAGTAGCAACGGTTGCATGCCCACAGAGATTCATTTCGCTTCCTGGCGTAAAATATCTAATTTCTAAGTCCGCTTTTTGTGATTTTATAACAAATGCTGTTTCATTAAATCCCACCTTATACGCAACTTCCTGCATTTCTTCTTCTGTGAGATTCCCTTGACTTATAACTACGCCAGCTGGATTTCCTTTACCTGGCTCCTTACAAAAAGCATCATAATGATATACTATTACTTTTTTCATAAATTCTACTCCCCCATCTACACTGATAAACTGTCCTAAATAAATGATGATTCATCAGTAGAAAATAAAACCGGATCTTCCAGGAGTAATGTCCTCTCCCGAAAAATCCAGTTAATGCTTGCAATTCTTTATATACTACAAATCAATTTCAAGTAATATTGGTCCATGGTCTTGTCTTGTACCTGAATCAACCATTTCAGATTTTATAACCTTATCCGCAATACTATTACTAACTATCCAATAGTCAATTCTCCATCCAGAATTGTTAATTTTACTAGTTTTAGCTCTCTGAGCCCACCAAGTATAAACATCTTTTATTTCTCCGTGAATATAACGGAAAGTATCTGTAAACCCTTTTGATAAAAGATTTGTGAAACCTTGACGTTCCTCATCAGTAAATCCAGGTGAATTACGATTGCTATTAGGATGAGCCAAGTCTATTTCCTTATGAGCTACGTTGAAATCACCTGTTGCAATAACATATTTATCTTTATCTAGGCTTGCTAGATATTCTGCATATTTTATATCCCAAATCTGACGTTCTTCCAAACGATTGAGTCCATCCCCTGCATTAGGAGTGTAAACTTGAGTTAAGAAAAAGTCATCAAACTCTAGAGTAATTATTCTTCCCTCATAGTCCATGGTACTTGGTGCACCAATTGCTGGATAGGTAACAACTGGTTCTAAATTCTCCTTATATAAAAACATTGTCCCAGCATAACCCTTACGTGCTGGCTCAACTGAACTGTTCCAAACAACTTTATAATCAGGAAACATCTCCTGCAAAATTTCTAAATGTTTTTTAGAAGGGCCATTACTTGGTAACTTTGTTTCCTGTAAAGCAACTACATCTGGATTATGTTCTATAAACGAATTTAATACATTTTTAGATAACAAAGCTCGTTCTGAGGCACTTGTTAGTGCTGCATTTAATGAATCAATATTCCATGAAATAAATTTCATTACTTATCCTCCTTTATTGACAGATCTATCTCATAAATTCTATGAATTTATCAACAAACTAACTGTAAGTTTTGCCTAAGTTATTGTAGAATCTTATAAATTATTGTATCATAATGTATTTACCAAATAAACATAAAGAAAAAACCATTAAATGTAATATATGCATTCGATGGTTTAAATCCTATTTTTTCATAATAATCTTGAATTGTATAACATTGGTTCCAAAATACGTAGATTAAAAATGCCTACTTCTCCATTCTATACTATTTATTATATACTGCTTTTACTTCTCCTATCATATCGCTTTCTTTTGCCTCTTCTGTAGAATACTCAACCTTCGCCTCAGAAGATGAATCAATTCCTCCAACTTCAATCTTTCCACTATAAAGTACACGGCTTTCCCACTTTACAGTGCCTTCAACATAATAATTATATACACCCTTTGGCACTTCATTTCCATCTTTATCTTTACAATCCCAAACATATACTAGATAAGCTGACTTCTTAGGAGTAGACCCCGTAACAGTATCAATCTCCCGTGTACTTCCATCACTTATATTAGATTTTTCTACCCATGTAGGAATAGCATCTTTTCTTTTCTCATATCCTTTAGTTGCCGTAAATTTTGTAACAAAAATAGTCTTTATATATTCTCCTGATTCATTTTCTATCCAAACCGCAAATTGATTAGTTGCATACCCTTTCTGTTTTACATAGGGAAAGGAGATTTCTAATGTCTTAGAAATGCTGTCTTCTCCTTGTTTTATTGTAGGAACTGAAGATGAATTATTATTACTACAAGCTGAAAAAATAATATTTATAACTATTAAAAATAATAAAGTAATCCCTTTTAAAGCTTTCATATCTTCCTCCTTTAATAAATTAATTAATTTATATTTTAACATATATTTTAACATATATTTTCCAACACATTTATTAAGATTATTTTACATTTAAAGAACATAAATAAAAAAGACTTTGAAATTTAATTCAAAATCCTTTTTAACTAACTAAGTTTAATGCTTTTTATACATCCTTACAATACATCTTAATCACATAAAATGACCTTGGATTTACTTCATAACTCATGTTGTTTTTTACTTTAATATCATATTTTTTAGGAGCTACATTAAATGGTTCATATATAGAATTAACATCTTTTTTTTGCCCTTCCATAATATACATTTCTCCATCTTCAGCTAATGAGAATTTAGTTTCTAACTCAACATGAACAGCATGTTCCAAGGTATTAACAAGCTTTACTATTATATATTGTTTTTCCTTATCATAAGAAACAGTAAATGGTATCTCTTCCACATCATTTATTATTTCTGGAAGATTTGTTCCCATAAGTGTGCTATACATCTTTTGAACATAGTAGCTTGGACTTCCGTAAGAATCCTCCCCATTAAAAAATACCATGTCATGTGACCATTGCATATATCCAAGCCTTGCAAAAAGTGGTGCATAAGAAGCAAGTACAACAACATCCGCATTTCTTTCTATTCCTGTAAGAAATGCGGCTTCTGACAAAGCTGCTTCCCAATCATTAAAGTCAGGTCTATTCATTTCAAAACCATAATGAGCAGCATATTCACCTGCAAAAACTTTAATATCTCTTGGATACTTATCATAAAAATGTACATTATCACAAAGCCACTTTGGTTCTACATAATAGTGTTCATCAACTGCATATACATAACTAGGATTATCATTTACTCTATCATTATAATAACTCCATGCATCACTATATTTTTTAGAACTGATATCAGGTCCAGCAGAACCAATCAGTTTTATATATGGATACTTTTCATGGATTGCTCTTTCGAATATTTCATATCTTTTGAAAAAGTCTATATTCTCTGTTTCCCATTGCTCATTACCGATACCTATCATATCAAGCCCAAATGGTTCACTGTGACCCATTTGTTCTCTTATCCTTCCCCATCTCGAATCTACAGGTCCGTTTGCAAATTCTATTAAATCAATAGCATCCTGTACAAATTCCTTAAATTCAGGATCATCAATTTCAACTTTTTCAGAAGACATAAATTGACACGCAAGTCCTACATTTATAACGGGGATAGGCTTAGCTTTAAGATATTCACATAAAAGAAAATACTCATAGTATCCAATTCCTAAGCTCTGATTATAATGACTGTATTCGCTTGTGTAATTATTTTCTTCTGTACTTCCATGAACAGCCCAACGATTCCAGTTTGCTTTCCTCTCTTCTACCTTTCCTATACTTCTTTTCCATTGATAACGGCTATCTAGAGTATTGCCTTCTACGATACATCCTCCTGGAAATCTTAAAAATCCTGGTTTCATATCTTTTAGCATCTCAGCTAAATCTTTTCTAAAAAGATCCAAAACAGCATCAGAAGATACCATTGATATAAAATCAAAGCAAACTTTTCCTGGCTTACTCAGTTTCACAATAAATTCCCCATATGAAATATCTTCATTAGAGATTAAATCTGCTTGATATCTAACCCATTCAGAGCTTACAGATTCTGTCACAACCACATTGGCTCTTATTTTCTCGTCCTTTACTACAAAAACCTCAATTCCACCCATATAATCTTCTGTTCTTGCATAAAAAGAAATATGATATGTCAAATCTTTTTTCATACAGATTCCATCATAAGCTTTATTAGTAAAACCCATCTGGTTTTCAGATGCTCTAAACTCCAAGTAATGTGGATTTATATTATTTTGTGGTTTAGTTGATTGTATATTTAGTTCAGCACCATTTGCATCTTTTGGATAAGAGCCCCAACCATAAAGCCCATCAAATATTATCTCATAATTATCTTTAAATCCCCTAG
This sequence comes from Clostridium sp. YIM B02506, assembly GCF_022324845.1. Taxonomy (NCBI): domain Bacteria; kingdom Bacillati; phylum Bacillota; class Clostridia; order Eubacteriales; family Clostridiaceae; genus Clostridium; species Clostridium sp. YIM B02506. The sequence continues at coordinate 210,418 of NZ_JAKGTG010000001.1, forward strand.
ACTCCACAAATTCAAAAGATCTATTTTCAATCATTTCTGCATACAACCCACCATCTAAGCCATAATTTATGTCTTCAAAGAAAAGACCTATCATTCCTTTATTAATATCTTTACCTAACTTATCTGTTATTTCAATTCTCATAAACATCACCCTTCAAAATAATTAATAAATTTTAATTTTTTCCACTCATTTATGTAATCAGTATACGTTGTCATATATTAAATATCAATTAAGTATCATGCGCTTGTACTAACATATTGTGCAAATTTTATATTGACAATATGTTAGTACAAAAATACAATAAATGTATCAAATTTTTAGGGATGGAATATATATGCATATAATAAATATAGGCTACAATCATAGCCACGATGCTGATTTCAATATAAGTAGACCCAATGGTTCTGGAAACTATCTATTGCTCCTTCTAAAAACTCCTGCCATATTCACATTAAATGGCTATGAAATTATAACAAGACCTGATTCCTTCATACTATACAGAGAGGATACCCCTCAGTTCTATCGCTCACTTGGTTCTCAATTTCAAAATGATTGGTTTCACTTTAAAATAGATCCAGAAGAAAAAGATTTATTTAACAACCTTGGGATTCCTCAAGATGAAGTAGTACACATTGGTAATTTAAATGAACTTTCAATAATAATAAATAACTTATGTTATGAAACCTATTCATCAAACTGTTACAAATACAATACTATCGAATTATATCTAAAACTATTCTTTTTAAAGCTAAGCAACAAAATACATAACTCAAATAATGAAATTATAAACACCCATTACAATAAACTATCTATTATACGGACAAAAATATATAATCAGCCATATATTAATTGGAATATTACTGAACTGTCCCATGAACTAAATATGAGTAGGTCTAGTTTTCAGCACTTGTATAAAAAATTATTTGGAATAAGTGCAATTACAGATGTAATTCTAAGCAGAATTGAGCATGCCAAATACTTACTCTCCTCAACTGATATTCCAATCAAAAAGATATCAGAAATGTGTGGATATAATAATGATATTCACTTTATGCGTCAATTTAAAAAGGTAACGGAAATGACTCCTACTAAGTATAGAGAAAAAAAGAATAAGATTTAATTAATCTTATTCTTTGTACCAAAACTATAACACCATATTATCTATCTTAGCATCTAAGCCTAGCGGCAATTTCACAATAAAAACACTACCTTTCCCAAGCTCACTTTGTACTTCAATTCTTCCTTCACATAATTCTATAATTTTCTTAACTAACGTCAAACCTAATCCATTTCCAGCTACTGAGTGAGATGTGTCTCCTTGGAAAAACTTATCAAATATATGACTTATAGTTTCATCACTCATTCCACATCCGTTATCTTCAAGCCGAAATATTACCTTTTGTCCACTCCTCCATAGGCCTACTTTTATTACTCCATTAGTGTTCGTGAACTTAATGGCATTTTCAAGAAGATTAACCCAAATCTGATGGATTAAATTTTTTTCGCCAAGTATTTTAATTCCATCTTCGAGTCTAATGTCAACATGAATGTTTTTATAGCTCCACTTTGGTTCTAACATTACAATTGCAATTCTAATTTGTTCATCTAAACAATAGATAGTTTTTCCCCTAATAATCTCTGTACTTTCTATTTTTGAAAGGTTAAGAACGTTAGTTGAAAGATGAACAAGGCGCTCTGATTCTTGCACTATTATATTCAGGTATTCCTGCTTTTCCTCCTCACTAATATCATCTGCCTGTAATAGTTTTGCGAATCCACTAATTGAAGTAATTGGAGTTTTGAACTCATGGGAAAAGTTTCTTACAAAGTCACTACGCAGAGTTTCTATACCTTTTAACTCATGTACCATCTTATTGAAACTCCCAGCAAGTGCATCCAATTCAAATACAAAACTGCCCTTTACCATGACCGAGAAATTACCCTGAGATACCTTTTCAGTGGCTTTCATCATGTCTCTAATTGGTTTAACAGAGCGCAGACTTAATACTGTTGCTATTACCACGCCCAAAAAAATACTGATATATGCCATTATAGAGATTGCTCGACTTGGACTTGCAGTACCTTCTAAATCCATGATTCCTAATTTAATTAGCAAATAAGCTATCAATCCAGCCGATAAAATAGACAGTAACATAACTAGAAAAACCAAGATCACCAAGGAAACAACAAGACTAATCTTCTTTGTGAATCTATTTTTTATTTGTTTCATACTCGCCTCTCAATTTTATATCCCAAGCCGCGTACAGTAACAATTTCAAAATCTTGGTTATCTCTAAATTTATCCCTCAATCTATTTATATGAACATTCAAAGTATGCTCGTCTGTTTCAGTTTCCAATCCCCAAAATTCATCCATTAGTTGATTGCGCGTGAAGATCATATTGGGATAACTCATGAGCTTAAAAAGAAGTTGAAATTCTTTCTTTGGCAAAGCAAGTTGTTTACTTTTCCATGAAACAGTAAGCGTATTGTAATCTGCTGTGGTTTCCCCCATGACAACTCTGTGTTCACTGGCAATTTGTGCTCTACGTAAAAGCGCCTTTACTCGGAATAGCATTTCTTGTTCATCAAAAGGTTTCGTCATATAATCATCAGTTCCGGCAAGAAAACCCTTATGCTTATCTTTAGTCTCCTGGTTAGCTGTTACCATCAGTATTGGAATGTTCTCTCCCACACTTCTTAATTGCCCGCAAAATTTATATCCATCCATACGAGGCATCATCAGATCCAAAATAATCAAATCAAATCGCTTTGTTTCCATCCTATCAAGGGCCTCAAGTCCGTCTTTTGCAGTATATGCGTTATATCCGCCACGCTTTAGAACTGCGCACATTAGTTTTTGTGTATTTATATCATCTTCGACAATTAAAATATCAAACACTATAGTTCACCTCCATTATAAGTATTATATCACCTACAAAGTAAACTAAACATCAACTGAAATTTGAGCAAAAATTGATGTTCAGTTGATGTTTTAAAATTAAAGTTCATTATAGCGTTAATTTAAATAAAAACGTAAAAAGAAATTCACAAAAGGAGTGTTTAAAATGGGAAAATTAAGTAGTGACGCCTTCGCTGCAATACAGTTGGATAGTCTCACAAAAAATTTTGGTGATTATCGTGCCGTTAGTGATCTTTCACTTGAGGTAAATAGTGGAGAAATATTCGGATTTCTTGGTTTGAATGGAGCTGGTAAATCAACCACAATTAAAATGATGCTGTCATTGCTAACCCCTTCGTCTGGCAGTGTCTATATGCTAGGAAATAAAGTTAATTCTGGAAGTCACAAGTTGTGGGAACAAGTTGGTTATTTAGAGGATGCCACTTATTATCCAGGGCTTACTGTAATAGAAAATTTAGATATTGCCCGTAGGATGCAAATGATATCTGATCGCCAATCTATTACCAGAGTGATACAAAAACTAGGTTTAGAGCCTCATAAAAATAAGAAAGCAAAAAATCTTTCTTTAGGAAATAAGCAAAGGCTAGGGTTAGCTAAAGCAATGATTCACAATCCAAAAATTTTAATTTTGGATGAACCTATCAACGGCCTAGATCCTGCTGGTGTCGTAAAAATCAGGAAAATGCTTTTAGATTTATCAAAAAATTTTGGAGTTACTGTTTTTATATCTAGTCATCAACTGGAGGAACTTTCAAAGCTGGTCGATCGAATTGGCATTGTCCATGAAGGGAGATTAATTCAGGAAATTAAAATGGCACATCTAGAACAGTCTTTACAAAAACATATGATTCTAGATGGACGTAATAAAAATGCAATGAAACATATACTCACAGAACACGGATATAACTTTGAAGAAAATACAGATGGCCGCTTGTTGCTTTTCGATGGCTCCGTAACTGAAAAGCCTGAAAGATTAACTGAATTGCTGGTTCGCTTTGGACAGCCCCCAACACAACTAAACATCGTTACAGAAGATTTGGAAGGTTATTTTTTACGAATTATTCAAAGTAAAAGGAGGATTCACTAATGAAGATATTGTCATTTATACATTGTGAGGCCATTAAAGTATTACGTTCAAGTGTTTTTTGGATTGTTGTTGTCGCATTTGCCACTATGCCAATTATGCTTGGTCTAGTAACATATAATAATTCTGTTAATGCAGGATGGGAACCTTATTTAACTGATTTACTTGGTTCAATCACTGCCATTTTGGTTATTGGATTCTCTTTCACCTCATGTTGGGTTTTCGGACGGGAGTATACAGATAAAACAATCAGTGAATTGCTAGTGAAACCTGTATCTAAACTTTATGTGGTAATCTCAAAGTTCATCATAATTTTTCTTTGGGATGTATTGATGGCCTTTTTCATGTTTGCAGTTGTATTCATTATGGGTATTTTAATTGGACTTAATGGTGGCACATGGTTGCTTATCATGAATAGCTTTTTTACTTTTATGGTAGCATCACTGCTAACTATGGTTGTTAGTACAATAAGTGCCTTATTGGCAAATGTCAGCAAGGGATATTTAGCACCTATTGGACTTGCGTTCCTTATTGTGGTCATTTCCAATGTCGTTGCGCAGGCTGGACTTTCAGCTTACTTTCCTTGGACAATTCCGGCATTATTTATTTCAAATGTTTCTCTTGGTATCACTAGCATCTCCATACTTGCGATTACTGGAATAACAGGATTTGTTGGAACAGTCGCATGGTGGAGGTTTGCAGAACAGCAATAGGTTTAATTAATCTTTTGTATAAGGATGATAGGGTATAATAACTACTTTCTCCACAGACTATATATTGCCTGTATAGACTGTGGAGAATTTTATCATTCACCAGGAGTAACTTCTATGCATGAAATGGCGCATTAATAAAAATCTTTCGATACTGCTTCTGTCGCTTTATCAATAAAAGCAGCAATTTTGCTGGGACTTTCCTTCAGTCCACTATTAACCCACTTTTTTATTATGGCTATACTGCCATATGCGGTAAATGTATACCATTGATCAAATAATTTTTGATCAAAATATGTAACTTCTTTACTCCATTTCTCAATATTTAAATCGTGGCTGATATAAATAATACGTTCTAATAATTTTTTGTCCCCATTCTCTGAAAATAATACTTCACATATATTACTATTTGCTTTTATATACTTGCAAATTTCATATGATAGTTTAGCAGATGCTTTAAGGTTCATAGTATGTTCCACAACCTGTCTGATTTCTTCATATAACTCATCTTCAATATTTGATAGAAGTTCAAACTGATTCGCATAATGCGAAGCAGAATTGTTATTATTGCTAGGCTGGTGTGGAATTTATATTTTGAACAAAAAGTTTTTCCTAAAAAATGAAGTATTGCAAACAAGTTAGATAAATATTTCAATAAGTAAGCAGTAAGGGCTTGCTGCCTGTTTAGAATGTGTGGTGTGTTTTTAGCCCTTAGCTGCCTTTTAAGATAAAACAGATAGGAGATAACCCCTTAATTAGCAGGCAATGAAAATCTTAAATGTCCTCTATAAAAAGTGGCAAAAAAATCGGGCTGTAAAATGAATTTTTAAAGCCCGATTTTCACATCAAAACAGCTACATATGTAGTCAACCCGTCTTATTTCCCTTTTGGATCACTATTCGTCATCAATACTACTGTCTCAACATGTGTTGAGAAACCCACGTAGCTGTCGAAAATTAGAAGGCTGAATATTTTTATGAGACATTCCCTTTGAGGAAACATATCCAAGATTGAACCTTGTATGTAGGAACATATCAGTCAATGTATGTATTCATTACATAATACCTTTGATCAAGTGCTTAAGTGATGACAAGCATGGGAGCGAATGGATGTTAAAAGCCAAAAATAGCATTACAAAGAAGGATATCAAAATTCTTTGGCGTATGTATGGTCGAACAATTGAGTTCCTTGGCTTGCGTGCTGAACGGCGCTTCAGTATCAACTTCACTTTGATTTTCTTGGCAATATTTAAAGGCCGCCCTTTTGTAATTTTAGGCATTTTATGCCCAAACTTATCTTACAAAAGTTTGGCCGTAACTAGATCTATACGGATATTCACAGACTTTTACAAAACTAAATCTCAATTGCGTTTCATAGAAGCTGTAAGTAGTATATAATCATTTCGTAAAAAATAACACAGAAAACATTGTTTGCGCACGTACCTTCGTCCTAATTTACTCTGCTCTAAATGGCGAAATGGAACTAAGTATTAAAGTACATTATCAACAAAATTATAAAGATGATCATTCAACGACTTCTACTATACAGACTTAACTGATTCGCCACTTTAAATTTTTTTTACTTGGGATTTTAGTACTTCATATCCTAATTTATCAATAGAATTTTCGATATCTTTTATCGATACTTTTTCATCGTCAAATTCTGCTCTTACCTTGCTTGAATTAAATAGTACCTTTACGCTCTCTTTATTTACCCCTTCTAAGGATTTCACACCGTTTTCTATTTTTTGCATACAAGATGGACAAGTTAATGTTTCTAATTGAATCGTTGCTTTTTGCATATTTCATTTCTCCTTTGATATATTTATCTATTTTAAATTGATTTAGATTAAAAATTTTACGAAAATTTTATTTTCATAATTTATAGCGAAGAAGTCTCATAGCATTTAGAATTACTACTAATATACTCGCTTCGTGTACTAACATACCGATTGACATATTCATCCATTCACTAAAGAATACGCTGGCAAGCAGGACTAATACAACTCCTACTGCAATAATTATATTTTGAAGCATATTATTAGCTGTTGCTTTTGTTAAACCTAGTGCATGTGGCAAGCGGCTGAAATCAGAGTTCATTAAAACAACATCTGAAGTTTCAATGGCTACATCTGTTCCACTTCCCATAGCAATTCCTATTTGTGCTAGAGCTAGTGAAGGACTATCATTTACTCCGTCCCCAACAAATGCAACAATTTGACCTCTTTCTTGCAGTGCTTTAATATATGCTGATTTATCTTCCGGCAACATGTGCCCGTGGGCTTCGGTGAGTCCAAGTTCACGCGCCACCAAATCCACGGTTCCTTGATTATCACCTGAAAGAACGACTAGATTTTTAACACCAAGTTTTTTCAGTTGTTGAAGATCTTCTTTGACACCAGGACGAATTTGATCACGAATTCCTATCAATGCCTTTAATTCACCATCAACGGATGTTAGAACCAGTGAATTTCCATTCTCCTCGAATCTGGCAATATCTCCTCGAACTTTTTCACTTAAAAGAACATTTTCTTGTTCCATCAATGCGACATTCCCGACCGCAACTCTATGACCTTCTACATGAGCTACAATTCCTCCGCCTTTGACAACCACCGTTTTTTCAACGGTATATGATTTTGTATCTCCAATATATTCCACAACCGCTTTTGCTAATGGATGATCGGATTCCTTTTCAACACTTGACAGATAAGCTAATACTTCGTCTACATTATCTGCATAAATTTCTTTATCCGCTACTTTAGGATTTCCTATTGTTAATGTTCCAGTTTTGTCAAATACCATGGTGTCTAGTCTGCTAAAATCACTAATTACCTCGCTGCCTTTTAGAAGAACACTATGACGTGCTCCATTACCAATACCTGCAACATTTGAAACAGGGACACCGATTACCAATGCTCCTGGGCATCCTAAAACTAATATCGTGATTGCAAGTTCAATATCCCTTGAAATGAGCCCTACAATAAAAGAGAGACCTAAAACAGCAGGGGTATAATATTTAGAGAATCTATCAATAAAGCGTTCTGCCTCTGATTTTGAATCCTGTGCTTCTTCCACTAACTCAATGATTTTACCAAAAGTAGTGTCTTCACCTACACGGTCAGCTGTGATTTGCAGTGTGCCATTTTCTAAAATTGTTCCAGCATATACTCCTGAATCTTTCTTTTTGCTTACTGGAACTGCTTCACCTGTAATACTTGCTTCATTAATGTGCCCTTCTCCTGTCAACACTGTACCATCAACTGGAATTTTTGCACCCGTTTTAACAAGTAATATATCACCGACATCAACCTCTTCTATTTCGACTTCTTCAAACTCACCATTTTTCAGTTGCTTTAGAGCAACTTCTGGCGCCATTTCAGTTAATTCTTTTATTGCAGAACGTGTTTTATTAAGTGTCCTTTGTTCTAAATAAGCTCCAAATAGAAATAAGAACGTAACGATTGCCGATTCTTCATAGTTCTTGATTATAAAAGCTCCGATAACTGCAATAGTAACTAAAACATCGATACTGACAACTTTGACCTTCAATGCTTGATACGCTTGGATAGCAATCGGTATAACTCCTAAAACGGAGGCAATTATTAGTGACCATATGGCTATAGGTTCGTTTTTAAATCCTAATTTACTAACATATGCAATTATTATTAAAATTGCACTTACTATGGTAATATGATTCTTCTTTCCTAAAATGAATTTTTGCATATTCATGCTCCTACCTCTTATAATCTTTAGTAATCTAGTATTGATTTATTTTATGATCCAAAGGCTCTATCTATTTCTGCCAACATGTTATATACTGCTTCATAGCTTTCACAAACATCATCTGGAACTGTATAATTATCTGTAATTTCACGTAACTTTACAAATTCATCTACTAAGTCAGGTTTTCCCGCTCCTGCATCTTTTACTTTTTTTACAAGCCTATCAAATACTTTACGCACTTGGTGAAATTCCGGGTGATTACCGCCATGAACTCGTGCTACAACTGGGACATATTGTGCCAATAGTTTTAAATGAGTTTCCTTTTCTTGATTAAAATTTACTTGTTTTGACATGTTTTTTCCTTCTTTCTTTTATCTTTGACTTGATTACATCATACAAGCGATTAAAAGAAATTAAATTGACCTAAATCAAGTTTATGCATTTTTGCGTAAATATTTGCGTTTTTTGCCTAAAAATATAAAACAGTTGAAGTTTTGAAGTGACTCCAACTGTTTTATATTTCATTTTATGACTATCATTTATACTAACAACAAACCATCTAAATCCAAAATCTCAATCTTTCTACTTGCTTTTTGTTTTATATAACCTTCATTCTCAAAATCAGCCAACTTTCTACTTACCGTTTCAGGTGTAGTTCCTAAGTAAGAAGCTAAATCCTTTCTATTCATTGGCAATTCAATTTCCATTGAACCCTCACCATCATCCATACATTCTGCAAGAAACAGCGCTAATCTAGCATCCACCTTTTCTGTAGTGAATCTGGTTGTTTGTTTTTCTGATGTTTCCAATCGGTTAGAAAATTCTGATAAGAACTTCAAAGATATCGTAGGGTACTTTAATAAAAATTCTTGTAAATCATTTTTACTAATCATACACACATCGGTATTGCTCATTGCTTCTGCATACGCTTCATGGATTGATTCACGAAACAAAGCTAGTTCTCCAGTAAAATCTCCAGGATTTAAAATTCTCAATAATTGTTCTTTTCCAGACTCAGATAAACGGTAGATTCTAATTTTACCCTTACTTACAACATATAAGGCATTGGATGTATCTCCCTCCCGATAAACCACTTGACCCTTTTTATATGAAATTGACTTCATCACTTTCATAATTTCATCCATCTGCTCTTCTTCTAAATGATTAAAGATTGGAACGACACTGATACATGAAGCTTGTGAATCTGATTTATCTCTGTGATGATGAGTGTGAGAGGAAGTATTACACCCATTTTTTCTTATATCTTGTTTGGAATCCTTTTTCGACATTTAGATACTCCTTTCATAACTTCTTGTAGACTTGTTTATCTCTTCCAAATATTCATGAGTCCAGTAAATGCAAATAGATTAATTCGGAATTGTAATTGGGTTATCGCCATAGCCTAGACTTTCCATTGAAATTTTGAGATAACCTATTTCTTGCCTAATCCCTCGTATTGCGGTCATTATTTCTTCTTTTGTTTTTCTTTGAGATACTCTTCATAGTACCCTTCCGAACCAAACATAGTAGTAGGCTGCCTTCTTTACTCATTTCCTGTCTTTATTTCATTGCCATTGAGTAAAGTAAAAGTCTGCTCAAACTTGACACCAAGCACATCCGCAGTCGCTTTCAATTCATCCAAGGACACCGTTTCACGTTTTAATTTCTTACTAAAATTCTGCGGAGTCTGTCCAATACGTCTGGCAAGCTCTGAAATGCTTATATTCATTTGTTCACATAGTTCTTTAATCATTTCTGCCGTAGTCATACTGCACCTCCAGTTTACGCTAAGAATATTATAAACCATTTGGTTGATAATCACAATAGTTATTAAAACATTATTATATTTGAACAAACACAAGTAAAGGGGCTGGGAAATAAGTCCAAAAAAGATAAATAACCGCATGAATCAGCTATATAAATGCTGATATAATACGGTTACCATTTTATGATTATAACTAAAATAACAATTTTATTTAGTTTTTCCCCAACCTCCTATCTCGTTCTGTTTTTCATATTTCCATTTCAATACCGGATTTAAAGGATATGACGAAATGGTCTTTATAGACTATGACATTTTGGATTAACTTCCTAACTAGCTTCCTAGTATAGTTCGAAAAAACAAAAGAAAGCTGAAGATTAGCCTTCAGTTTTTTCTTTGTATAATTTCAGAACTTCTTCTAGGAAATCTTTATAATTCTCAATTGGTACATTACTTAGTCTACTACCACCGTGTCTTTCTATCAGTTCTTTGACTTCAATGACATATCCCATTTGGCTTAATTTAGACAAATAAGAATAGGCATATCCCACCACTTCAAACGGTCCTTTGCCATCTACATATATGACATGCTCATTTACAATTTTTTCTTTGATTTCTATTACTCTAGCCATCATCCATACCTCCATTTCTTGGTATGTACATATAGCCATACTAATCACGATATATCAAATAATAGACTACTCAATATCCAAAAATAAACATGGTAAATTCGTAGTCTATTTTTCATTTTAACCTGCCATCTTTCCTGTAGCGACAACCCCCAAAACGCAATCTTGTAGTGACACCCTACCCCAAAAGTAATCCTGTAGTGTCACCTCTACCAATTTCAAGTGAGTTGATATGTTTCCGAAAAGAAAAAATCGAGATCTCAGACCGATATGACTACCAATCTAAAAATCTCGATTATCCTCAAAACCTTATCTATCAGGCTTTTTGTAGCTTATCCTTACTTTTTCCGTGACAGCAGTGCTACTGTCTCAACATGAGCCGTCTGAGGAAACATATCAACTGGCTGAACCTTCTCAGTTTTATATCCAAGCCCGTCTAAAATATTTAAATCCCTAGCCAAGGTACTTGGATCACAGGATACATATACAATTCTTTTAGGATTAATAGATGTTATTGCTTCAAGTAAAGCTTTCTCACAACCTTTTCTTGGTGGATCTACAACCACAACATCTGCCTTTATTCCTTTAGTTATAAGGTCTGGTATTACCTCTTCTGCCTCTCCTACAAAAAATTCTACATTATCCACATTATTTGCTTCTGCGTTTTTCCATGCATCATCTATGGCTTGTGGTACTATTTCAACCCCATAAACTTTTTTAGCTTTTTGTGATAGAAATAGGGTTATTGTTCCTGTACCGCAATATGCATCAAATACAGTTTCTTCTCCTGTAAGGTCAGCAAATTCTAAAGCTTTAGAATAAAGCACTTCTGTTTGTGTTGGATTTACTTGAAAAAATGATAATGGGGATATATTAAACCTAAAGTCTCCTATATAATCAGTTATAGTATCCCTTCCCCAAATAGTTCTAGATTTCATCCCAAGTATTACGTTGGTTTCTTTGTCATTTATATTTTGAACTATAGAAGTTATTCCTTCTATAGTATTTGTCATGAGTTCTATAAACTCTTTTTTATATGGAAGCTCAGTGGAGTTTGTTACTGGAACTATCATTACCTCTCCAGTTTTAAATCCCTTTCTTATCATAATATGTCTCATGATACCTTTAGGATTATATCTTCCATCTACTGTAGCTGGAGTTATGTTGTATTTCTTCATCCACTTTTTAGTTAGCTCTACAACCTTATCCCCAATCTCATCTTGAATATGACAGGTTTTCATATCAATAATATCATGACTTCTAGGAGCATAAAAACCTATCTTAAGCTCCCCATTAACTAATCCTATAGGTAATTGAACCTTGTTTCTGTATCTAAAAGGATTCTCCATTCCAATAGGCTTTAGAACTATATTTTCATCTAATTTTCCTATTTTAGTTATACAATCCTTAACTCTTTCCTCTTTAAAATCTATCTGAGCCTTATAGCTTGCATGTTGAAGCCTACAACCTCCACACTTTTCATATATCCCACAGACAGGAATTTCTCTTTCTGGAGATTCGTCTATAATTTCTAAAAGCTTCCCATATGCATATGTCTTTTTTGTTTTTACTATTTTGACTTTAACTTTTTCGTTTTTTAATGCACCCTCTATAAATATTGGATAGCTACCAATCTTAGCTATTCCTTCTCCTTCATATCCTTGAGAAATTATGTCTAAAACATATTCTTTATTCTTTTCAACCAAATCTATCACCCTTGCGCTTTCCTAAATTCGATAATATTAGAATATCAGTTAACATTTTTTCATGCAACTATTATCCACACTTACTTCAGATTTATTCACAGCTTAATCAACAAAAAAGGTAAAAGCCTTTTTATTAGTATATGCTTTTACCTTTTCATTATTATATTAATAATTTAACATCTATTTTACTCTAATTACATTTATAGATTTGCATTATTATGCTTTATATGTGAAAGACCCCATGTATTCATAGAATCCAAAATCGGCTTTAATGAGTATCCAATCTCAGTCAATGAATATTCTACTCTAGGAGGAACCTCTGCATAAACCTTTCTTTCTATTATCCCGTCAGACTCCAACTGTTTAAGTTGTTGAGTTAACATCTTCTGGCTTATTCCATTAATTCCTTTACTTAATTCTAAAAATCTTTGAACCCCTTTATTTAATAGGTTTCTAATAATTAAAACCTTCCACTTATGTCCAATCAAATTAACTGTATGCTCAATTGGACAATGTTTATCACATGGCATTTTATTCCCCACCTCATCTTTATTCAATACATACCATTTGGTAAGTACTTAACTAAAAAGTGCCTTATTGCAAAAAGAAAGTTGCTATACTATGATGATTTTACAGCAGTTAATATATAAATTCAAGCGCTTGTATCAGTTCATTATGATTGCTGAATATTAGATATTATAACCATATAAAGGAGAAATAGTAATGCAAAAAATTAATATTGATAACATTACAGACTTTGTAGCTGATAAAAGTGCACGTAAAGGAATATTTAAAGAAGGTCAGCTAGATACAGGTCTTTTACTCTACACCCCTGGACAGACCACCCCTGATCATAAGCATTCAGACATTGATGAGGTGTTTTATATAATTTCTGGAGAAGGTACCATTACCATAAATAATGAGCCAATCTCTATAAAGGAAAAAGATATTATTTTTTCACCACATGGTGAAACTCATGGATTTAATAATACATCCTCATCCAATTGGGTTGTATTACAAATCAAGATCCAACTACCAAAAGATAATTAATAGGAGGTATTAATTAATGTTTACTCACATTGACCATGTAGCAATCTCTGTTAAAGATAGAGAAAAGTCTATTGAATTTTATGAAAAAAACTTTGGTTTTAAAAAATACTTCGAACATGATGTCCCTGGCATACCTGAGATTGAAAAAGTTGTCTATCTTAAATTAGGGAACACAATTTTAGAACTTGAGCATTGGACAAACAATAAAATAAATTCAGGATCACATTTTTGCCTTATTAGTGATAGCTTTGATGAAGACTACTCTAAATTAGTCGTGGCTGGTGTACCCATAGTGGCTAAACCACATATTCCTAGTCCAAGAACCCCTGAAGAAAAAGGCTGGAAACGAGTTGTCTTTAAAGGTCCAGATGATGAATACATTGAATTTAGAGGTTAAACTAATTAAACTAATTAGTTTATAGTGAAGTTTTTCAGTGCTAAAAATAACTCTGCTTAAGCAAAAGAGAGAATCCTCCTCATATCCTAGGTATTTTATATGCTATTTGTAAATATCTCGGATTTTTCAATTAGTATAGTAAGTAAAATTATGGTATAAATATATTATAATTTAATACTTTTAAGGAGGATAGATATGAGAACTGTTACTCAATTATTTATATTGATTGCTTTTATTATAGCTCTCCTTGCTATTTTTCACCTATATTCACGTTTTTTAAGCAAACTTTCTCAAAACTCTATAAAAAAGAAGCTTGCTAAAGGAAAAATAAGTGATAAGCAACTAATAAAGTTTTATAAACTTTCTGATAAAGGTCGTAAAAATAAATGGATGGCAATTCTTATCTATGGAATTTACTATAAATCCTATTTGCAAATGCAAGAAGGAACCTATCAGATTTATAGAAATGAAATAGAAAACAGAGGACTCTTAAACGAAGTAAGTTAACTTCTAAAATAACATACTTTAAAGCAATACAAGCCCCTATGTTCAAGTAACGTAGAGGCTTCTTTTATTCTAATTCTTCAATCAGCTTCTTAGCCTCAGATATGGATAAATCCGTATGCTCACGAATTAACTTAATTGCTTTAATAATCTCTTGCGCTTTTTTTAATTCTAATACGCTTTCCTTAACTTCTTCTGGAAGAATCAATCTCTTTGCCTTTTCTTCTTCTCTTCGTTGTTTTTCCATATCCATTTTAAGTTCTAACTCTGAAGAAATTGCCTCCTCTTTAACATAAAACTTCGGCTGTCTTTTATCCATTATTTTTACCACAGCTCCAAGGATAGTCGCTAATACTGAATATAAAACTAAATATTGAATAAGCCTATAAATATATATATATACTGTATTAAGTTTAATAACCTGTCCACTATCTTTAATAAGGCTGATTTTACTTGTAATACTATATTCACCTGGAGCATAATTAAGAACATTGGTATCAATCTGTACTTTTCCAAAAGGTGATAGTATCCACTCAATTGGTTTATTATAGATTGGGTTTCCTGCTGCATCCATAAGCGTTCCAAATATCACAAATATTCCAACAAGAATAACAACATTCCTTTCCCATGTTAGGTTACTTTTAAGAACTATCAACACAAAAATCAATAATAGCATTATGCTTTTAAAATAATGATTAAATAGAAATAAATTTATCACTATCGGAAAAATAAATCCGATTAATACTATTAGCCCTATTACTATCAAACCAAAAAATAATAAAATAGCTAAATTCTTTTTCATCTAAATCTCCCTTCATAATTAATATATTTTACTACTTAATATGGTTTTCGTATTTAAAACATACAATCTTTACCTATACAATATTTTTGAATATTAAAAAGGTAAAAGCTTTTATCATTATATGCTTTTACCTTATCTTTATTGTATATTAAAATTTTATCCCTCTATAAAGGTTTCACAAGCTGTTCCATAAGAGCTTTTAGCCTCTGGTCCAAATATAACTAAATTGTCTGCTGAACATTCTCCTCTTTTGTTATATGCACATTTTCTTGCTTCACATTTAACCTCTGGAGACATTAATATTCCGCTATTATTTGAAAACATCTGTTTTAATTCACCAACATAATTAGTATTGCCAACACTAGTAACAGCATTTTTAAAACTTTTTTCAGCAAATGTACCACACTGAGTTCCTGAAGAACTAGAAGCATCATGTCCTGTAACTAATATCACATTTGCAGAACATAATCCAGATATGTTGTTAACACAATCCATAGCACTACATCCAAGTTTATTCATAAAATCCAGCTCCTTCTTTTATATTTCATATCTATTATCTACAAAAGAAAGGCTTTTATTCATTATCCAAGTTTTTTATAAAAGTTTCTAAATACTTTTCTAATAGCTTTATTTCTTGGCTAGACAAACCCTCTGCTGCCTTTTTTATAGTCTCATTACTTATCTGCTCAAGCTCTTCCATATTATATAAAGCCTTTTGCGTTAATAGTAAATAAAAACTTCTTTTATCCTTAGGATTTTTAATTTTTTCTATCCATTCCTTATTTATAAGTCTATTAATAACTCCAGACAAAGTTGCTTTATCTAAATTTAATCTTCTTCCTATTTCTAAAGGGGTTAGCTCTTCTATATCCCCCTTTAATTCTTCTATATTATAAATGTCCTTCAAAACAGACCACTGAACTGCTGTTAATCCCAAATTCTCTAAGGATATATTTATTTTATTCTTTAAAAGTTTTGATGATCTATTAATTAACGTACCTATATTATTATCCATATTATCCTCCATATGGTTAGTATACAAACTAATAATATATTAAAAACGTCTTTCCATCAATAAAAACCTCTGAATTTCTAATTTCTATACTAGTATCACTTTTCTTTTTAACTTTTTAAATGTTTTTCTTTTTTTCTTTTTAAATGTTTAAACATTTAACTTTTTAACTTTTTATTAAACATATTATTTTAATGAATCTAATGAGGCTTGAAGAGAAGCCTCTACAGCAATAGGGTGTTTAACTTTTTATTAAACATAATATTTAAGTAAAATGACTCTAATGAAGCTGTGGAACGCTTCTACAGATAAGAAGTGCTTAACTTCTTAATAAACATAATTGTCCATCAATGACTTTAATGAGGCTTGAGAAGAAGCCTCTACAGATAGAAGTTAAAAGGATCTTAACGGAGCCTGGGAAACGGCTCCTACAGATCAGAAGTTAAAAGGATCTTAATGGAGCCTGAGAAACGGCTCCTACAGATCAGAAGTGCATTATTTTTATTAATCTAGGTTTACTGTAAATTTTAAATCATCATATGTTTTTATTGTCTTAGATATATCCTGACATTCTATTGTGTAGTTTTTGGTTTTGTCTATTTTTTCAAATACAGCACTATATTCTCCCACGTTTTCTTCTTTTGGGAATGTAATTCTATCATAATTCTTTCCACTTTCTTTATCTTTTATATTAGTTAGATTAACTAAGAATCCATATTTAGTCTTATAGTAAATTTTTGTTCCTTCCTCTGTTTCTTCTATCTTATTTATAACCACATCACCATAGTTTTCTATACTAATTTTACTCTCGCCTTTAATATTCAGGTCAGTAGTTAGCGTTTCAACATTACTTTTGTATGTTTGAGTAAATGGAATAAATGTTAAGCTTTTGCTATCCTCATATTTTTCTTTAAAATTATATGAAGAGTAATAATTCTCAGCATCTCCTGAACCAGATCCTGATTTCATTTGAAGCATTCTTCCTTTATCATCTACAACTATATAGTTTATATCAGTTACATTCTCTTCATTTTTTGAGGACGTATAAATTACCGTATTTATAGGTGTTGTAATTACTTTATTTACTTTCATATCTGTAGCTAACTTGTTTAAGTTTTTATCTACGTTTATTTCTTTTACTTTACCATTTACTTTTTCACTTGCTACTTGAATATTAAAATCCCAATCACCTTTTATCTCTCCAAGAAACTCTTTTATGTTAAGAGTAAGTGTAAATTCATCTGGAACTTCTACGTATCCTCCTAGTAGCGTTTTATCTTGTACGTCCTTTGGAACTTCATCTTTAGACACCTTAAAAGTCTCTACTCCTATATAAGTTTTATTACCATCTAAAAACTTTCCACTTCCACCCGAAGAAAAAGTTGTTAGATTACCATTTATAAAAAAATCCTTTTCTAAGATATGTGGACTAGATTTCATCGGCTCATCTCTTTCAACAGTATAAGCAACATTTAGATCTATTCCATCATATACTATACTTGAAATTGTAACTTTAACACCATTACTCTCTTTAGTAACATTTATATCTGATGCATACTCATCATACTCTTCGTAAACCCCATTATCTAAAAGCTTAAATATAGACCCTATTATAGGTATGTTTTGAGCATAGGCTGGCATTGTTATTCCTAAGGTTAGAAATACTACAAATATCGCAGCTACTGATATAGCTATTTTCAGCTTAGTTTTTTTCTTTTTTCTTGTATTTAAATTTACTAAAGTATCATTAATCTTTGACTTTATGTCTTCTGGAACTTCTATAGTTTCTTTTTTAAGCTCTCTTTTTATGATTTCATCCATGTAATTTTCATTCATCACTAATTCCTCCTTACCTATCCTTTACTATCTCATAAAGTTCTTTTCTTGCTCTTGTAAGTCTGGATCTTACTGTCCCTTCAGGAATATTTAATATCTTTGCTATGTCTTTTTGGGCTATATCTTCATAATAAAATAGTAGAGTTACCATTTTTAAATCCTCATTTAATGAATCTATAGCTTTGCTTAAGTCTAGGTTCTCATAGTTATCTAAATGTGTTTTTTCATTTTCTATATTTTCTATTGAAATCAACTTCCTATTTTTCCTTATTATAGAGTTACTTTCGTTAATCAAAATTCTTATAAACCAAGTTTTAAAATATTCTTCTTTTTTAAGGGAGGATATATTTTCATAAGCTTTTATTATGGTATTTTGAATAGCATCTTCTACATCTTCTTTTGAGGATAGTATTCTACTAGCAACTCTATAAAGGGTTTGTTCATGCTCTTTTATTAAAAAGGTAAAAGCTTCTTTATCACCATTCTTTATCGAAGTAATTACTGACTCTTTTTTAGCTTTAATTTTTATGAAAGGTATTACCTGCATCCTCTCTCCCCCTATTTCTATCATTCCTTAGCTAAGGTTACACTTATTAGATGTATTTGCTATGGAAAATGCTCGCAACATTTACAAAAATTATTTTCTATAAATTGCTTGTACCTAAATATAGTTCGCACGCTAATTAGTTGTTTATATAAATATGATATTTTTCATTGATTTTTCTTAAAAAACTACAAAAAAAGAGCACCTTTCGGTGCAAGTAAATTGAATCAGTTGCCATTAGATTCTTATTTTATCTAACTCGGCTATGAAAACGCGCATTTCCATAACATTGATATTATAGCCTAAAACTGCCATGTTTAATTGTTAACATTCTGTTAATTTTATTCTAAAGGGGATAAATTAAATATTTTTCTTAGTATTCTGTAGCTTCTGGAGCCATAAGTAAAGCTATATTTAGGTTTCCATTTCTACAACGTAGCTCGTCTAAAAATTTCTTTTGACTTACTGTTTTGTCCATGGTTATTGTATATACCAATTCAAATAAGCTTCCCAAATTAGTTGTTTTAACTTTTTTAAGCTCATATCCTGTTGTGAATTTCTCAAATACATCATCAAAAGCGCCTTCGTAGTCTAAATCTTCCGGAATAGATATTTTTAATAACTTTTCTGATACATTTTTATTCCCAAAGTTTATTAAACTTAATATAAACATAAGTGCACAAAGGATTGCTGTAAATAATATTGCATAACCTATAAAGCCAGCTCCTGTAGCTAATCCCGCTGCCATAGCAAATAACACATATGATATATCTTTTGGGTCACCTGGGGCACTTCTAAATCTTATTATTGAAAATGCTCCTGCTAAACTAAAGGCTCTAGCAACATTACTTCCTATCAATAATATTATTATAGCAACTACAGCTGGCAAAAGTACCATGGTTAGTGCAAAGTTTTGTGAGTATAACTTTTTACTGCTTGTTTTCATATAGGTGGTACTAATTACCCCTCCTAGGATAAATGAGGCCCCTATTATTAATAATGCAGTTACTAAAGATATTGTGGAATCAGTTGTTGTGGTTGTTGAGCTGAATATTGATTCAAGCATATGTTAAGTTCTCCTTTCGCATCCATACTATTTTTTATCATATTTTTATATTCATTACCGTATTTTGAAAAACTTGAGCTATATAATTTATATTCAGAAAGTAATTTTGAAAACCATAATGGCACAGTGTTTTCTGCTTTTACTTCCATAAGCCATAAATCATCTTCCACTAAAATATTTCCATAATCACCATACTCAAGTTTTAAATCATATCTTCTGGTTCTTATATTAGTATCAAAAGTTACTCTAAACTCACGATTTTCTTTCTCAAAATAAGCTATTCTATCATAAGCTATATAAACCTTTGGTTCTAAATCATATATCTTCAATATATAAGATAGTTCCTTTAATACCTGCTTGTTCATATATTCCTTATACTCTGGCTTAATACCAGTATCTAAGAATTCGTAGGCTTCATCTAACTTCAAGGTTGTTCTCCTTTTGTTAACTATGCCTTTAAACTTCTTCTTAACCTCTAAGTATACTTTGTCATTTTCTTCAGGTACTCCATAAGATCTTAGTCTAACTTTTTCCTTATATTTAGGTTTATCTAAGGATCTTCTTATTAATAAGTCATCTTTTGTATCGTAATAAAGATTTGATATTTTATAGAATTCATCATTTTGATTGAATTCATCCATTTCCATACGTTTTAGTAATTCTCTCTTAAAATCCATATATAATTCCTTATTCATTTGAAATTTGTTCTCGTATCTATTAAACACTTCTATAGCCATGTAACTCACTCCTTATAATATTTCATTAATCTTTGTTAACAAGAATTTAATAATCTATGTTTAAAGTTTACTTTTTTAACCTTAAACCAACCTTAAAGACTTTTTTAAGCTAATGTCTATCCTCTTCCCCCTTTAAGCTTCATTTAAGCTTAGCTATGATATAATTAGGATAAAAACTACTTTAACAGGAGGAATATTATGAGGATTTTAGTAGTGGAAGATGAGATCCATTTATCAGAGGCTTTATCTCAAATATTAAAGAAAAATAATTATACTGTAGATGTAGTTCATGATGGTGAAGATGGATTAGACAATGCTTTAAGTGGTATTTACGATATTATACTATTAGATATAATGCTTCCTAAAATGGATGGATTAACAATTCTAAAGCATTTACGAAAGGAGGAAATAGCTACTCCAGTTATACTTTTAACTGCAAAAGGAGATATCTCTGATAAAGTTAAAGGGCTAGATACTGGCGCGGATGATTACCTAGCAAAACCTTTTGCAACTGAAGAGTTATTAGCTAGAATACGTGCTCTTTCAAGACGCAAAAGTGAAGTTATAACAGACAACACCCTAAAAATAGGCTCTATTGAACTAAATCCAGCCACTTTAAAATTATCTATGGATGATAAAGAAATTAAGCTTATATTAAAGGAAAGTGAACTCTTAGAACTGCTTATTATACGTAAAAACGCTGTTACCTCTAAAGAGTTAATAATAGAAAAGATATGGGGCTTTGATTCTGAGGTTGAGCATAATCATGTAGAAGTTTATATATCTTTTTTAAGGAAAAAACTTTTGTTTTTAGATGCGGATGTTGAGATTAAAACCTTACGTGGGGCTGGTTATATCTTGGAGGTTAAAAAATAAATGTTTAAAAAGCTTAGAAATAGATTTCTAATTCTCAATCTAGTAATTATTTCTATAATGCTTCTTATTTCCTTTACTTCTATTTATGCAATAACTCATAAAGATATCTACACTCAGATAGATATGGATTTAGATAAGCTTTCAGGAAGTGATGCTAAAGGTAACAAACCTAAAACTAATGATGACATGCCTAATGATAAACAGATGGATGGACCCCAAAATGATTTTACTAAAGGGCAAGGTCCTATGGAAAGGTATGCTTTCACAGTTACTACTGATGGCAATTGGAACAAGATAAGCACTTTTTCACGCTTTAGTATCTCTGATGAATTTTATGAATCAGCAAAAAAGGCAGCTATAAATAAGAAGGTTAATAGAGGATATATTTCAGTTGACGATACTGATTTAGCCTTTGTTATAAATCATACTTCTAGTGGTTATAACTTATATTTTTTAGACATAACCTTTCAAAAAAATACTCTCAGAAGTTTGATTTATACATTTACAATTGTCGCCTTCTTTATGCTAATAATCATTTTCCTAATTAGTAGATTTTTTGCTAATAGATCAATTCAGCCTATAAAAGAAGCCTTTGACAAACAAAAACAATTTATAGCTGATGCATCTCATGAGCTTAAAACACCTCTAACCGTTATAAATACAAATGTTGACGTACTTCTTTCAAATAAAGATGACTTCATACATAATCAATCTAAATGGCTATACTATATTAAATCTGAAGCTGAAAGAATGAATAAACTAACAAGTGATTTATTATATCTAGCTCAAGTGGATTATTCAGATGTAAAGATTATTTTTTCTGATTTTAACTTAAGTGAAGCCGTAGAACATATTATCTTGACCATGGAAGGAGTCGTATTTGAAAATAATATCGCTCTTCATTATGATATTGAACCTAACTTAATAGTATCTGGTAACATAGAGCAGCTTAAACAAGTTATAATGATTTTCCTTGATAATGCTATTAAATATACAGACAAAAAAGGTAAAATAAATCTAGTCCTAAATAAAGCCCATAATAAAATCAATTTATCTGTAACTAATACAGGAAAAGGAATTCCAGAAGAACATATCTCCAAGATCTTTAATAGATTCTATCGTACTGATAAATCTCGAGCGAGAGATAGTGGCGGATATGGACTAGGACTATCTATAGCCAAAGCCATAGTTGAACAACATAACGGAAAAATATCTGTAAAAAGCATTGTTGATAAAGAAACCACCTTTTCTATTGAATTACCTAAAAATAAGTAATAAAAGCCTTTATACTAGCTATAACTTAATTGCTAATATAAGGGCTTTTTCATATTACCTATTCTACAATATTTAAAATATCTTTAGAGGATTTTAATGGTCCTCTTGATGAATCAACATAAGCATCTTTAACTACAGATATATTTTTCTTATCAATTCTATCATTAGTTAACTCAGCTATTTTATTAAAATTAGAGTTACTTTTTTCTATCTCTTCTTGATTTCCTTCTTTATAAACTATAATTTTATCTGGTGTATTTATTATTGAAGAAACCTCTTTTTCTTGCTTATTGCACCCTGCTTAAAATAATGAAAATAGAACAATAGACCATATAGTAATCTTTCTCATATCATCATCTCCTTAATTATGTATAATTAATATAAATAAATTATACATAACTTTCCAATAAGTAAACAACATAAAAAACTATAGCAAAATGTGCTATAGTTTTTCACTAATAAATTTATTGTTTTGTTGGAGGCTGCTGCCCATCAGCTGGTGCTCCTTGCATTCCTCCTTTATTCATCCGACCTTGTTGACCGCCTCCTGGGCCCATTTGGTTAGTTCTAGCTTCTGTTACCCCTGATTCTGATAACCAAGTTACTGAGTTAGATATGGAAAAATCAACTACTTTTGTTCCATTAGTATATTTTCCGTTAGTGTAAAGTCCATTTTTTGCTGCTCCTGTTGATGCTCCTCCCGAATATAATGTATAAGTTTTATCTTTTTGTATTTCTGGTGAACTTATAACTATAGATTGATAATCCTTATTAGGTGCTATAGTTATAATATCATTTCCCTCACTATCTTCTAAATGCACTATTGTTCCAGCTTGTTGTTTACTAGTATAAATCATGCTAATTGTGTTTTGTGTTGAGCTATCTGATGTTGCTTGTGCCATTCCTGAACTTCCATAAGCTACTAATAATCCACCTGTCATCTCAAAGCTTCCATCATAGTCCAAGGCTCCATTTCCATCGTTTGTAGGTCCACTAACGATCACAGTTCCATTTGTCATATAAATATATCCGTTTGAGTCTAATCCATCTCCAGATGCATCAACCATAATATAACCACCATTTATAACCAATTTATTATTTTTATTCGCCTGTCCTGGTGCATTATTTTGAGCTGATTCATCATCTCCTCCAGCTGCGTTTATTCCATCATCACTTGCAACTATGTTTATATCTCCTCCATTTATAGTTATTACTGAACCCTCAAGCCCTTCATAACTTTTTGATATATCTATTTTACCATCGTTAATAACTAAAGTATTATCAGCATGCACTCCATCATCTCCAGCTGATAATGATAAGGTGCCTCCATTTATTACTATGCTATTATTTGTGTGTACCGAATCATCAGCAGAATTTATGTTGAATGTTCCTCCAGCTATTCCTATCTCTCCTGATGCTTTTAGACCTTTGGTACTTGTGGTATCATCTGTACTACTTGATTCAGATGTTTGCTGTGTATTCGTGTTTTCACCTTGCTTTCCACCAAATCCTCCGGGTCCTCCCATATCATTATTGGTTTTGGCAGGTGCATTTTCACTTCCTCCGCCAGCAGTAATATTAAATTCACCATCTTCTATAAGCAAATAAGTTTCTGCTTGTATTCCATCTTGCTCTGCCTCTATGTTGAATTTTCCACCTTCAATTGCTATAAAACCTTTCGTTGTATCTGCATCATTTGTAGATTTAATACCATCTCCTCCTGCATTTATAGTAATGTTTCCAGAATTGACTGCAACTAAATCTCTTCCTACTATACCATTATCAACAGATTTTACTTCTATATCTCCTCCAGTTATTTTTAAATCATCTTTGCTCTTTATCCCTTTACTGTAATTACCATTTACAATCAATTTTCCTGACCCATTTATAGTAAGATCATTTTTGCTGAATAAAGTTGCATCTGGCTCATCCTCTGAATCTTCTAATGAATATTCTTTTCCATCCGTTAATGTATTTACTGTACCTTCTTCGATGGATATTATTGTTTTTCCTGCCTTTTTAGAGTATATTGCAGGATTATCACCGTTGCTTATATCCACTCCATTTAGTACTAATCTAACTATACCTTTATCCTCATTATCAATTAGTATTTGACCATCTGTTAATGTTCCACTTAGTACATAAATACCTGCTTTCGTTATGGTTATTGTGCTATCCTTAACTTCCACCCCATCTCCCTCTACTGTAGCTGATGCTCCATTTAATTTAATGTAATTAGGACTTTCATTTTTCCAATCTATATAACTATCTTCCTCATCGTAACTAACTAATTCACTTATTACTGTGCTTATACTCTTATCACCTATTATTGCAGCTATTGTTTGCTCTGTTGCTGTATTACTTGAAGTGTCTGTATTCGTTGCTGTACCTCTAGTACATGAATATAAAAAACTTGTGCACAAAAGTGCTGCTATTAATTTGCTATATATTGATTTTCTATTCATATTTAATTCCTCCATTTCATAGGTTTATTTTATTCTCCACAACTTAAACAAACCTTAAATGAATTAATTTAAATACAAAAAACTACCTAGTATAGAAATTTAATTTCTATCTACTAGGTAGCTCTGTTATAAGTTTATATTATTTTAAAGACTCTATTAAAGCATCTAACTTAGGATCTGACATGAAGTTTTTAATTGTTACTAATTCAGCACTTGGGCAGCTTTTTCTTGCTCTGTCTGCTAAATTTTCTTGAGTTACAACTATATCAGCATCTCCTGGTATTTCATCAACTGATGAATGAGTTACTTCTATATCTAAACCTAATTTTTGAACTTTGCTTCTTATTTTTGAAGCTCCCATTGCACTTGATCCCATTCCAGCATCACATGCAAATACTATTTTATTTACTTTTCCAGTCTTTTTAACTTTTAAGTTTTGTACAGCTTCTTTAGCTGATTCTAAATCTTCTTCATCTTGTACCTTTGCATTTTTAACAAATATTGAAGCTACTAAGAATGAAACTACTGTTGAAACAGCAACACCTGCAATTACTGATAGGAATGATCCTTTAGGTGCTAATGCCATTATAGCTAATATACTTCCTGGTGATGGGCTTGCTACAAGTCCTGCACCTAATATTGAGAATGTGAATACTCCACTAGCTCCTCCAGCTATTACTGCTAATACTAATGCTGGGTTCATTAATACATATGGGAAATATATTTCGTGAATTCCGCCTAGGAAATGTATGATTATTGCTCCTGGAGTTGAATCTTTTATAGATCCTTTTCCAAATACAAAGTATGCAAGTAATATTCCAAGTCCTGGACCTGGGTTAGCTTCTAGTAAGAAGAATACTGATTTACCAACTTCTTTAACTTGTTCTACTGCTAATGGACTAAGTATACCGTGGTTAATTGCATTGTTTAAGAATAATATCTTACCTGGTTCTATGAATATTGATACTAGTGGTAAAAGATTTGCATTTACCATAGCTTCAACTCCGCCTTGTAGTATAGTAGTTATTGCTACTACAACTGGACCTATACCTGTGTATGCTAGCATTGCTAAAATCATACCTAAAATACCGATTGAGAAATTGTTTACTAACATTTCGAATCCAGCAGGTATTTTTCCATCTACTGCTTTGTCAAACTTCTTGATTACCCATCCTGCTAAAGGTCCTACTATCATAGCACCTAGGAACATTGGCATATCTGCTCCAACTATAACTCCCATTGCAGCTATAGCACCGATAACTCCACCTCTTTGTCCACCTACAGTCTTACCACCAGTGTATGCTATTAATAATGGTAGTAAGTAAGTTATCATTGGTCCAACTAATTTTGCAAAATATTCATTTGGTATCCATCCTGTTGGTATAAATAAAGCTGTTATAAGTCCCCATGCTATAAAAGCACCGATGTTTGGAAGTACCATTCCACTAAGGAATTTACCGAATACTTGAACTTTGTTTTTAAATCCACTGTTTTGACTCATTTTTTATTACCTCCTTTTGATACTTTCATTATACGTTTACAGGTAGTATGATTTCAATCTATAGATACTGCTACATTGTCACCAAGGGTTAGTGACAAATTTTTATATCTTTTTATCTAGATAGTGACACTTCTAAGCCATTGATTTTACTGTGTTTTAGCCTTACAGTTTTTTTAAAATTTCTATCTACTCTATAGATTTCAGCCATTCAACTTATATGTTTCTCAAAAATAAATGTTATTATAATGGAAATAGTTAGCAACAAAATTGCTAACTATTTTTATATACATACATGACATTATTTAAATAATTCTCTAACTTGTTCATACTTGCTTTCTATACTTATAAGTATGTTTTCATCTGATATCTCAGAAACTTCTTGAACAGCTCCTTTGATTCCTTTTTCTTTTATTAGCTCTTGTAATTTTAAGCTTTGAGGATCTTCTGGGTTATTGTAATATAATACAGCACCTACTCCTAGTAGTAAATTTTCTGTACTTATACCATATGACATAGAGTTTAATAGAGGTTTAACAAGTCTATCACCTTTGCTTAGCTTTCTGATAGGTTCTCTTCCTACTCTTTTTATATCATCTTGAAGATATGGATTTTTAAATCTAGCTATTATCTTATCTATATACTTTAAGTGAGCATCTCTGTCAAAATCATATTTCTTTACCAATCCATCTCCGCTTTCTACCATAGCGTGGTATACAACTTCATAGATATCATTGTCATTTATACTTTCTTCTATAGTTTTATAACCTTTTAAATTACCTAAATAGGCAGTTATTGCGTGCCCTGTATTTAATGTAAATAACTTTCTTTCTACATATGCTATAAGATTTCCAGTTAAGTTCATTCCACTTATTTCTGGGATCTCTCCTCTAAATCCGTTTCTGTCTACATTCCATTCATAGTAGTTTTCAACTACTACATCAAGTGGATTCTCCATTTTTTCACTTACTGGAGGAACAATTCTATCAACAGAGCTATTAGGGAAACCTACGTATTTATCCACAGTTTCCTTTTCTTCTTCTGTTAAATACTTAAATATTTCTTCTTTTAAAACTTCTGATGCTCCTACTGCATTTTCACAAGCTATTATGTTTAAATTCTTTTCTACCCCTTTAGCTAATCTATTTTTTATTCCTTTTGCTAAAGTTTCTGCTATTCTGCTTAATATATTTACACCTACAGCTGTAGTCATTATATCTGCTTCAAGTATAGCATCCATTAATTTTTCATCATTTATATTTAAAGCTGAAACATTTTCAACTTTTTCATCTCTTTTTTCGTTATCTAATACATGAACCGTATAATTTTTAAGTTCATTTATTAACTCAACAACTGTATTGTTAGCATCTACGAAAGTAACCTCAAAACCAGAGTGAGCTAAAAGTTCACCTATAAATCCTCTTCCTATATTTCCTGCTCCTATTTGTATAGCTTTCATATCTCTTCCTCCTATTATTTTATACTGCACTAGCAAAAAGTTTGTATATTTTATCTTTATCTCCAGTTGTATATAACTCTTTTGTTATTTCTTCATCTTCTAATACTACTGCTATATTTGAAAGTATTTTTATGTGTTCATCACCTATTCCAGCTATACCTATAACTAAATATGCTTTTTCATCATCAAATTGTATTCCATTTGGAAATTGTAATACTACTATTCCTGATTTTTTTATATTTTTCTTAGCTTCGCCTATTCCATGAGGTATAGCAACCCCCATGCCTATATAAGTTGTTACAACTTCTTCTCTTTCTTTCATAGCTTGAATATATTCTTCTTCAACATATCCAGATTCAACTAATAATCTTCCTGCCATCTCTATAGCTTCAACTTTACCAACTGACTCTAAACCTAATCTTATATTAGCTTTTCTTAATATCTCACTCTCATTCTCTACAACGACTTCTTCTTTTTTATTTTTCTTAAAAAAATTGAACATTTATTTGCACCTCTTTTTTCTTTTTTAATTTCTATATTAATGATATTATAAACTTTTTTTATCTGTAATTTTTCGAACAATTTTAAAATAAAACTTAGTATATAAATTTTCTAAATAATTCATTAGCTGTTCTTTATCTTTAACAATAAAATCTTTTACTAAATTTTCATCTTGAATGATAGCTTCACTTATTTCACTAACTGTTTTTAATAATATAGTATTATTTTTCTTAGGTACTATTATTACAACAACAACTTTTAAATTTGGAAAATCTCCTACTTCTTTTTTCGGTCTTATTAATCCAAATTTTACTCCTTGGAATGAATCTAAGGTACAATGTAACAAACTTATCCCAAGTTCCTCTATAAATGTTGATCCTAATTTTTCTCTATATAATAATCCTTCTTTTATAAGAGCCTTTTCATTATTATCTTTTGAAAACAATATTGATGTTTTTTCTATTAATTCTTCTTTTGTGGTTATTTCATTATCTTCATAAACTTCAAAGCTATCTAATAAGGATTTTATTGCGTTTCCATAACTTGTTAGAGTTAATATATCCTCATACTTCTGCTCTTTATTTACTGTTGCTCCTTTTTCATTTCCAGAAATCCTATACCTATTTACTGGCATATTCAAAAACTTATTTATCTTCTCTTTATCTTTATCAGTTAACATAGGACTTACAATAATGCTTGGAAAATTAACATCTAAGTTTATTGTAGATATAATTAAATCTATATCTTTTTCCATTAACATTTTATCATTTATAGTAAATGCAGAAACAGTATCAACTATATCAATATTAGGAAAAAGTATTAAAAGTTTTGCTGATAATAGTCTAGATGTTCCTATACCACTTCCACATGCTACTATTATTCTTGGTTTTGCTAGATTATTTTTTATCCTTTCTATAGCTGCTGCTATATGCATAGCTATATAGGCAATTTCTGATTCTGGTATAGTTCCTTTTCCTATATTCTTTAATACCATACAACATCTTTTGCTGACATTATATATATCTTTATAGTCTTCTTTTATTCTGTCTAACAGCGGATTTCTTATAACCAAATTCATTTTTAGCCTGCTTACAGCTGGTCCTAAATGATTCACTAAATCCTGTTCTAGCTTTTTATCCTTTGTTAGGGGATAGGAAGTTTCAATTTCTGCTGTTTTTATTATCTCCATAGCTAATTTAGATAAATGAAATTGAGTAATATTTTTATAGTCTTCCTTTGAAGTTACCATATCTAGTTTTGCACCTTTAAGATGCATTGTTATATAACCTATTTCTCCATCTGGTATACTAACATTAAAAGCTTCGGAAAGCTTTTTAGATAACTTTCTAGCTATATCAAATTCTGGTAAGTTTCTAAGTTCATTTAGAGCTTCTTCATTAAAATCAATTTTCTCTTCATTTTTTATTCTCTGTATTGCTAGAGATAAATGTACTATAAGCGCTATATATGCACTATCTGCTAGATGTAATTCTTCTTCACCCTCTAATTGAGAAACATATTTCTCTATAGTTTTAATAGTGTCTTTTTCTATAAGACTTAGCAGTCTATTTTTTATATCTAATTCCAACTTATTTTTATCTTTTTTATCTAAAGATATCTTCTCTTTAATTATGTTTATAATTTGTTCTTCATCTACAAATTCATAAACCATAGAAGTTATTGCCTGCCTTGTCTTGTCTTCTTCTCCTTCTATATATATCCCGAGTCCTGGTTTACGTACTAATTTTAAATCTCTTTCTTTTATCCAACCTTCTAGCTTATCTAAATCATTACTTAAAGTTCCTTCTGATACATTTAATACAGAAGTAAAATAATAAAGCTTGATAGGCTCCTTTGATAAAAGCAACTCACATAATATAAATAATCCTCTTTGTTTAGGTGAGTAATCCTCTATTAAGAATTGATTATTTACTAATTCTAAAAGCCTTTTTTTCCCTTCCTGAGTTTCTTTTAATATTAACCCAACTCCAGGTTTTCTAACAAAATTAAATCCATTTGCTTTTAAAAATTTCTCTATATAAGGTATAGTTCTTAAAACGGTTCTTGAGCTTACATCTATTTTCTCTGCTATAGCGTTTATTGTTATTGGATTATCTTTATCAGATTCAATTATGGACATAATTATATCTTTTTCTCTTAAAGTAATGCCCATTATTCCATAAACACCTCTCTCTTAAATTCATACGACGAATCTAGTTTTCTTCGTAAATTCAGCCTTTTATACTATATATTTTAGTTTTTACAGCTTATTTATTCAACCTAAACTTAATCTATCCTAGTCATAATGTATTAGTGACAAAACTAAAAATCCTTTTGTAATAAGTGACATAATTAAATAAGTCCATAAAAAAACTAACTATATTACAATTAAATTGAACAATAGTTAGTTTTTTTATAAAGCACACTATATATACTTAAAATACTAATTTTATTTTTATATTGAGTTTTTCAAAGCTCCATCATTAATGTTAAAAAGCCTAGATGAAACTCTAATAAATTCTTGTAAATTGCAGTTACCAGCTCTTTCCCCTATTCCATTCATAGTGCAATCTACAAATCTTGCTCCGCTTTTAGCTGCTTCAATTGAGTTTGCAAGTGCCATTCCAAAATCATTATGTGCATGCATTTCTATATCTATAGGTACATTTTCTAATATATTAGTAATGGCTGTTCTTGTAGTAGATGGTATAAGTATTCCTACAGTGTCTGCATATCTTATTCTATTTACTCCTAAGTCTTTTAATATTTTAGCCATGTGTATTATAAAATTTATATCTGCTCTTGATGCATCTTCAAATCCTACTGTTACTTCATAATCCTTGTCTTTAACGAAATTAACACATTCTCTCATCTTATTTACAACCCATTTTCTATCTTTTTTAAGTTTAGAGTAAATCTGTATATCTGATACTGGTATACTTATATGAATAATATCTGGATTACAATCTATAGAATCTATCAAATCTTGTTTATTCAACCTATTCCATACAGATATCAATGAATTTTTCTTCTGCTCCATGATTTTATATATGCATCTTTTTTCTATTTCACCCATAGCAGGTATTCCTGCCTCTATTTGATATATTTTATTATTATCCATGATCTTTGCTATAGCTATTTTCTTCTTTAATGAAAATGCTATATCAGGACTTTGCTCTCCGTCTCTTAAGGTTGTATCTACTATAAATATATTATTATTCATGAAATACCTCCTAAATCATTTTATACTATTATATATATCTGATACCTCTTTATCATTTAAGCCTCTTCCTTTTCTTGTGCTTAATTCTCTAATTTTATCTAACATTGTTCCTAATCTATCTTCTTCAATCGGAAGTCCCAATTCTCTCAACTTCTTTTTTATTGCCATTTTTCCTGAATGTTTTCCTATTACTAACCTTCTTTTTATTCCAACTTTGGTTGGGTCAAAAGGTTCGTATATTTCTGGATTTTTAAATATTCCATCTGCATGTATTCCAGATTCAAATTCAAATATATTTTTACCTATAATAGGTTTATTGCTTGGTGTCATATTCCCTGTTATTTTTTCAATTAAACTAGCCATTTTAGGAAGTACTGATAAATCTTCATCATTTTGTTGATTTAGTATAAAGTTTTTAGAAGCTAAAAGTTCCTCTAAAGCACAATATCCCCCTATACCTCCAAAGCTTGTTGTCACACTTTTCCCCATCATTTTTATCCATTCTATAGCTATTGCAGTAGAACAACCATAATTATTTTTTGGATTTAAGTTTATATTCTCTCCCCATATTTCTTTTAGATTATAAAAGATTTTTTTATAGTCATATAATATTAAATCATCTAACCCAGTTATTCGTATAAAATTATTAGCATTTAACCCTAATTTAAAATTAGAGAAAATTTCTATATCTTTAACTGTATTTATATTTATTTCTATCATAAAGTTAACTTTTTCTAAGATATATGAGGGGATATTATTGAGGTTAAAAATTATAAAATTTACATTGTCATACTGGTTCACTTCTAATCTATTTTCAACATTTAATATATATTCTACCCCTTGGGGCAAGGGTAGTAAAATATCTAAAATCCTTGGGGTAACCTCAATATAGTCCCCTCCTATTAAATTAAGATAATTGCATAATTCTCTAAGCTCATTTTTAAATTTTTTAAGCTTGTCGCCATAAATCTCATAAAGTGCAACAAAAGTTTTATCTATAATCGTTATTTTTTTATTTTCCATGCATATTCCCCCTTAGTTGCACTTAAAATTTATATTATATAAGTAATCTCTCTACTTTTTCTCCACCTTCTATGTGACTATCCATAATTTCTTCTACATCGTCCGGTGTTACAGATCCATACCAGGTTCCTTCTGGATATACCACAACTATAGGCCCCTTATCACAGATTGAAAAACAACCTGTGTTAGTTATCATAACCTCTCCGGATAAATCTCTATCGTCAACTTCTTCTATAAATCTTTGAAGTATATTTACAGAATCCTTTGAATGGCAAAACCCCTTTTGAGTTCCATTGATTCTACAACTTGCACACACAAATATATGATGTTTTGGGCTTATCATATTATTTCCTCCTCCTTAATATAAACTAGTTTATTATCCTCTTTATTTTTTATAATTTCTTCAGCCGCAACCTTTATAGCCTTTTCTATTCTTTCATAGGTAACAAACACCTTTATCCCCTTATCCTTTAACCTATTGGCTGGTGCATCACCAATTCTCAATGTTAAAACTCCTGAACAATCCTCAATTGATCTAAGTATTTTTGATATTTTATCATCTCTCTCGTCGCACTCTTCTGATCCTTGGCAGTATTTTTCTACCGATCTTCTTTCAACTAAAGAAACAATTCCTTCTTTGTAGTCATATATATAAAATTCAGTAACATGTCCAAAATGTTTATCTACTAGCATTCCACTTTTTGATGCTACTGCAAATCTTAATGATATTTCTTCCTCATTTACTCCATTTTTTGATGAAAAATCCCTAAATTTAATAGATTCATCATTCTCCAATGTTCCTATAGCATCTGCTCTACATTGTTTGCAATGATACATTTGCTCTATATGCTCTCCACATGTCTTTCTTAAATCCATTAGCTCTTTGTTACTAACTAAAGGCATATCTTGAAACACACTTCCCTTAACTGGTATAAGCTGCATTATATTTGTAATAGTTGCTCCATATTCTTTTACTGTTTTTACAACTTCCTCTATATGTTCATCATTGATTCCCTTAAGCATTACGATATTAATCTTGCAAACTATCCCTTTGCTTGTTAAGAATCTAAGTCCTTGCAACTGATTATTTAAAAGAATGGATGCTCCCTCTTCCCCAATATACTTAGTTCCAAAATAGTCAACAAATTTATATACCTTTGCGCCTATTTTAGGATCTACAGCATTCATAGTTATAGTCACATGACTAACTCCTAGTTCAACTAGATCATTTGCATAAAAGGGTAACATTAAACCATTAGTTGATAAGCAGAATGTAACATCTTTATCAAATTCTTTTATTAACTTAAGAGTTTTTTTAGTTTCTTCAAAGTTTGCTAAGGAGTCTCCTGGTCCTGCTATTCCTACAACCGTTAAATTAGGCATTTTTTCTTTTACAAATTTATATTTTTCAAACGCTTGTTGTGCTGATAATACTTCTGTTGTTACTCCTGGGCGGCTTTCGTTTGGACAATCATATTTTCTTAAACAATAGTTGCAACTAATGTTACACTTAGGTGCTATAGGCAGATGTATCCTTGCATATTTATGAGCCGATCCACAGCTAAAACAAGGGTGAGTTTTAGTTTTTTCATCAATTGATTTAGGTTCTATTGTTACATTTGATACTTCTTCCACTTTCTTTCCCTCCTCTTTATAGAATTGAGTATAAATACTTTTTCTATATTTTCCTTCTTTAACTTCTAATATTTTATTTGTTACTTCATCAATCAGGTTTAAAGAACCAACATATCCTATACTCAATATTCTTTGACCACCTATCCTATCATGTATAGGGAAAGAAGCTCTTATTAAAGGAATCCCTTGCTTCTCTTCTATTCTTCTTCCATCGGAACTTCCAATCATAAGATTTGCTCCAAGATCAAGTGCATATTTTTCTATATCTTTAAAATCCGTATTATCTAGTATTTTATATTCATCTATAAACAATCTCTCAGCCACTTCATTTAATTCATCTTCTATTAATATCTTCATTTCTTTACAAGAGGTTCCTGTAGCAAGTAATACTGGCATAGCACCATTTTCAACACACAACCTTGCTGTAGAGTAAACAAAATCCGGTTCTCCATATATAACTACCCTAGCCTCGGCATTATATTTATGAGAATCTATCATAGCATCAATATATCTTCCTCTTTGAGCTTTATATCTCTCTGGTACTGGTTTATCAGTTATTTCACTTAATAGTTTTAAAAACTCATCTGTATCTCTTAACCCTCTAGGCACATTGCATCTATAGTTTTTTATGCCAAATTTATCTTCAAGATATTTTCCAGCTGAATAATCATCTTTAACAAAGCTGCTTATTTCAATTGTTGCTCTAGCTCCCCCCATTTTTGATATATCTTTTATATCTGTTCCTGCTACTGATAGCCTGTTGTATTTCTCAGTTCTTGGGGAATCTAGATTCTCAGATATATCTGGAAGTAATATATAGTCAACATCAAAGCTATCCAAAATCTCTTTTAATTCCCTTACATCCGCTGGACTTATATATCCTGTAACTACATTTATTTTGTTATTTTTCTCTTCTTCCATTTCTGTATTTTCCACTATACATCTTAATGCTTTTAGATATCCCTCGTATTGGCTTCCACCATAACCTGGAGATGGAACTGGTATTAATTTCACTTTCTCATCTGGGTGCTTTTCGTGAAATATTTTTGATAGACGGGAAACATCTTCACCTATAGTTTCAGCTAAACAAGTTGTGGCTACTGCTATTACCTCAGGATTATATAACTTAATTAGGTTCTCTAGCCCTTTCATTAAGTTTTTTTCTCCACCATAAACTGTTCCTTGCTCTGTTAATGAAGATGAGGCTATATCTATAGGTTCATTATAATGTGTTGCCATATGCCTTCTAATATATGTACTGCATCCCTGGGAACCATGTAGAATTGTCATTGCTCCTTTTATTCCATAAAAAGCACTTACTACTCCCATAGGCATACACATATTACAAGGATTAACTGTCAAGTTTACGTATTGTTCTCCCATACTATCACACCCCCACTTTTGTATATTTCCAAACTGGACTATTTATAGTTAAATTTATTTCTTTAGCAAAATTAACAGCTCCTTCAAATCCTGCTAAAGGGTGTTTTCTCTCATGATTATGATCACAAAAAGCTATACCAAGCTTATATGCTAGAGGTCTTTCTTTAACACCTCCAACTAAAACATCTGCTCCCTTTTCATTCATAAACTTTTCAAGTTCATATGGGTTTGCATCATCTAATATAACTGTTCCTGGTTTTACTAAGTTACCTATAACTTCATAATCATCTTTTTTTCCAGTTTGTGTTCCAACCACTACAGTTTCCATACCCAATTCTTCAAACTGCTTTATTAATGATATTGCTTTAAATCCTCCACCAACATATATTGCTGCTTTTTTCCCCTCAAGGTTTTTTCTATACTTCTCTAGTACATTTCCTAAATTAGCTTTCTCTTTTTCTACAAATGCTAGTGTTCTTTTTATTATTTCTCTATCTCCTAAAGCATTAGCTATATTTATAAGAGAAATCATTGTATCTTCTATTCCCATGAAACTTACCTTTATAAATGGTACTCCCATTTCTTTTTCCATTCTTTTTGCAAGATATGTCATGGAACCTGCACATTGAACTATATTTAAACTAGCTCCATCTGCTTTTTGAAGCTCTTCACACTTTGCATCACCTGTTATTTGTGAAACAACATTTATCCCCAAATTATTAAGATAGTTTTTAATTATCCACATTTCACCTGATAAATTAAAGTCTCCTAATATATTTACACCTTTAATCTTAGGGGACTTAGTTCTTCCTATTAAATTCATAAGAGCATTGCATGCTGTTTTATATCCCATGGATTTATGTCCTGCAAATCCTGGAGACATTACTGGTATAACTGGAATTCCATATTTCTGTTCAGCTTGTTTACATACTGCTTCAACATCATCTCCTATAACTCCAACTATACAAGTTGCATAAACAAATATTGTTTTAGGCGAATGATTTTTCATGATTCCTTCTATTGCACCAGCTAATTTTTTCTCTCCTCCAAAGATTACATCCTTTTCTTTTAAATCTGTTGAAAAACTATTACGATATAGTTCTTCTCCACTAGATAAACTTCCTCTTATATCCCATGTATAACTAGCACATCCTATAGGTCCGTGAACTATATGGAAAGCATCCGTTATGGGATTAAGTACAACTCTAGCACCACAATATACACATGATCTTTGGCTAACAGATCCAGACACACTTTCACTATCACACTTCATAGAGTTACCATGATCGCCTTCTTTACAAAAAATAAAATCTTTTCTTTCATCTAAAATTTCTGCTACTGGTTTTGCTTCCATAATAAATCACCTTCCTTATAAAGTAAAAAAGGACTTCCAAGGGAAGATTT
Source organism: Clostridium sp. YIM B02506 (assembly GCF_022324845.1). NCBI lineage: Bacteria > Bacillati > Bacillota > Clostridia > Eubacteriales > Clostridiaceae > Clostridium > Clostridium sp. YIM B02506. Next base: position 247,644 of record NZ_JAKGTG010000001.1, read on the forward strand.
CCTCCCTTGAAAATCCTTTTTAAAAAATAAATTACATTACCATTTCAAAATCTTCATCTTCACAATCTCTATCTATTCTATCCATTAATGCAGTAAGAATTAATTCTAGAACTCTCATAGCTCCTCTATATCCTACTATTGGCATATATGAATGAACATATCTATCAATAATTGGGAACCCTGCTCTTACGAATGGAATATCCTCAGCTCTTGCTATGTATTTTCCATGAGTTCCACCTATTAATAAATCTACACCTTCATTTTTAATCCATTGATGTAATTCAAAAAGATCGCTAGCAGCTTTTGCTACACATCCTTCTACTCCAAACTCTTCAAATAGAGCTTTAGCAGCCTTTTCAAAAGCTATTCCTGGAGTACCTGTGATAACGTATTTAGGAATCATTCCTAATTCTAATACAAACTTAGTTAGTCCAAGTACAGTATCAGGATCTCCATATATAGCAACTTTTTTACCATATACATATTGATGTGAATCAACTACTGTATCAACTAGTTGTCCTCTTTCGTCTTCTAATTCTTCTGAAACTTCTCCTTTAGAGAACTTAGATAATTCCATTATAAAATCATCTGTAGCTCCAATTCCTATTGGTAAAAGTAATGTTTTATATGGTACATTACATTTCTTCTCTAAATCTGTAGCTCCTAACTCAGAAGCAAAACTTCCTAGAGCAAGTGTTAATTCACTGTCTCCCATTGCCTTTATATCTTCTATCTTAGTACCGCCTTTAGGATACATTTCATATGTTCCAGTCATAGGAGCATCTAAAACTCCACTTGTATCTGGAAGCATTGTGAAGTCTATTCCAAAGTCTTTCATAAGACGTTTCATTTCTCTCATATCTCCTGGATTTGTGAAACCAGGAATTACATTTAATTTTCCATTGGAAGTTCCAGTTGAGGTTGCAAGATATTTGATAAATCCTGAAACCATATTAGAAAATCCTGTTACATGTGATCCTACATAACTTGGTGTATTGGTATGAACCATGTATTTTCCTTCTGGAATATTAATTGAAGTTATAATTGAATTTAAGTCATCACCTATTGTCTCTGATAGACAAGTAGTATGAACTGCAATTATTTCTGGATCATATATTTCAAATAAATTTTTAGCAGCAGTTCTAAGATTGCTTCCTCCACCAAATACTGATGATCCTTCAGTAAATGATGATGTTGAAGCTATAGCTGGTTCCTTAAAATGTCTTGTTAAGTACATTCTATGGAATGAACAACATCCTTGAGATCCATGGCTGTGTGGCATGCATTTATGAACACCTAATGCTGCGTACATTGCGCCAACTGGCTGACAAGTTTTAGCTGGATTTATTTTTAGGGCTTTTCTCTCTTTTACTTCTTTTGGTGTTAAATCTAACATTATACCACACCTCCTAATGTTCCTTCTAATATAGGTTCCTTTTTCCAAGGAGCTACTGTATAGTTCCAAGCTGGAGTATATATTCCCATAGTAACGTCCCTTGCAAAGTTTACAGCTCCTTTAAATCCTGCATATGGTCCACTATAGTCATATGAGTGTAATTGTCTTGATAAAATTCCGCCTTTTTGAGCTACAAATTTATCCTTTATTCCTGAGAAGAATATGTCTGGCTTTAATAACTTTAAGAACTCTTCTGTTTCATAATGATTTAAATCATCAACAACTATTGCTCCCTTATCCATGCTTTTTTCCATACCACCGTAGTAGTTTAATGCTATTTCATCTTTTAATTGAGCATATCTTTCTTCTGGAATAACTAATCTGAATTTTTCTGGATCTTTTTCTAATTTTAATTCTTCTATATTTTTAGAATCTGCATCAACTTTCATAAATGGTACTACTTCGCTTCCTTCGTAGTCATCTCTATGAGCAAATTCATAACCTGCCAATAAAGTCTTCATACCTAAACTTTCTAATAGGTTTTGATAATGGTGAGATCTAGATCCTCCAACAAATAATGCTGCTGTTTTTCCAGTTAATTTATTTTTGTATAATTCCATGTATTCTTCGATATCTTGAAGTTCTTCTGCAATTATTTCTTCTGTTCTTTCTATAAGATCTTCATCTCCAAAATACTTAGCAATTGATCTTAATGATTCTATAGTACCATCAACACCTACAAAATTAACTTTTAGCCAGTCAGTACCATATTTAGTTTTCATCATTTCACCAATATAATTTATTGATCTATGACATTGGATTATATTTAAATCTGCTGTGTGTGCACTTTTAAGTTCTTCGTAACTTCCATCCCCAGTCATTACTGATACAATATCATAACCGATTTTCTTTAATACTCTGCTGATTTCCCAACCATCTCCACCGATATTATATTCACCTAATAAGTTTATGGAGAATTTTTTAGGTACATAACTTCCTGTTCCTATAACATTTTTCATAAGACCATTGTTAGCTATGTGGTGACCTGCTGATTGAGATACCCCTTTATATCCTTCACAAGAAAATGCTAGAACTTTGATTCCATATAATGCTTCAGCCTCTTTTGCTACTGCATGAATATCATCTCCAATTAATCCAACTGGACAAGTAGAACAAATCATTATTGATTTTGGGCTAAATAACTCAACTACTTCTTTGATAGCTTGTTTAAGTTTCTTTTCTCCTCCAAATACTATATCGCCTTCTTGCATATCTGTAGAGAAACAATATTCTAAAAAGTTTTGTGTGTTTTCATCACTTTTTCCTTTATGCCTTCTTGTTCCCCATGTATAGAAACCACAACCTATTGGACCATGTGTAATTACTGCAACATCTTTTAAAGGTCCAAGTACAACCCCTTTACAACCTGCATAACAACATCCTCTGTTTGTCATTATTCCTGGTATTGTTCTTACATTCGAAGTTAACTCTGGTGCTTCTTCAGATATTTCTCCTATATGAGCTTTTCTATTTTTAAATACTTTGGCACTATAACCATCCAAAACTTTATCTATAGTACTCATTAAATTCACCTCCAAATTTACTTTTATATAACTATTTCTCCAGACTTATTGTCTCTTACTCTATATACTTCATTAACTGGTAAAACAAATATTTTTCCATCTCCCGGATTTCCTGTGGAGTTAACCTTTATAATTATATCTATAATTTTTTTTACATCTTCATCTTTAACTACTAATGTGAATAATCTTTTAGGTATAAGTCTTCCAAGCTCTGATATATTTTCAGCTACAGGTGAGGCAGGTATGTTTTCATCAAGAACTAAATCTTCAATTAAAGCCATATTTAATGATTTTTTCCCTCTCCCTAAAACTTTTCTACAAGTAAATGAGGGGAATCCAGCCTCTGCGAGAGATTCTTTTGTTATATTTACTTTATTCGAACGAATAATTCCTATTATTTCTTTCATTTATAGCACCTCAACTTTTATAAGACTTCTTTTCCACTACTTATGGTATACGCCGTTTCTACTGGAGACACAAATATTTTCCCATCACCAAAAGCTCCTTTTATTCCTGTTCTTGCAGTTCTCATTATTATTCTTATAACATCATCTTTATCTTCTTCATTTTTTACTACTACTAGGATCATTTCTTTTGGTAATTCATCATAATATATATCTCCAACTTTAATTCCTTTTTGCTTTCCACGTCCAAATACATCCATTTTAGTCACTTCTGGAAATCCAGCTGATAAAAGTTCTGATAGTACTGTTCCTACTTTTTCAGGTCTTATAATAGCACGAACCATTAACATAACAATTCTCTCCTCTTATTCACATATGTTCTTTATTATTTTCTTATAGATCCATTAATCCATATTGCATTAATATTTCTTCTAATCTATCTTGGCTCATTGGTTTTGGAATTACAAACATATCGTTATTATCAACTTTACTTGCTAATGTTCTATATTCATCTGCTTGTTCACAAGTTGAATCAAATTCTATTACTGTTTGTTTGTTTATTTCAGCTTTTGTTACCATTGGACTTCTTGGTACAAAGTGAATTAATTGACTTCCTAATTCTTTAGCAAAGTTATCTAATAATTCATATTCATTTGCAACTTTTCTTGAGTTACAGATGATTCCACCTAATCTAACTCCACCAGTGTTTGCATATTTTTGAATACCTTTTGCTATATTGTTTGCTGCATATAATGCCATCATTTCTCCTGATGCTACTATATATATTTCTTGAGCTTTACCTTCACGTATTGGCATTGCAAATCCACCACATACAACGTCACCTAATACATCATAGAAAACATAATCTAAATCTGCTTCATAAGCACCTAATTGCTCTAGCATGTTGATTGAAGTTATTATACCTCTTCCTGCACATCCAACTCCTGGTTCTGGACCACCTGATTCAACACATTTTATGCCTCTAAATCCTGGCTTTAAGATTGAATCTAAATCTACGTCATCTCCTTCTTCTCTTAATGTATCAAGAACACTTTTTTGTGCTAGTCCTCCTAGTAAAAGTCTTGTTGAGTCAGCCTTAGGATCGCATCCTACTACCATTATATTCTTGTCCATTGTAGCAAGCCCTGATGTTAAGTTTTGTGTTGTTGTAGATTTACCTATACCACCTTTTCCATAAATAGCTACTTGTCTCATTTTTATACTCCTCCTTCAAAATGAATATTTATTATAAACTTACCTCAAACTTAGTTTTAGATAAGGTTTATACTTAATTTTAGATAATAAAAAAAGAAGTCCGTAATTTAGATAATTCATAAATAACCTAAATTTTAGACTTCTTTGCCCGCTTATTTAACAGACTTCTTTGTCCAATATAAAACTTAATTCAAATTTCATAAAAATATCATATTTAAATGAAATTTTATCAACTATACACATAATTTTTTATTAGTTTGTTTTGTTGTAATTTATGTTCTTAATATTATCATATATTTTTTTGCTTTACAATAGAAAAAATGAAGTTTTTTACTATTCTTCTAATTGAAACCCATTATCATTTCACGAATTATAATAATACTGCCAATGTAAATGTTTTTGATATTATAAAACTTTTTTCAAAAATTTTTATATTTTATTCGTAAAATTGATTAATATTTCTTCTATGTTATAATTTACTTATATTCCTTATTCGAAAGGAGATGTAATTATGACTCAAGATAAATCCTTAACACCTCAAGAGGTTGCAGATATTTTAAAGATAGCAAAAAATACTGTTTATGAACTAATAAAAAGAGGTGAACTTAAAGCTTATCGAGTTGGAAGAAAATTCAGAGTAGATTTTATAGATGTGGAAGAATATAAAAACAATTCCAGAGACAATAAAAAATCAATATTTAGTGAAATAAGTAGTGTAAATATTGAAAATGCTAAAGTAAATTCTCCTATTCCAAATACAGGAGTTATTTTATGTGGTCAAGATGTAGCTTTAGATATTTTGTGTAGACATATTGAATACCATCCCAAGGGCATTCAAATACTTAGATCTTATATGGGATCATACAATGCTTTGTATTCCTTATACCAAGATAAGGTTCATATAGCAACAACTCATCTTTGGGATGGAGATACTGATAGCTATAATATTCCTTATATAAAAAGATTAGTTCCTGGAATACCAACCATAACTGTACATTTAGCTTGCAGAAATATAGGATTCTATGTTAATAAAGGAAATCCTAAAAATATTAAATCCTGGTTAGATTTAGATAAAAAGAACATCTCCATAGTTAATAGAGAAAAAGGCAGCGGTGCAAGGATATTATTAGATGAGCATCTACGCTTACATAATATTGATCCTGAAAAAATAAATGGATATGCTAAAGAATGTACATCTCATCTAGCCGTTGCAAGCGCTATTTCTCGTGGTGATGCAGACTTAGGAATAGGCACTGAAAAAACAAGCCTGCAAGTTCAAGGTATAGAATTTATACCAATGAAAAAAGAACGCTATGAGATAGTTATAAAAAAACAAAATTCTACTATGCCTTATTTTGATATCTTAATGGAGATTTTAAATTCTGATGAGTTTAAATTAGAGCTTCAAGGTCTTGGTGGATATGATATAACTGAAACTGGTAAAATAATAAATTAAAAAAGTGGACTTCGTATCAGCAATTCTTAAATGCTAATGCAAAGTCCTTTTTTAAGAAACTAGCTTGCAATTATTGATGTAACTAAATTAAGTGTATTATCTAGTGAAATCTCCTTAACTATTTTATCTATATTATTTACCATGTTTTTTAGTTCTTTAGGATCATTAAATAATCTTTTAATTATATTATTTAAATTATCTCCTTCTGCATATATAGCAGCCTTTTCATTAACTAAAAATCTAACATTCTCTTCTTCTTGTCCTGGTATGTAATAAGGTATTATAATTGGAAGCCTCTTAACTAATGCCTCAGTTACAGTTAAACCACCTGGTTTTGTTATAATCAAACTTGCTCTATCCATTAACTGAGATACATTTGTTGTAAACCCTAAAATTATTAACTCTTTACTTATTGGTACTGTTTTATAGTTCTCTTCAAGTTCTCTTTTTAAAATTTCATTATTTCCACATACAGTTATTATTTTTAAAGGAATATCTAAATTCATTAGCTCAAATAAAGCTTTTTTCATAGATTTTAGTCCCATACTCCCACCCATTAGTAATATAGTAAATTCTTCTTCTCTACTTATACTATTAGTGAAATTCATAAAATCTCTCTTTACAGGAATTCCATAGCTATATATTCTTGCTTTATCTATTCCCTTTTCTATAAGACTTTCTTTCGTGTATTCACTTCCTACTATATAGGCATCCACACTTTTGTCCACATAAGTACTATGAGCTTTATAATCGGTAACTATAGATATAAATGGAATATTAATTTTATTTTCTTTTTTTAGATTTGCTATAACTTTAACCAATAATGGATGAGTAGATATTATTATATTAGGTTTATATTCTTTTATAATTTCATAAGTACTATCCTTTATAGATTTCCCTAATATTCCACCTATACTATTACTGGTTAATTTGTGATTGCTTGCTTTATATAACATTCCAAATAAACTAGGTACTTTAGTTGCAAGAATTTCGTATCCTCCTGATACCAATTTATCTAAAACTTCTCCAGTCTCTTTTATAGGTTCTATACATTTAACTTCGTAGCTTTGTTTTTCAAGCTCTTTTTTTAATGAATCTGCTACTGAATTATGACCTTGTCCTGTTGATGCAGTTACTATCAATACCTTTTTTACAAGATTCATAATAAAAATACCCCCTAAGTTATTTCTTATATTAATTTTATTATAAACCCATAAGATTAAAAGCACCTTAAGTAAATCTAAACAAATTCTTAACTTATTCATAAAAAAAATAAAACTGTCTAAAGATACTTATCATCTTAGACAGTTTTATGTATTATTCTACTATGCTTATTTTCATCATGTTAGTAGCTCCAACTTTTTCAACTGGAACTCCAGCAACTATTACTACTGTATCACCTGACTTAACATATTTAGTTGTTTTAGCTATATCAACAGTTTTTTCCATCATTTCATCTGTTGAATTAACTCTTTCAGCTACTATTGGATATACTCCCCAACTTAAAGCTAATTTCTTTGCAACTTTCTCGTCTGGAGTTACTGCAATAATTGCACAATCTGGTCTACATTGAGATATTCTCTTTGCAGTTGCCCCTGATTGAGTTGATGATATTATTGAACTCGCTTTTAATTCATATGCAGCATTACATGCAGCTCTTGAAATAACTCCACCAATTGCTGGTATATGTCTTTTAGCGCTAGATACTGCTAATTCATAACTTAATTGATTTTCAGTTTCTTTAGCTATTTTAGCCATAGTTTCAACTGATTCTACTGGCCAGCTTCCATTAGCAGATTCACCTGAAAGCATTATAGCATCTGTACCATCTAATATAGCATTAGCTACGTCTGAAACCTCTGCTCTAGTTGGTCTTGGATTTCTTATCATAGAATCTAACATTTGAGTAGCAGTAATAACTGGTTTACAAGCAGCATTACATTTATCTATAATCATTTTTTGCACAGCTGGAACTTTTTCTATTGGAATTTCTACTCCTAGATCTCCTCTAGCTACCATTATTCCATCAGAAACAGCTATGATTTCATCTATGTTGTCAACACCCTCTTGGTTCTCTATCTTAGAATATATATCTATATGACTTCCGCCATTTTCTTCTAATATTTTTCTAATAGCTATAACATCTTCTGCTTTTCTTATAAATGAAGCAGCTACCATGTTAACTCCTATTTCACAGCCAAATTTAAGGTCGGATTCATCTTTTTCAGTCATAGCTGGCAACTTAATTGCTACTCCAGGTACGTTAACACCTTTATGAGTCCCAACCATTCCTGTATTTTTAACGACACAGTTTACTTTACCTTCTTCAACTGATTTAACTTCTAATCCAACTAAACCGTCATCTATTAATATAGTGTCGCCTGCTTTAACATCTTTAGCTAATCCTGTATAAGTAACAGAACATTTTGTTGTATCTCCAACTACATCTCCACCTGGATATATTGTAAAATCTGTTCCAGCAGTTAACTCAACCTTGCTTGGTTCAAATTTTCCTGTTCTTATTTCTGGACCTTTTGTATCTAAAAGAACTGCTATTTCTCTATTATATTTTTTAGCTAATTCTTTTACTTTGTTTATTCTTGTTGCATGCTCTGCATGATCACCATGTGAAAAGTTGTGTCTAGATGCATTCATTCCTGCTTCTATAATTTTTGATAAAATTTCATCGCTATCACTAGCAGGTCCAATTGTACATATTATTTTTGTTTTTCTCATAGATAACACTCCTTATTTTTTAATTCCAAAATGCGTAAATAAAATAAATTAAAAATAAATATATTTAAAAAGCTATCGCTTTCAAATCAATTTTATGATGATATTTCAGTTGCTATATCATATAATTTTTCATCAAATTTTCTTTCTATAGCTAAAGCTTCATCTATATCCACATCAATTACTTGATTATTTCTTATTCCTATTACTCTAGCAGTTTTTCCTTCTAATAAAACTTCTACTGCTCTATGACCTAATTTTGATGCAAGCACTCTATCGGAAGCTGATGGACTTCCACCTCTTTGAATATGTCCAAGAATAGTAGCTCTTGTTTCAATTCCAGTTACTTCTTCGATGTATGAAGCTAATTCTTCTGCTCCGCCTACTCCTTCTGCAACTAAAATTAAATTGTGCATTTTTCCTTTTACTTTTCCTTCTAATATAGTTTTGCATAATTCATCTTTGTCAAAACCTTTTTCTGGCACTACTATTGATTCTGCACCACCTGCAAGACCTGCATATAATGCTAAATCTCCACAGTTTCTTCCCATTATTTCTACTACAGAAACTCTTTCATGAGAAGTTGAAGTGTCTCTTAATTTATTTATAGCATCAAGCACTGTATTTAAAGCTGTGTCAAATCCTATTGTGTAGTCAGTATAAGCTAAGTCATTATCTATAGTTCCTGGAAGTCCAACAGTTTTAACTCCAAGTTTAGAAAGAAGTTTAGCTCCTGTGAAAGATCCATCTCCACCTATTACAACTAATGCGTCTACTCCATAAGCTTTAAGTATTTTTGCGCCTTTTTCTCTACCTTCTTCTGTTTTAAATTCATTACATCTTGCAGTCCTTAAAACTGTTCCACCTCTTTGTATAATGTCTGATACTGAACGTCTGTCCATTGGGTGAAGTTCTCCACTTATTAAACCAGCATATCCTCTTTCAACACCCATTACTTCCAATCCATTATGTAATGCGGTTCTTACAACTGCTCTTATTGCAGCGTTCATTCCTGGTGCATCTCCACCACTTGTTAAAATAGCTATTTTTTTCATTAATTATGCCTCCTCTACACTATAGGGACACAGCTAGTCCCACATATGCTAAAATTTACCCACCACTTTTAAAAAAAACGTATTAATCCTATTTTCATACTTAATACTACTTATTATTCGAAGTTTTCTCAAAATTATAAATATATTAAGACAAATTAATTTTACTTAAAGTTTCGGGTATTTTCAAGCTTTTTACTAGGTTTTATTACAAAAAATAATGTAATCTATTTCATTTAACTATATTATACCCAATTCTCTTATTTATTATTATTTATTAACTTTTCGTCAAAGCTTTTATAAAATTTAAATATTTAATAAATTATTTAAAAACTTTCAACATTTTTTTCTATAAATCTACATCATATATACTATATCAAAAACCTTTCATTATTTCAAATACAAATAATGAAAATAAGAGCTCCCAAAAAATTGAAAGCCCTTATTTCTAATCAACTAATTTTACATTATCATTTCCAAATTTCTTTCTTAAATACTCCAAGGCTCCTTTATCTAAATCTACCCAACAATCTCTAGCTAATCTAAAGTTTTGTTTTTCTTTTTCAGTAAAAATATTAACAGGAGTATCCCCTTTATATTCAGTCAAAAGAACTTTAAGAAGCTTATTAATCTCTTTTGCCTTTGTAGTATTCTCTACACGAATATAAACTTTTTCTGTGTTTATTTTTTCTAACGGAGTTATGTCTTCGCATAGAATTTTAGGTAGCTCTTCTTCGTTTATACTTACCCTTCCTCTTACTACAACCAAACCATCCATATTAATAAGTGAATTAACTTTCTCCAAAGTTTTAGGGAATACTACAACCTCCATGGATGCTGTTAAATCCTCTATCTTAATAAATGCCATCATCGTATTGTTTCTAGTTACTTTTCTACTTACATAACTTATTATTCCTGCAACTACAACTCTAGTCCCATCTTCTATACTATCTTCCTTATATCCACTCATACCAACCGTAAGTACGTCATGCATATCCTCTTCTAAAACTTCCTTCGTAGCCATTATTTTGTCTATAGTAGTACTAGTTTGTAATTTAATACTTTCTTTATAATCATCTAAAGGATGCCCACTTAAATATAAACCGGTCATCTCCTTTTCCATTGTTAAAATATAGTTTTTCTTAAATTCATTTATCTGTGGATATGTAACCTCTGGAATAGATACATTTTCATTAAGATCCATAAACAAATTCATTTGTCCATCTATATTCCTTCTCTTATCTCCAGCAACTGAATCCATAACTTTTTCATGAACTGCTAAAAGTCTTGATCTATATACATTAAAACTATCAAAAGCTCCTGCTTTTATTAAGCTTTCAACTGCCCTCTTATTTATAGATGAAAAATCCATTTTATTACAAAAATCTTGTAAAGATGTGAACTTCCCCTTCTCATTTCTTGATTTTACTATTGATTCTACAACGTTATAACCTACATTTTTTATTGCGGCCAATCCAAATCTTATAGTATCTCCTTTTACTGTAAACTTGGAGTAACTTTCATTGATATCAGGTAATAAAAGTTTAATTCCTAATTTTTCTGCCGAGTTTATGTAGGCTGCCACTTTATCATTACTTCCCATCACCGAATTAAGCATTGCAGCTATAAATTCTACAGGATAATATCTCATTAAAAATGCAGTTTGATAACCTACTATTGCATAAGCCGCTGCATGGGACTTATTAAAAGCGTAACTTGCAAAGTCAATCATTTGATCAAATATTTTATTCCCAGCCTCTTCTGAAATGCCATTACCTACACAACCTGGAACTTCAATATTTCCTTCTTCATCTACTATTCCATAGATGAAGTTTCGTCTTTCCTGCTCCATTACCTCGTGCTTTTTCTTTGACATAGCTCTTCTAACCATATCTGAACGTCCTAAAGAATAACCTGCAAGGTCTCTAACTATCTGCATTACCTGTTCTTGATATACCATAACACCATAAGTAACATCCAATATATTTTCTAATTCAGGGGTTATATATGTAACTTTATCTGGATTTTTTTTACTTTCTATATATCTAGGTATTTCTGCCATAGGGCCTGGTCTATATAATGATATACCCGCAATTATATCCTCTAAAGAATCAGGCTTCAAATCCTTCATGAAGCTAGTCATTCCAGCTGACTCCAATTGGAATACACCTACAGTTTTTCCCTCTCCTAACATCTTATAGACTTCTTTATCATTAGTATTAATATCATCTAAATCGATCTCTATACCTCTATTTTGTCTTATCATATCAACAGCGTCCTTCATTACTGTTAATGTTCTAAGTCCTAAGAAATCCATTTTTAATAAACCCAGTTCTTCTAAGGTATTCATATCAAATTGAGTTACAATATTATCTTCATTTTTCTGTACTGGAACATACTCTACCAGTGGTCTTGAAGCAATTACAACACCAGCCGCATGGGTTGATGAATGCCTTGGCAATCCCTCTAAATCTCTACTTACATCTATTAAGTTTCTTACTCTATCTTCATCATCATATAGTTTTTTTAGCTCTGGATTTAGATTCAATGCTCTTTCTATAGTGATTCCTAACATGGTAGGAATCATTTTAGCTATTTTATCAACCTCTGCATAAGTATAATTCATAGCTCTTCCAACGTCCCTTATACAGGCTCTTGGAGCCATTGTTCCAAAGGTTATTATCTGCGAAACATTGCTTTCACCATATTTATCTACAACATAGTCAATAACTTCTTGTCGCCTTTCATAACAAAAGTCTGAATCTATATCAGGCATACTTACTCTTTCAGGATTTAAGAAACGTTCAAATAAAAGATTATATTTTATTGGGTCTATTTTTGTTATACCTAACGTATAAGCTACAATTGATCCTGCTGCAGACCCTCTTCCAGGACCTGTTGGGATGTTGTTTTCATTTGAAAATCTTATAAAGTCCCAAACTATTAAGAAGTAATCTACATAACCCATTTGGTTTATTACTCCAAGTTCATACTCTAACCTATCCACAAGTTCTTTTACTTCAGTACTAATATTTTTATATTTCTCTATATTTTCATAAGAGTATTTTTCATTGGTTATATTATACTTTTCTAATAATCCCATAAAACATACATCTCTTAAGTACTCATAAGGATCTTGACCTTCTGGTAGTGGAAACTTAGGTAGCTTTGATTTATGAAACTCATAATCAAAATTACATTGTTCAGCTATTTTAATTGTATTCTCAAGTGCCTCGGGAATGTAAGAAAATAATTCCCACATCTCTTCTGGAGACTTTAGATAAAACTCATCAGAAGGATATCTCATCCTCTTTTCATCTTCTACTGTTTTTCCTGTTTGAATACACAATAATATATCATGAGATTTATAGTCCTTCTTCTCAATATAGTGAGTATCATTAGTAGCAACTAAGGGTATTCCAGTTTCTTTAGAAATTTCTATAAGACCTGCATTAACCTTTCTTTGCTCTTCCAATCCATGATATTGAAGTTCTAGATAAAATCCTTCTTTAAATATATCGTTATATTCAATGGCAATATTCTTTGCCTTATTATAATTACTATTATTTAATGCTGAGTTTACTTCTCCTCCCAGACAAGCACTCAATCCTATTATCCCTTCGCTATGTTTTCTCAAATATTCATGATCTATTCTTGGCTTATAGTAAAAACCATCTGTTGAACCCTTTGATACAATTTTCATCAGGTTTTCATAACCTTGCTGATTTTTAGCCAAAAGAACTAAATGATGGGTTTCATTTTCACTATCATTAGTTTTTATGTACATAGATTTAGGCACCACATAAACTTCACAGCCTAATATAGCTTTTATACCTGCTTTCTTCGCCTCTTTATAAAAATCGACACATCCATACATTACACCGTGATCAGTTATTGCTATTGATTCCATCCCTAATTCTTTTGCTTTTTTTATTATTTTAGATATTTTACCTGAACCATCTAACAAAGAGTATTCTGTATGTAAATGTAGATGACAAAACTTCTTTTCACTCACTCCATCACTTCCTTCCCTATCTTCTATTTTAGACAAAAATAGCCCTAAATAAAATAGGTAAATCATCAAAGTTATAAATAAAATAAGACCACTACACAATATTGAAGCGATCTTATTTCAAAAAACACCTTATTCTATTTTAAATATCCCTACGTTCTCTTTCATTACTGCAGTCATATCCTTTAAGTCTTTAGATGTTACAGAAACATCAAGTGATGATTCTTTCATTTCCTCCATCGAAGCCGATATTTCTTGTGCTAATGAAGATATTTCCTGGGAAATTGATGCCACATTTTCACTTTTTATGACGATATCATCCTTATTAGACGACAACCTTTCAACGTACCTACTTACATTATTTATCCTAGGAGTTATTTCTTCAATAGATGATGATATCTCTTTAAAAGAAGTCATCGATGTATCTATTGTCTCTCTTTGTTTCACTATCTCGTTATTCATCTTTTCACTAGTCGAGGAAATATTTCGTGTATCTTTCAATAAATCAGATGCTATTTCAAAGATTTTATTTGAAGCCGTTTTACTTTTTTCTGCTAGAGTTCTAACTTCATCAGCTACTACACCAAACCCTTTTCCTGCATCACCAGCAGCCGCCGCCTCTATTGCAGCATTTAAAGCTAAAAGATTGGTTTGTTCTGATATGGATTTGATTACTGAAGTAAACGCATTAACTTTTTTAATATTTTTGTCCATTAAATTTATTTTTTCTTTAAATTCACTAAATGTCACTATAAGCTCTAACAATCCTTGGACAACCATTTCCATAGAGTTATTAGACTTTTTAGCTTTTTCATCAATGTCTACCGCTCTAGTATTTATCTCCTCAAATTGTACTACTATTTTATCAAGTTCTTGTCCAAACTTATTCACTATTTCTACTGTATCGGTTAACTCCTGTGCTTGAGTATCACTTCCACTTGCAACTTCTTCTATTGCATGGGCTATGTTTTCAGTTGAATACACAAACTTACTTGAAATATTTGATAGATTTTCGGACTTCATATCAATACTATCTGAATTTATTTTTATTAAGGAAATTATTTCAGAAATATATTGCTGGGTTTTATTAATAGCATTTGCTATGTCTCCAACCTCATCTTTTTTCTTCTTTAAATTCTCTTCTACACCTTTTGTTAAGTCCCCAGTTGAAAGTATAGTCATATGATTGTCTATTTTCTTTAAATTTCGTGTTATTAGGTTTATTATTATTAATGCTGTCAATACGCCAATAATCGCAACTATGCCTCCTAAAGCAGAGAAATACTTTGACAACTCATCAACCTCCTGCTGTATTCCCTGTTTATCTAGGTATTGACCAAATGACCACCCAATTACTTTTATTTTTCCATATGTTATTATATTATCTTTATTGTTGAGTTTGTATTCTCCTGAAGATACCTCACCTTTTATCATTTTTTGTTCTATATCTGCTAATCCAACATTATCATCGAGCTCACTTAACTTTTTACCTATAAACTCTTTGTTAGTATGTATCTGTATAATTCCTTGTTCATTTAGTATAATCCCTGCCCCATATCCTGAGACTTCCTCTTTAACTATTCTGCTAAGCTCTGGCTCAATTCTATTTACAACTAGTATTTTAGATATCCTACCATCTACTACTATCGGAACTAAATAAGAAAATATAGGATTATTCTCTCCATCAATCCCAACTTTTTTTACTAACCCTTCTCCATTAAGCACTCTAGTTAATAACTCTTTATCTTCAAGCATTCCAGTTGTGTCATCACTATATTTTATGCTCCCATTTTCATCTATAATTCCTATAGATATATGATCTCTTGATTTCTTTTGAGAATCAAGTAAATTTTTTAAGGTTTCCCAGGGAGTTTTTCCATCCTTCAAAATTTGAGAATTAACAATTCCCCACATACTTGTTAAATTATCATTAAAAATATTATTGATATTATTTATTTTTTCATTTGTTAATTCCATTAGAAATCTCTCTGAATTATTGGTTATGTGTTTTTTAGATTCACTTATAGCTACATAAGATAAAACTGAAACTAAAAGAATTATCATAGATACAATTGGTATTAATAGCTGATTTCTAATACTTTTCTTTATCATTGTTTTTATTCCTCCAAACAACCATCTTAATACCAATTTTACATAAAATAATTAAAGGTGTATTATTATTAATACACCTTTAACTGAATCTTTAACATTCATAACAATAACTTAATCTAAGTTTAACTATCTTATTTCCCTCGTAGCTCTTCTGCTATTTTTTCTATTTTTCTTAATCTGTGATTTACACCTGATTTCCCTACTGGTGGATCTAGCATTTCTCCTAACTCTTTTAAAGATTCATCCGGATAATTTAATCTAAGCTCTGCTATATCTCTTAAATTTTTAGGTAATCTTTGAAGACCTATTTCCTTTTGAATGAGTCTTATACTTTCAACTTGTCTTACTGCAGCATTAACAGTTTTACTTAAGTTTGCAGTCTCACAATTTACAAGTCTATTTACATTGTTCCTCATTTCCTTCATTATTCTTATATTCTCTAGCTCTAATAGGCAAGTATGAGCTCCTACTATATTTAAAAGATCAACTATCTGTTCGCCTTCTTTAATATAAACTATATAACTGTTTTTTCTCTGAATAATTTTAGAATTCAATCCAAACCTATTAACAAGTTTACTTAAATCTTTAGCATATTCTTCACTATGAGTCACAAATTCTAGATGATATGCTTTTTCTGGATTAGATATACTTCCTCCTCCAAGTAATGCACCTCTAATATATGCTCTAGCGTTTTCATCACTAGAAACCATTTGTTCTTCTATACCATAGCTTAAAGACATTATGCCTTCAACTTCTTTAAATATACCAGTTTCATAAAGTAGTTCTTTTACTCCCATTTCTTCTGTAACTAGAACCATATAAATATTGTTCTTTTTTAAAGAACTACTCTTTTTAACCATAAGTTTAGAGTGAATACTAAAGTGTTCTTTAAGAAGAGTAAATATTAATCTTGCTGAACCTGGGTTTTCTGTTGTTATCTTAAAACTAATCTGCCTACCACTAAAGGCTAAAGTTCCGCTTACCTTCATTATAGCTGATAATTCAGCTAAAGCCTCTTCCCTAGTTATATCTGTATATCTGCATATTTCTCCTTTAACCTTAGATGAAAATGATGACATAGGATCTCCCTTCCCTTTATACTTCCTTTAATATATAATTATTTACTTTCTTTTAACCTTTGGGATAGATACATATACTCTATTATCTTCTTCTTATCATAAAGAAGAGCTTTCTCCATAACTGTAGTCATTATTACTTTTGCGAGTTCCTCTGAATTATGTCTAATGAAGCCATCTTTATATTTAACTAAATTAGCTTCTATAATCTCTATTCCCATCTTATTTATAATCTCTTTATCAATTATTACTTCTTGAGAACCTTCTTCCCTATATTTTTCAATAAGATTTTTAGGTAATTCTTGAACATTTGCTATAACATAATCGACTATATCTTTCCCACAATGTTTATACAAAACTCTTAAATGATCTGAAACTTTAAAATTATCTGTTTCTCCTGGCTGAGTCATTATATTAGAAACATACATTTTTAAACCACTACTTCTCTTAATGGTTGTCGATATCTTTTTTACTAATAAATTTGGCAAAACAGAAGTATATAAACTTCCTGGTCCCATAATTATTACATCGGCTTCTCGTATAGCTGTTAATGCCTCCCTTAATGGCTCCGCATTTTCAGGTATAATCATTAACTTCGAAATCTTAGTTTTTTGGGCAATAGCTTCTTCTGGTATTTGAGATTCACCCTCTACTGTATTACCATTTTCATAAAATGCTTTCAATCTCATGTTTTCCAAAGTAACAGGTATAACTTTCCCTGTTACTGCTAATACCGAACTCATCTTCTGAACAGCATCCTCAAAATTATCTGAAATTCCATCCATTGCAGCTAAAAATAAATTACCGAAGCTTTGATTCTTAAGCCTTCCATCTTTAAATCTATATTGAAGTAGTTCTTCCATCAAAGGCTCTGTATCAGCCAAAGCTAATATACAGTTTCTTATATCTCCTGGAGGAAGAATACCTAAATCTTCTCTTAAATCCCCAGATCCTCCACCATCATCTGCAACTGTAACTATAGCAGTTATATTAGAAGTATAATACTTTAATCCTCTTAGCATTGTGGAAAGACCTGTCCCCCCACCAATTACTACTATTTTAGGTCCTTTTACTAATAATCTTTTTTCATATATAAGATTTTGCATTTTATCTGAATCTAATGATACCTTTATATATCCTTTATTTATAAGTGCTATTATTCCCCTCATCACTTCAGTTACTGAAACGTATAAAACAAAAATCCCTGTTATTATTAAAAATACATAAAATACTTTATACATGATGCTATACATACTGTGTAAAGCAAGTTCCGTAAAACCGTAAGCTACTAAAAGCACTCCTAATAATCCAAATAAGATCCATCTTTTAACCCTTATTCCAGGTCTTAACCAGTCTAGGAACCTCATAACTTTCTAGCTCCCTTATAGGTATCTTCATTCACATCCCTATGCTCAATTCCAACCGTATAATCATTGCTTAACCTTTCATAAATGTCATTAGCAATTGCAACAGATCTATGTCTTCCTCCAGTGCAACCTATTGCAATAATCAATTGTCTCTTTCCTTCTTTAGTATAGTTTGGTATAAGGAATTTAAGCATATCTTCAAGCCTTTCAACAAATCCTATAGTCTCTTCTTGAGATAATACATAGTCTTTAACAGGTTTTTCATTTCCAGAAAAAGGTTTGAGTTCTGGTATATAAAAAGGATTTGGAATAAATCTAACATCAAATACCAAATCAGCATCTACAGGTATTCCATATTTAAAACCAAATGATAATACAGTTACAGATAATTGCTTTTCTATAACCTTTCCATCTCCATAATTCTCATTTATTTTCTCCCTAAGATCTTTTATTGCATATTTTGATGTGTCTATAATTATATCTGCTCTATCCTTAACTTCCCTTAATTTCTTTCTTTCACTTTCTATTCCTGTTATAACTCTTCCATCTGGCGCTAATGGATGACTTCTCCTTGATTCCTTAAATCTTTTTACTAATATATCATCTGATGCTTCTAAAAATAATATCTCATACTTAAATTCACCATCTTTTAAATATATTAAGCTTTCAAAGAGGTCATCAAAAAAAACTCCCCCTCTAATATCTATAACAAGTGCAACCTTATCTATCTTTCCTTCACTTTGAATACACGCTTCTGCAAATTTAGGTATTAATTTAGGTGGTAAGTTATCAACACAAAAATATCCTAAATCCTCAAGGCTTCTTGTGGCTTCCGTTTTTCCCGCTCCTGACAATCCAGTAACAATTACAAATCTCATAAGTTCCCCTGACAATATTGCCTTAAGCAAAATCAGGATTTCACCGTCCTTTCTACTAAAAATCTATAATAAATTATATCATAAATACTTAATTTTTGTATTAATATTTATGTGCTTACTCCCTCCATTATGATGATTATTATTTTAAATACCACTAAGTAAAAAACTCAGCCCTAAAAGCTGAGTTCTTATTTATCTAATTATCTTTTTCTTCTCCAATTATCCTGACTTCAGTATTAAGCTCCACCCCAAATTTTTCTTTTATTGTTGCTTGAATATGAGCTATTAAATCTAAGATATCTTTAGCAGTTGCGTCTCCTTTGTTAATTACAAAACCTGAATGTTTTTCAGATACAGCGGCTCCCCCTAAAGAGAAACCTTTAAGACCAGCATCTTGTATAAGCTTACCCGCAAAGTATCCAGGTGGTCTTTTAAATGTACTTCCCGCTGAAGGATACTCAAGCGGTTGTCTTTCTTCTCTTCTTCTAGTTAATTCATCTACTCTATTTTTAATTAACTCTTTATCTCCAAACCTTAATTCAAAACAAGCGCTTATAACAACAAAACCATTCTCCATAATATACGAAGTTCTATATCCTAATTTCAGTTCATCCTTTGACAACTTTACTAGTTTTCCATCTCCGTCAATTATTTCGGCCCATTTTATAACATGAGATATTTCTCCATCGTAGGCTCCTGCGTTCATATATACAGCTCCGCCAATACTTCCTGGAATACCACAAGCAAATTCAAATCCTGTCAAAGAGTTATCCAATGCAGCTTCTGAAACCTTAGATAATAAAGCTCCGCATTCTGATATTATAGTATTCTCTTTCACTTCTATATTATCTAACTCGCAAAGTTTTATTACAACGCCTCTTATTCCACCATCTTTAACTAAAAGATTTGATCCATTACCAATTATATAGTATGGAATATTTTCATTTTTGCAAATATTTATAATTTCCACAACCTGCTCTTTCTTTTTTGGATTAAGCAAGTAATCTACTGGTCCACCAACTTTAAAATATATATGTTCACTCATTGGCTCATTTATCTTTATGTCATTTTTATCAAGTATTTTCTCTAGCTTATTTAATAAAAAACCGTACTGATTCATATTGAAACCCCTTCTGATTAATAGTACTCTAATATATAAGTATAATAAATAATCCTAAATTTAACAAGCTATATGTCTTTAAGCTTATTTTTCTTCACTAAATAGTTTATTATCTTATCTTTATTTGTGTTCATTATTAACTCTTCTGGAAAAGAAATTTCTTGTAAAAGTTCATGGGCTACATCAAAATTACCTATTTGAGTACATACATGGGCATCTGAACTAACTATTATATTAACCTCATATTTTTTACATAACTCAATTACTTTTTTACAATTCTTTTCACTTCCTGGCCTTGATCTAAATGAACTATTATTTACTTCTATTATTTTATTCTTTTCTTTTGCTTTTTTTATAACTTTCTCTATACATATTGGGAATTGGGGATTTCCTATATGACCTAATATATCAACCTTTGGGTTTTCCATTACATTTAAAAGTGCATTCGTATTCTGCTCTTCAGTTCCAGATTCTATAACAACATCATGTAAAGATGCAATTATTAAATCAAGTTTATTTTGTGTTTCCATTGGTATATCTATATTCCCTTCAAAGTCTACAATATTAGCTTCGCATCCTCTTAAGTGAATTACATCATACATTTCTCTTGGTAAAACCTTAAGATTATTAAAAAAGAATATATGTGGTCCTCCAGGCATAGCTGGTCCGTGTTCTGTTGTTGCTAAAACCTTAACTCCGTTTTCAGATGCCCACTTAATATTTTCTAACCATGTACTATAAGCGTGCCCTGAATCAATAGTATGTGTGTGCGTATCTACTACATATTTCATAGCTAAAGCCCCTCTTTCTTTCCCTATTTATTTAATTGCCACTAAAGTACTTTTTTATACTATCAGCAGCTTTTTTATCTATTCCAGGTGTTTCTAATAATTCTTCCACAGTGGCTTTTTTGATATTATCTACACTTCCGAATTTTAGAAGTAGGTTTCTTCTCCTCTTTTCTCCTACATAGGGGATATCTTCTAATATAGAATGAAGAGTTCTCTTATCTCTTAAACTTCTGTGATAGGTTATAGCAAATCTATGAACCTCATCTTGTATCCTTGTAAGCATATGAAATAAATTGCTTCTTCTTGACAATAATATCTCTTGATTATTATAAATAAGCCCTCTTGTACTATGTTTGTCATCTTTAACCATTCCACAAACAGGTATATCTACTCCAAAACTCTGTAAAACTTCAAGTGCTATATTAACTTGGCCTTTTCCTCCATCCATTAAGATTACATCTGGAAATACCGAGAATTTACCACCTCCAAGAGTTAATTTTCTCTCTTGAATTTGCTTAACTTCCTCTAATCCATGAGCAAATCTTCTTGTTAATACCTCTCTCATACTTTCATAATCATTAGGACCTTGAACTGTTTTTATTCTAAATCTTCTATAATCGCTATTTTTAGGTTTACCTTCTTCAAATACTACCATGGTTCCTACAGAATCCACTCCTTGAATATTTGAGATATCATAAGCCTCTATTCTCATAGGCAACTCATCTAACTCTAAAATTTCTCTAAGCTCCTCTAAAGCTACCCTATTTATTTCTTTATCGCTTAATATCTTATCTTTAAATTTATCTAAAGTTACTTTTGCATTTTCTTCTACCATATCAAGAAGATTTATTTTCTCTCCTTTTTTAGGTATCTTTATCCAAACCTTTGACCCTCTTTTTATAGTTAGAAACTCTTCTAATAACTCTAAATCATCTACATCTGGTAGATAAACATTCTTAGGTATTTGCGCTGTTCCACCATAAAAACTAGTAATAAATTCTCTTAAAATTTCTCTTTTATTATATCCCGCTTTATCTTCAAATACAAAATGCTCTCTTCCACTGATTTTTCCATCTCTTGAAAAGAATATTTGTACACAACAATCTTTTTCATCACAATAAAGATTTATATAGTCTTCTTCTCCTTCTTTAACTGTAAACATCTTTTGTTTCTCTATTATATTTTCTATAGCTAATATCTTATCTCTATAACCTCCAGCTTCCTCGAATTCTAATTCATTTGAAGCCTTTAGCATTTTTTCTTTAAGTTCCTTAACTATATAATTATCTTTTCCGTTTAATATATCTATAATCTGATCTATCATCTTTCTATACTCAGCTTTCGATATAAGTGCAGCGCAAGGGGCCTTGCATAAATTAATATGGTAATTTAAACAAGGTCTTGTTTTTTCCCCACCTTCTATAATAGATCTCTTACAAGTTCTTAGTGGGAATATCTTCTTTATTAAAGTTATAGTCTCATAGACAGCTGTGCCATTTACATAAGGTCCAAAATACTTATTACCGTCTTTAGCATAATTCCTAGTAACGAATACTCTTGGAAAATCTTCATTCATCGTTATCTTAATAAACGGGTAAAACTTATCATCTTTAAGTGCAATATTATACTTAGGGCTATGTTTTTTAATTAGATTACATTCTAATAAAAGAGCCTCCATTTCTGAATCTGTAACTATATATTCAAACTCAGAAATATTAGCTACCATCTTTTTAACTTTTTCTGAATGATTTTTAGAACTTTGAAAATACTGTCTTACTCTATTTTTTAAAACCTTTGCCTTCCCAACATATATAATCTCACCTAAAGAGTTTTTCATTATATAAACTCCAGGTTTCTCAGGAAGGTTCTTCAAATGATATTCAAAATCAAATATAAAAACCACCTCTTCCTATTTGCCCATGGCTGTTTTTAATACCTTTCCTGCAGTTTCTGCCGCTGCTACACCGCCGACTCCTCCATTTTCGATTAACACCGCAATTGCATATTGAGGATTATCTGCTGGAGCAAATCCAATAAACCAAGCATTTGGAACTGCATCTGTTCCATCAGGAAGCTTATAATCGGCTGTACCAGTTTTACCAGCCACATTAAGTCCTTTAAAATAGGTCCATTGACTGTTCTCTCTACTACTTACTACATTTCTCATGTAATCTTTAATTATCGCAGCATTTTCACTTGAAAGGCTTCTTCCTATATTTTTTGTATCTATATTCTTGACGGTCTTCCCATTTTTATCAACTACTGTATTTACAAGTTTAGGCTCAACCATTACTCCATCGTTAGCTACGGCAGAAGCTATTAATGCCATCTGCATAGGTGTAGCTAAAATAGAACTTTGACCTATTCCTGTTTGAGCTATGCTTCCTTTTTCTGAATCATCTATGGTAGGGAATTGAGAAGTTTCTATAACTACTCCATTAGCAGGGATGTTTTTATTAAAATAATAATTCTCTGCTGTAGTCTTAAGCTTACTGTTTCCTAAATCCATAGCTAGTGTACCAAAAACCACATTTGATGAAACCCTTAATGCATCCTTTAATCCTATAGAACCATATGAAGCTCCAGCATAGTTACTCAAAGATTGCTTAGAATTAAATACTATCTTTCCGTTATCATTAAAGGTTCTATTCGTAACTCCAGGTAAATTTTCTAATGAAGATGTTAAAGTTACAATCTTAAAGGTTGATCCTGGAGCATACATACCAGCTGTACTTCTATTAATAAGTGGAAAATTTGATTGTGCTCCTGAATTAGCTGCTTTCATAACATCGTCTAAATTATTAGGATCATACGTAGGACTAGAAACCGAGGCTATAATTTCCCCAGTTTTAGGATTTAACACCACTACTGCTCCTTTTTTATTTTCTAATGCTTGATAAGCAGATTTTTGTACATTAGTATCTAATGAGGTAACTAAAGAATTCCCAACTATATCCTCATCTTCATCTATTCTATTTTTAAAAGCTTCTTTAATTTTTAAAGTATCTAATAAACTATTAACCGAATAAGATATTTTATTATAATTTCTTAATTCCTTGTCATAAGTATTTTCTAATCCTGTTAGTCCATACTTTTCATTTGCATATCCTAAAATATGTGAATATAATGATCCTTGAGTATATTTTCTTTCTTGAGTTAATGCATCTTTTCTTTTACTCTCCGTTAGAGCCACCATATTTCTATCATATATAGTTCCTCTTAAAACCTTATTTCTTTCCGCCCACAATCTCTGATTACCTGTTTTTTCTGCTATATCAGGAGCTTTAAAAGCCTGAAAATAAGCTATATAAGTAATTAAAGCTAAAAGTAAAAAAGAAAAAACTATCATTACTTTTTTTATACTACTTTGAATATCTTTCATACTTTAACCCTCCTCTGATATCTTTTGCATAATTCCAAGTGCAAAAAACATTGTTAGCATAGAAGTTCCACCATAACTTATAAGAGGAAGCGTTATACCAGTCAATGGAATAACAGCAAATACTCCACCTATAATTACTAAAACCTGAGCTGCAATCATTGCTGAAAATCCAACTGAAATCAGTTGAGAAAATCTATCTTCAACCTTAAGTGCACTTCTCATACCTCTATAAAATAAAAGGAAGTAAAGCATTAATATACCTATCCCAAATACCATTCCCATTTCTTCACAAATAACTGCAAATATAAAGTCCGTTGTATTTACTGGAATGAATCCTGGATACCCTTGCCCTAGTCCTGTTCCTACCATACCACCTGATGATATAGAATAAAGCCCTTGAACTATTTGATAACTTTCATTATTAGCATATGCCCATAAATCTTTCCATATAAGAACTCTATTTCTTACATGAGAAAATAATCCATAGGCTACTACTGATCCTACAGAAAATAGCCCTAAACTCATAAATACGTATTTCCCTTTAGCAGTAGCTATATATAATATAGTTACTGAAATTCCAAAGAAAATTAAGGCAGAACCTAAATCTCTCTGTAAAACCATACATCCTATGGATGCCATAACTACTGCTGCTGGCTCCACAAGTTGTTTAAAGTCTCCCATTAAATTCTTCTTGTCTTCATAATTTCTTAAAGCCGAAGCCAGGTAGAGAACTAAAAATATCTTTCCGAATTCTGATGGTTGAAATCCAAAACCTCCAAATAGCACCCAGTTTTTTGCTCCATATTGTTCTTTACCGATAAGTAAGGCCATAGGCATAAACAGAGCCGTAGCCGCTAAAAAATAGTATCTATATCTATTAAAAGTTTTTAGGTCTGGAAGTAATACTATTATAAGAATATAAGCTGTTATTCCTGCTATAAACCATATAATTTGCTTTATAGCAACTTTTTCATCTAATCTATATAAAACTGCTATCCCTATTACTGCTAAAACAGCTGCAAATATAAGTATAAACTTATCTCCATCTGGATAGTATTTTCTTATAACAAAGTGAGAAAACCCTATAAGTATAATTAATACCCCTCCCATAATTAAAGCTCCTATATCTATAGGATCTTTAAGGACTGCTAGATTAACGAAAAGTGCTATGGTTAAAAAGTATACTACTGCTAAAAGTTTTCTTTCATCCTTTAAAGTCTTCATTTTTTCACCCCAGTTACATCACTTTAAATACTACTGTACCTATTTTTATTTCATCATTCATTTTTAACTTCATTCTTCCTTGTAGTTTTTGATTATTAATATAAGTTCCGTTAGTACTATCTAAATCCTCTAAATAAAACTCATTATTTCTCACATATAACTTAGCATGGTTACCTGAAACAAAGGTATCAGATAAAATAATAGAATTATCATCTTTTCTTCCTATTGTTACAGTGTTTCTAACATGTATAAGAGAGCCTTTCTTTAGATTAGAGTTTTGTCCTTCATTAACAACTTCTAACCCATAGGCTAATTTTTCTTTATTAGATGAACCCTTTGTTCTATTTCCGCCTTTTACATCTTTGTACATAATTTTAAGCGCGTAGTAAATAATTATGTATAATACCACAATAAATAAAATTGCAAAGACCACTCCTATCAATTTCTGAAAACTCATGTACTCACCTCAATTATTATTTCATACTCTTATTTATATTGTCTCACTAGTACATTAATGATTATACAACAAAAAAACTACAAATATTGCATTTTTCAGGTAATCTTAAGAAATTCCTATAAAATTATATATTATTTTAGGGTACCCACTAGTCAATTTATGACACTTTATGGATACCCCAACTCAATCAACTTACACCTGATCTTATTCTAAATATTTTTTAAGATATTTACCAGTGAATGAACTTTCAACCTTAATAATTTCTTCTGGAGTTCCTGTAGCTACTATAGTGCCACCTCCATCTCCACCTTCTGGACCTAAATCTATAATATAATCCGCACATTTAATCATATCTAAATTATGTTCAATTACTACTACAGAATTTCCGGCTTCAACAAGTCTTCTAATTATCTGAGTTAATCTATTAACATCATCTATATGTAAACCTGTTGTTGGTTCATCAAGAATATATAAGGTTTTCCCTGTACTTCTTTTTGAAAGTTCATAGGCTAATTTTATTCTTTGAGCTTCTCCACCAGAAAGTTGTGTTGATGGTTGACCTAATCTTATGTATCCTAGACCTACATCATACAAGGTTTCAAGTTTATTCTTAATTCTTGGTAGATTCTCGAAGAATTTTAATCCTTCTTCCACTGTCATATTTAATATGTCATCTATATTTTTACCTTTATATTTTACATCTAAAGTCTCTCTATTATATCTTTTTCCTTTACAAACCTCGCAAGGTACATAAACATCTGATAAAAATTGCATTTCTATTTTTATAATTCCGTCTCCAGAGCAAGCCTCACATCTTCCACCCTTTACATTAAAAGAAAATCTGCCTGGTTTATACCCCTTCATTTTTGCCTCAGTAGTTTGAGAGAAAAGTTCACGGATTATATCAAAAACTCCAGTATATGTGGCTGGATTAGAACGTGGTGTTCTTCCTATTGGGCTTTGATCTATATCTATTATCTTATCTATAGCCTCATATCCTGTTATTTCTTTATGTTTACCTGGAACGATATTAGCTCTATTTATAATTTTATATAATCCTTTATATAAAATTTCATTAACTAGGGTACTTTTCCCGGAGCCAGATACACCTGTAACCATTGTTAGTAATCCTAATGGAATTTTAACATTAACATTTTTAAGATTGTTTTCCTTTGCTCCTTTTATAGATAAGAAGTTACCATTTCCTGTTCTTCTCTCACTAGGTAATTCTACTACTTTTTCTTTTCTTAAATATTGGCCTGTTATAGACTCTTTGCAATTCTTAATAACATCTAAAGTTCCAGCAGCTACTATATTTCCACCGTGTTCTCCAGCTCCTGGTCCTATATCTACAACAAAATCAGCTTCTTTTATTGTATCATCATCATGTTCAACTACAATAACCGTATTTCCAACATCTCTTAGGTGTTTTAAGGTCTTAATCAGCCTGTCATTATCTCTTTGATGAAGTCCTATACTAGGTTCATCTAGTATATATAAAACTCCCATTAAAGATGATCCTATTTGAGTTGCTAATCTTATTCTTTGTGCTTCTCCTCCTGATAGAGTTCCTGAGTTTCTTGCTAAGTCTAAATAATCTAATCCTACATCCTTTAAGAAACTTAGTCTGCTTTTTATTTCTTTTAGAATTTGTTCACTTATTACCTTATTTTTTTCTGATAACTCCAAGGAATTTATATAACTGAGTTCATCATTTACGGATAATCTTGTGAATTCGCTTATATTTTTCTCTCCTACAGTTACAGCTAAAGCTTCTGGCTTAAGTCTATGTCCTTTACACTTAGGACAATGATTATTGCTCATAAACTTTTCTACTTCACCTTTAATAAGGTCAGAGTTAGTATCTCTATATCTTCTTTTAAGATTATTAATTTCTCCCTCAAACGCATGATTGTAGGTTCCTTTAATTCCTTCCTTTGTATAATCTACTGAAACTCTCTCACCCTTAGTTCCATATAATAATAGCTCTACAATATTTCTTGGAAGATCTTTTATAGGAGTATTCAAATCAAAACCGTATTTTTTACTTAAAGAATTTAATACTGCAAAAGTCCATGCATCCTCCTTAAGTCTTCCATCTCCCCAAGAGGCAATAGCTCCCTCCATTATAGATAATTCCTTATTAGGTATCACTAAATCTTCATCTATTTCCATTAAAGTTCCTAAACCATCACAGTGGTCACATTTTCCAAAAGGAGAGTTAAAAGAAAATAATCTAGGTGCTAATTCATCTATACTTATTCCACAATCAGCACAAGCAAAATTTTCTGAGAACAATACATCTTCTTCTCCAACTTTATTGATTATTACTAAGCCACCACTAAGTTTTAATGCCATCTCTAAAGAATCAGTTAATCTTCTCTCTATATCTGACTTTATAACTAATCTATCTACAACAGCTTCTATATTGTGCTTGTTATTCTTTTCTAGCTTTACTTCCTCTTCAGTAATCTCGTATATTTCTCCATCTATTCTTGCTCTTACAAAGCCATTTTTTCTTATGCTATCTAAAATCTTTTCATGAGTCCCTTTTCTGCCTCTAACAAGAGGAGATAATACTTGTATCTTTGTTTTTTCCCCCATTGCCATAACATGATCTACAATTTGATCCACTGTTTGCTGGGTTATCTCTTTTCCACACTTAGGGCAATGTGGAGTTCCTATTCTAGCATATAACAGTCTTAAATAATCATATATTTCTGTAACTGTACCAACTGTAGAACGTGGGTTTTTTGATGTAGTCTTTTGGTCAATTGATATAGCAGGAGAAAGTCCCTCTATGTATTCAACATCTGGTTTATTCATTTGTCCTAAGAATTGCCTAGCGTAAGCTGATAGGGATTCAACATATCTTCTTTGTCCTTCTGCATAAAGAGTATCAAATGCTAAAGAAGACTTCCCAGAGCCTGATAATCCAGTAAATACTACTAGTTTATCCCTTGGAATTTCTAAACTTACATTCTTTAAATTGTGAACTTTTGCACCTTTAATAATTATCTTATCCTTCATTTAATCCTCCTGTTGATCAATATACTTCTATAAATTCCTATCTAATATTTTTGCCTAAAATTCTGAGTAAATTCAAATTTGTTATATATATTGTTGAACGTCTGTTCGTATAGTTTATATTTTAAATCTTTCAAGTGCATTAGTCAACAATCTATTCTATAGAAATATATATTTCTATATATTGATGCTCCCTTATTTATTTGATATACTATCTTTCAAAAGCTTTCGAGGTGAGTAAATGAATCAAAATATTACAAAATTAATAAACAATCTTGAAAAGAATAATATGGCTGGATACTTTGTAAATAACACTCAAGAATTATTAGCTCTATTATCTGAACTAATACCACAAGGTTCTTCAGTAGGTTCAGGTGATTCCGTAACTTTAGAAAATACAGGTGTTTTTAAGTTTTTAAGAAATGATAATTACAGATTTTTAGATAAATTTAATCCAAACTTATCTAAAGAAGAAAAACGTGATTTATATATAAAGAATTTTAGTGTTGATACATTTATTACTGGTACAAGTGCCATTACTCTAGACGGAAAAATTTTCAACATAGATGGTAATGGAAGCCGTGTTGCCCCTATGCTCTACGGTCCTAAGCAAGTAATTATTGTGGTTGGTATTAACAAAATAGTTGAAAATCTAGATAGTGCAATCAAAAGAACTCGCCAAATAGCTGCCCCCTTAGATGCAAAACGTTTAGGGAAATCTACTCCCTGTACTAAATTAGATAGATGTATAGACTGTAACCATAAAGAACGCATATGTAATGATTTTGTCCTAATAACAGGTCAATTTATAAAAAATAGAATAAAAGTTATAGTAATTAATGAATCTCTAGGCTATTAGAACTTTAAACAATTAAAACTTTATAACTTTTTATAAAGTTTTAATTGTTTAACTATATAAAGCTATAACTTTTCCACAAAAAAACTGCTGCAATGCAACAGTTTCTACTTAACCTCTTTTAATCTAAATTTTTGCCATGGTTCAATAAAATCTAATAAAAATTGTTCTTCTGGAACTATTCTCCCCACAACATTAGATTTTCCTGAGTTTTTCATTTCTTTTTTTACTAAATGCAGTTCCCCTGCATAATGTCCATAAAGAGAAGTCTCTATAACTAGATCTCCCTTTTTCATATCTATTGTGTTAAATGGAATAAATTCATGTCCCTTAAACTTAACTCTGCTTTGTGTACTCCTAATAACATAATCCGAAACATCTCCTCTGTTAAAATGCAATTCTTCTAAAAGAATTTTTCTTTCAACATTAGGTACATCTTTATTTATTTCTACATTAAATGATAAACAATATGGATCTATCTCGCTTAATTGCCTCAATTCCTCTTCTGACGCAAAGCAGTTAGCTATTATTATATCATCAATCAATCCAGTAGCCCATAAATGTTTAGCTTGTGCTACTATACCCATTTCTCTATGAATTTCTAAAGTACATAACCCTTCATTTACTGGCCAAGGACCAAATGTAGCCTCAGTGGAGTTTACAAATGCTGCTGTAGTTATTCCTAATTCTTTATACTGTTTTGAGCACTTTATAAAATGATCATAACTTAATCCTGTATATCTATGTGGATAAAAATTATGACAAGCCATTATGTTATTCATATTAGGTTTATAAGATTGAATATTATCTATATACTTTGTTCCTGAGCTCATATTTAATTCTATCTTTAATCCTTGGGGATTATAAGTCATTAAGGATTCCTCGTTCCCTGTAAAACCCATGTCTAACCTTACTCCATAGGCTCCTATTTCCTTAAAAAAGCTTAGGTCTTCATAACTTATATTTAAGTCTCCAAAGACTCTAGGGGATACGTCAGCCATTACCTCCATATTGTATTTGTTTGCATGCTCAATTGTTTTTTTAAATTCTTCAACAATCTTTTCTTTATCTCCCTCAACGGATAAAAGACAAGTAAAAACTCTCTTAAACTTGTATTTCGCAGCTAAATCTATATAAGCTAAATTTTCTTCTAATGTTGCATGTGTAGGATAAATTGAAATTCCTAATTTTCTCATATCTCTATCTCCTTTTATTTTTATATAGGTGGTAATATTATATTCCCTAGTATAACTCTTTTGCTTGCCCCTGTAGCCGCCAAAACATTTCCGGCCCTTCTATTAACAGTTTCATAAGCTAATAAGGCAAATGCCACTGCTTCTTTTGCATCTGATGATAATCCTAAATCTTCTTGTATTAATACTTTAACATCCTTAAGTTCTTCTTTAAGCATATTGATCAGGGTTTTATTATAACTTCCCCCTCCACCTAAAATTACTTCGTCTATTTTTAGTTTTGGAAAAATAAATTTTTTATAATTATAAGCTATAGATTTAGCGGTAAACTTAGTTATAGTTGCTATTATATCTTCAGCCTTTAAATCCCCATATTTATTTAAAATACAATCTACTAATTGTTTTCCAAATAATTCTCTTCCAGTAGTTTTAGGTGGTTTCATAGATATATATTCTATACTCATTAGTTCATTAAGTAGGTCTTGCTTTATACTTCCAATGCTTGCAAAATAACCATCTTTATCATATGATATTCCTTTTAAATTTTTAGTAACTTCATCAATTATCATATTTCCTGGTCCAGTATCAAAAGCATAGACATCTTCTAATTTGCAATATCTCGGTAATACAGTAGCATTCCCTATACCTCCAATATTTTGTAAGATTCTATTTTTATCTCCTCTATAAAGCAGATATTCCGTATATGGAACTAAAGGAGCTCCTTGACCACCAGCCGCCATATCCATAGTTCTAAAATTAGAGATAACTGTGGTTTCTGTTTCATATGCTATAATTGCTGGTTCTCCTATTTGTAGTGTTGATTTTATATGTTCTCCATAAGCTTTTGGAATATGAAAAATAGTCTGACCGTGTGATCCTATAATATCTAGTTTATCAATATCAAAATTTGCTTTTTTGCACAAATTTTTTACAGCATTACTAAATGCATATCCTAATTCAAAATTTAAACTGCATATGAGTTCTACATTAGAACTTTCTTTACTTAAGGCTCTTTTTATTTTTTCTTTTAGTTCTTCTTCCAATGGCTCATTTATAAAATCTATTAGCTTTACTTCTATTTTGCCATCCATTTCTACTATATTTATTAATGCCGAATCAATACCATCTAAAGAAGTTCCTGACATCAGTCCCACTACATAGCTTTCTTTTTTCATGACATAACCTTCTTCACTATTTTTTCTTTTTATATTTAGGAATAGTATTATTATAGATTACTCCTTTTAATTCCTTCTTCTCAATCATCAATCTTGTTGTCTCAAAGAATATTATACAACTCATGCCAAATACAAATCCCGATATTTGTAATACAAATTTAGGTAAATTTTCAAATGCCACTGTAGGAATTATTATTATAAAAGGAGCTATAAAAGCAATATACCATCTATATTTCATCAAATTCCATTTTTTCACTTCAATCATGTATTTTGTGAGTTTTGCAGTTATAGCTACAAAAGCTATTAATAGTAATATATTTAAAAGAGTGTTTATCATAAAAAACACCTCCATTTTTTATTTTTTTAATTCTTTTATTTCTTTACACATTTCTATCATTTGAACTATCAAATTTTGTTCTGAGATTGCTGTCATGAGCTGATCTTGTGCATGAACCATTAACAAGCTCATTTCAACTTTTTCTCCATTTATTTCTGATTGTATAAGCTCCGTTTGAGTCTTATGAGATAACCTTAGTTCTTCTTCACTTTTTTTAATTGAATCCGCTGCCTCATCAAACCCTCCTTCTCTTGCAAATTTTAAAGCATCAAAAGCATGTCCTCTTGCGTCACCACAGTGTAATATTATTTCAAAAATTTTTTCTTCCATTATTTTTCCTCCTAATGTTATTATTTTTCTATAAAAAAATATAGCATCATCTATATAACTATATATATAGATAACTATATATAGTATTCATGCGGATTATAAGCACTTTCATATCTTTGGCTTTAAGTTTCCTAAAGAAACTACATATCAAAATATAATCTAAAAAGGGAGCAGTCGCTAATAAAATTTATCTGCTAATGCGACAACTCCATGATTATTTTATAATTTAACTATACTTGAACAGCTCCGTCAACTTGAGCATTTTCTTCTTTAATAAGTTTAGCTTCATATGATTTAAAGAATGGATAGTATATTGCAACACCTATTAATATATTTATTATTACTAGAACAGGTGCTTTCCAGTCACCACCAGTAGCTAGATATGCTCCTATAGGTGCTGGTAGAGTCCATGGAGCATTAACTACAAATCCTGATATCATTCCCGATTTAACTGCTATATAACTTAATATTGTCATTACAGTTGGTGCTAATATAAATGGTATAGCTAATATTGGATTTAAAACTAATGGTACACCAAATATCAAAGGTTCATTGATATTAAATAGTCCTGGAATTAATGAAAATCTTCCGACAGACCTTAAGTAAGTTGATTTTGAGAATATTAGAAGTAGGCACAATGATAATGTGGCTCCTGATCCCCCTATCCAAACAAACCATTGATAAAATTGTTCAGGTGCAACATACGATAGTTTATTTGATGCAACTCCATTAGATAAGTCTAACGCATTTTGCTCTAACATTATTAACCACATAGGTCTCAATATAGATCCTATTATTGATACTCCATGAACGCCTGCTGACCATAATAGAGTTATTAATATAACAGGTAGTACTACTCCAATTAAACTATTTCCAACTATATTATTTATTGGCTTAAAAACATTTATAATTGCTTGATTTAAATCAAATCTTAATACTACTCTAACTACCCAAGATACTATTATAACAACAGCTGCTGGAATCAGAGCTTCAAAACTTCTTGCAACAGATTCAGGAACTTGATCAGGCATTTTTATAGTTATCTTATGTTTCTTTAATATTCTTAATGTTTCAACTCCGAATATCATCATGATTATTCCGGTGAACATTCCTGCTGCCCCTAAATTTCCCATAGGCAATATCCATCCTGGAGCAGTTATTTTATCTGCACCTTCTACACCTGCCTTAATAGCATTGTTTATTACTCCATCAATGTTTAGTGGAACTGTCATCATTAAAAAACCTGCTAATGATAGTACTCCTCCACTCATTCCATCTAGTTTATATGATTTCGCTAAACTATAACCCATACCATATACTGCATAGATAGACATTAGTCCCATTGTTATTCTGTATGGAATCATTATATTGGCTACATGAGGTGCTACTAAAGTCTTTAATGAATCTATAGGTGGTTGAGCTACGATAATGAAAAAACATCCTACTATGATAAGTGATAAAGCTGAAATAATTCCGTCTCTTATTGCCTTTAAATACCTCTGTTCAGCAAGCCTAGCCATAGGTGGCATGAACTTTTCTTCAATCCACGTTAAAAATTTTTGCATATCTCTTCCTCCTACTTATTAAATTAATCATTTTTTATACTT
This sequence comes from Clostridium sp. YIM B02506, assembly GCF_022324845.1. Lineage (NCBI taxonomy): Bacteria > Bacillati > Bacillota > Clostridia > Eubacteriales > Clostridiaceae > Clostridium > Clostridium sp. YIM B02506. The sequence continues at coordinate 282,427 of NZ_JAKGTG010000001.1, forward strand.
TTTAATTTGTTCTAAAGTTTTTGAAGCTCCTAGTGGGGTATATCCCATTGGAATTATGAGTTCTATTGGAACATTATATTGAGATGCCTGACTTTTAAAAGTTTCAAATCTATGCTTAACTTGTGGTGCTACAATTGCTAAATCATATTCCTTTGTTGCTAGTTCATCCTCGAATTCTGAAGTTCCTACTGCATTTATTTCTAAATCAAATTTCTGCCTATCAGCTTCTGCTTTTACAGCTTTCACAACTATTGCTGATGACATTCCTCCAGAACATACCATTAATACTTTCATAAATCTTCCTCCTAAACACTTCTGAAATAAAATTTCTTGATTTGTATTATATATACGAAATAATATTTTATTTTATTACTCTTTACATCAAAAAAAGAGCTAGTATTTCTAAATACAAAGAAATACTAACTCTTTCTATATAAAATATTTTAAAAACTAAATCTTTTCTAGTAACTTAAACTTAACTTCCCCTTTGATAAAATCTATCAAGCACTTATCCTCATTTATGATTTCTCCTATAACATTAACATTTTCATTTATTACTAATGTTCTTTTTGTTATTTGGATTTCTCCCATATATCTTTTATAACCATTATTATCAATAGTTATAGAACCTCTTACTCTTTCTTTAATGTTATCTCGATCTACATTAATATCATTTATACTAGCATATCCTCTAGATTCCATTGCTCTAATTACATCCCTAGCCTCATCTGGTCTATTAGTATAAATTTTATTTAATAAATCATCATAAGACCTGATTGTATTTTCTTTATCATAATATAATATTATTGTATTAGCTTTTAAATAGCTCATTCTTTCTAATGTACTTCGTTCTGCTTCTATATCTCCAACATAAACATTATCTACATTACAATCATATAATAATTCTACAGCATTATGATAAGTGCTTCCATTTCTATGTTCTTCTAACGTTGGAAGTCCTAAATGTAAGGGTCCTCTCTTAACTTTATCTCCTTCAACATAAGCTGATACCTTCATTCCGTAATTCTTAAATAATTGATTTTTCTCAATCAAGTACTCTTTACTCAGTCCAGTTTCAGGTCTTGGATAAAAATTATGCCATGCTTCTATGTTTTGAAAATTTGCTCCTAAACTTTTTAAACTTTTAACCTGTTCTTCTGATACTGTGCTAGCATTTAAAAATATCTTAATCTTATGTGAAAGATCAGCTATCTTATTTTCACTGTATCCATAATCAACTCTTACTCCACTTAATCCAAAATTATGAATCTTATCTATTTCATTAAGACTAAGATTTAACCTTTTAAAGCTGTCTGGTCCAAAATCTCCATATACCTCCATTGAGCAGCTTTTAGCTTTATCACATATCTTTTTGAAAAGTTCAGCTTGTTTATCTTTATTATCATCCTCTGGTATATGAAGTGATGTAAATATTTTATCAAATCCATACTTTGAAGCTTCCTCTATTCTTCTATAATTCTCTTCTTCCTTCTCAGTTAAATATATTGAAATACCAAGCATATCATTTCCTCCTTTTTATCAATTAAATTTTATATTTACATGTCCTAATGTCCTAACATTCGGATATTAGGACATTAGGATATTATAATAATAGAGGATAAACTAAAAATTAAGTTTATCCTCATTTTAAAAACTAATCGTATAATCTTTCTACCATTTCTTCTTTAAAGCCCCATACATATGTTATTATAAAACCTGCAACATATGAAATTATAAGAGCCATAAAGTATGCAAAGTATTTACTTTGTGCAATAAGTGGTATTAAAGCTAATCCTGATGGACCTACAGCTATAGCACCTAAATGATATATAGCGCTCCATGCTCCACCAAAACCTGCACCTATACAAGCAGCTATAAATGGTCTTCCAAGTGGTAAAGAAACTCCATATATTAATGGTTCTCCTATACCTAAAAATCCTACTGGTAAAGCACTTGCAATTCTTTTCTTTAAATTCTTATCTTTTGTTTTTACATAAATTGCTATAGCACTTCCAACCTGTCCTGCTCCAGCCATTGCAAGAACTGGTAGCAAAGTTGTAAATCCATTTTGTTCTATTAGTTGTAAATGAACTGGAGTTAATCCTTGATGCAAACCTACTGTTACAATAGGTAAGAAGGTTGCACTTAAAATGTATCCTCCTAATGCTCCAAGTTTATATAAACAGAAATCTACTAAGAACCAAGTAATTGAATTCATCACTATTCCTGATAAAGGCATTATAATAGCAAGAGTTATAAAAGAACCTATTAATATTGTTAATAATGGCGTTACTAATAAATCTAACGAATCTGGTATAAATTTTCTTAAATAGTTTTCAATAGTAGCAAATATATATGCAGCAAGTATTACTCCAAGTACTCCTCCAAGTCCTGTTGATATTGATAAATTCATTCCTAAAATATTTAAAGTTTTTACTTGAGATAGAACTGGTGAATAAATTAATAATCCCGCTATACCTCCAAGTATTTGAGTTCCCCCAAATTCTTTTGCAGCATTTATTCCAGTGAAAACTCCTAGAGAACCAAACATTAACGAACCTATTGTTTTTAGTATAGTAAACCAAGATGCATCAATAACACCTTTATCAATGATTCCTGCTGTAGCCATGTTAGTTATTACATTGGCAATTCCTAATATAAGTCCTGCTGAAACAAATCCTGGTATTAAAGGTACAAATATATTACCAACTACTTTTAAGACTTGGTGTATTTTTTTATTTTGTTTTTTCTTATACTTTGCCTTTGTTTCTTTTGCTAGATCTTCTTTAATGTTACCCTCTTCTATTTGAGTTCCCTGTATTCCCACAAGTTTTCCAAACTCATCTGCAACTTTTTTTACTTTACCTGGTCCTATTACAACTTGAATTGTTTCATCCTCTACAACACCAAGAACTCCTTCAAGTTTCTTAAGTCCACTTATATCAACTTTTTCTACATCCTTTACCTTAACCCTTAATCGAGTCATACAGTTTGCAAAGCTGACAACATTATTACTACCACTTAACTTTTCTAATATTTGTTTTGCTAATTCTAAATTTGTCATTATTATTCCACTCCCTTCTTATATTTAAAGAGCTAATGCTCCTTTCAACAAACTAACTTTCCAAGGCTTCTATAGCTTTAGATATATATCCCTTACTTTCCTCTAATCTTTTCAGTGCTTCGTTCCTTTCCAGACAAGAAGCAATCATAAATATAGCTAATTTCACATTATATTCTGCTTTTTCTAGTGCTTCTGTAGCTTCCTCTCTAGTCACCCCAGTAGCTTCTACTACTATTCTTTTTGCTCTTTCAACAAGCTTTTCATTACTCGCTTTAACGTCAACCATTAAGTTTCCGAATACTTTACCTATTTTTATCATTACTCCTGTTGATATCATATTTAAAACTAACTTTTGTGCTGTACCAGCTTTCATTCTAGTAGATCCAGTTACTACTTCTGCACCTACTACAGGGCTTATAGCAATATCTGCTATGCTACTAATCTCTGAATCAGGATTGCAAGTTAAAGAAACAGTTGTAGCTTGTATACTTTTAGCATACTCTAATCCACCTATTACATAAGGAGTCCTTCCAGATGCAGCAATTCCTACTAAGACATCTTTATTAGAAAACTTTATATTTTTTAGGTCTTCTGCACAAAGTTCTTTTGAATCTTCCGCACCTTCTATTGCACTAAACATTGCTTCTTTACCTCCAGCAATGAGAGCTTGAACCAAACTTGAATCAACTCCATAAGTAGGGGGACACTCAGATGCATCTAATACACCTAATCTTCCTGATGTTCCTGCTCCGCAATAGATCAGTCTTCCTCCATTTTGAACTGCTTCCGCTACGGCATCTACAGCTTTAGCTATATGATGTATTTCTTTCTCAACTGCTAATGGAACACTTTTATCCTCATTATTTATTAGAGTAAGCATTTCCATGGTAGTTACTTTGTCTATATTTTTAGTGTTTTTATTTCTGCTTTCTGTTACTAGTTTATTTAAGTCAACTCTTTTCAAAATATCACCCCGCGTAAATGTTTTCACTTTCAATTATTATTATACACTTTTGAAATAATATTTCAAGTATATTTTTCATTTTATGAAATAAAATTTTATTTTATTCCTATTTTTATGAAATAAAAAGACATCTTCTAAATTTAGAAAATGTCTTTTTACTTCTATTTTAACTTTTTTACTATTTCCTTTGTTTCCATTAGCATATCCTCAATTTTATCCAAGTCTCCAATAGCTATACCTAGAAATAGTATATCTATCAGTGCCAATTGATCCAATCTAGAAGATATAGCTCCAAATCTCAGTTGTCTCTCCTCATTAGGTATATTTAAGGATATATCACTCATGCTTGAAAGCGGATTTTTGTTACAGTTAGTAATACTTATTACTTTGGCTCCTTTTTCCTTGGCCCTTATTATACCTTCATTCACTTCTCTTGTTTTCCCACTATATGATACCCCTATAGCCACATCTTTTGCCGTAATATGTACTACCGCTGAAAGTTGTAAATGACTGTCTATATTAAATATAACTCTTTTGTTTATTCTCACTAGTTTATGCATCAAATCCATTGCTACTAAAGATGATGCTCCTATCCCAAACAAATATATTGTTTCAGCTTCTCTCATTAGACTTATAGCTTCTTCTAAATCCTTAATATTTATTAGGCTATATGTCTCTTTTAGAGAAGTGACTGCTCTATTTATCACTTTTTCTGTTATATCTGATACTGAATCTTTAGGTGAAATAATAGTATCTAACTGTTCCTCTTCAGAACTAGTAGTTTTAGCTATCTCAATTTTCAATTCTCCAAATCCAGAAAATCCTAGTTTTCTAGAAAATCTTACAATTGATGCTGGAGAAGTTCCTGTTTTTTCTCCTAATTCTTGAGCAGAAAGATTAACTACCTCTTCCTGATTTTTTAATATATATTCACTTATCTTTTGTTCCGATTGTGTAAAGTCCTCTGAGTATTGTTTCATTCTAACATGAAATCCCATATAACCCTCCAAATTTTTATTGATATCTAATTAATAATTTTATCATAAATATCACCTATTGTTATATTATTTCATTTATTAATCTACTTTAATAACTATTTTTTCTATAAAATTAAAATAGGATTATTGCACTATTAAGCATAGTGCAATAATCCTATTTCTTACCTTTAAGCTTCTTTATTTTATCTCTTAATTCTGCTGCTCTTTCAAATTGTAGATTTTTAGCTGCATCTATCATTTCTTCTTCATATTTCTTTATTAATTCTGCTTTATTTTCTATACTTTCAGTAACTAACTCAGATAATCCGTATACTTCTTTATCTTCAGCAACCTTTGTAGCTTCAATAACTTCTCTTACATCTTTAATTATTGTAGTTGGAGTTATTCCATGCTCTTCATTATATTTTATCTGAATTTCTCTTCTTCTATCAGTTTCCTTTATAGCTTTATCCATAGCATTAGTTATTTTATCAGCATACATTATAACTTTTGATTCCGCGTTTCTAGCTGCTCTACCAATAGTCTGAATTAGTGACGTTTCAGAACGAAGGAATCCTTCTTTATCGGCATCCAATATAGCTACTAAAGCTACTTCAGGTATATCTAATCCTTCCCTTAATAGATTTATCCCTACAAGAACATCCTCTTCTCCTAATCTAAGATCTCTTATTATTTTCATTCTTTCAATTGTTTCTATATCTGAATGCATATAAGTTGTTTTTACTCCTAGATCTTTAAGATACTTAGTTAAATCTTCAGCCATTCTCTTTGTTAATGTAGTTACTAGAACTCTAAAACCCTTATCTACAGTATTTTTTATTTGACTGTATAAATCATCGATCTGTCCTTCTACAGGTCTAACTTCAATCACAGGATCAAGAAGTCCTGTTGGTCTAATTACCTGTTCTGCAACATTCGTAGAATTATCTATTTCGTATACTGCTGGTGTAGCTGATACAAAAACAACCTGATTTATTTTTTTCTCAAATTCTTGGAATTTCAGTGGTCTATTGTCATATGCACAAGGAAGTCTGAATCCATATTCCACCAAAGATTCTTTTCTACTTCTGTCTCCTGCATACATTGCTCTAACTTGTGGTAAAGTTACATGAGATTCATCTATAAAAAGCAGAAAATCCTCTGGGAAATAGTCAATTAAAGTTTGAGGCGAGGTTCCTGGAGCCCTTCCATCTAGAATTCTAGAGTAATTTTCTATTCCTGTACAATACCCCATCTCTCTAATCATTTCTATATCAAAATTTGTTCTTTGTTTTAATCTTTGAGCTTCTAAAAGTTTTCCTTCTGCATTTAGTTCCTTAAGTCTATCCTCCAATTCAACTTCTATGGTTGTTAAAGCTTTTTCTACAGTTTCATTAGATGCAGCAAAGTGGGATGCAGGAGTTATAGATACATGTTTTCTATCTCCAATTATCTTACCGGTCAAAACATCAAATTCTCTTATCTTTTCAATTTCATCTCCAAAAAATTCTACTCTTATTCCTTTGTTAGATGATGATGCTGGTATTATGTCTAAAGAATCTCCTCTAACTCTGAATGTACCTCTAGCGAAGTCTATATCATTTCTTTCATATTGAATTTCTATAAGTCTTCTCATTATTTCATCTCTATCTTTTTCCATACCAACTCTTAAAGATATAGTAAGTTTCTTATATTCTTCTGGGTTACCTAATCCATATATACAAGATACGGAAGCAACAATTATTACATCTCTTCGCTCTAGTAATGCTGACGTAGCTGAGTGACGTAACTTATCTATTTCGTCATTAATTGACGCATCTTTTTCTATAAAAGTATCTGTATGAGCTACATAAGCTTCCGGCTGATAATAGTCGTAATATGACACAAAGTATTCAACAATATTGTTTGGAAAAAACTCTTTAAATTCAGCACATAATTGGGCTGCAAGTGTTTTATTATGTGCAAGTATTAATGTAGGTTTCTGAACTTCTTCAATTATATTTGCCATAGTAAAAGTTTTACCGGAACCAGTTACACCTAATAAGGTTTGCCCTCTTTCACCATTTCTCAAGGAATTTACAATACTTGCTATAGCTTGAGGCTGGTCGCCTGTAGGTTTAAATTTTGATTCTATTTTAAAGTTACCCATATTTTCCTCCTACTCCTTAATAAAACTAACTTAAATTACTCATCGAACATAAGTTCCTAAATATATTCTATATTTATATTCTCTCTTAGTCAATATTTACTCATTAATTAAAAAGGTAAGCTAAACCCATAAATAAATACTTATTTTCAGATTAGCTTACATTACTTATTAGTCTTTATTCTTTATTGTTTTTCCTATTTCTAACCTTCTCTAAAACACTTCTAAAATCATTATCTAAAGGCATAGCATCTTCTTGCTTAACCATTTTAGGAACTAATACTACCCCTATTCTTCTATTTATATCTGGTTTTAATGTATAGTCACATATTATGCCATTTATATTTTTCACTTTTAATTTTACATCATTGAAGCTTTCTTTAACAATCTTATATATTTCAGCTTCATTGCTAATTATTTCTTCATTTATACCAAGTATCTTATCACCACTTTTGATACCAACATCAAATGCAGGTGATCTTGGTGCTACTTCAAGCACACATATTCCTTCTTCATCGCTGGTATATATCGGCGACTTTTTTTCTTCTATGTAGCTAGATAACCTAAGCATTGCTTCATGGGCTAGAGGCATAAATATCAAAGCAATTATACTTCCTGAAATCCCAAGGCCAGCTATCAATGCAACACCACATAATAAAATTCCATAAAGAGAAATTAATGAACCAGACAGTAATGTCTTTTCTCTTTTGGTACTGGAAAAAGTAATAGATGAATATCCTACAACTCCATAATAGGGAAATAATCCTATTATTGCTGTCTTTAAAATATCTAGTGTATAGCTGTGATTAAGTATTGGCCACCAATCAGGGGTTCCTACACTTTGTGTTCCTATATAACTTCCTGATGAATTCATTATTATTAACACAGCTATAGGCAAAGACCAGTATCTATTAAGTGCAAACCCACCTAATATCTTACCATTCTTATTAGTAAATACAGGTATCGCTCCTCTGCTTCCATCAATAATAACTAAAAACCCTTCTACTATATGAATAATTCCTACAAACATTACTAAATGTACTATATCTAGTTTTATTGGAGATTGATCTCCATATATAAACGTTAAAATTAATGTTAAGGCTCCTATTATAGCTCCACTATATGAAAAACATACGAATCTAGGTTTATATAACATCAATAACATTGATACTAAAAACAACCACTCTATCCTTGAATTTTCATTAAACATTATACCAAAGTAAGTTAATAATAAGCTTCCAATTGCACCTGCAAAAATACCTAAAACTATTTGTGACAAAGTAAGTTCTAGGGGAGAGTTAATACTCTCCCCTACTATCATTTTTTGCATAAATGATATCTTCTTATTTTTAAAATAGAACATTACCCCTAATAATATAACAACTATTATCGATGGTCCTATTATCGCAGATGCTACAGATCTTAATGTATATAAGGTTAGATCCATAGTCTTAAATCCTCCTATTTTAATTTTTCTGTTATCAACTCTAAAGCTTTAGCAAATTGAGGATCTTTACTTCTATTATATTTTGCAGTTGCCAATTCTTTTGGATACTCCACTTCATAATCAGCTTCAATTCCACTTTTATGAATATTGTTTCCATTAGGAGTATACCACTTAGAAATTGTTACCTTTAATAAAGTCCCATCGTCTAATTCTAGAGGTCTTTGAACTACACCTTTTCCGAAAGTTTTAGTTCCAACTAAATCCGCTACTTTATAATCTTTAAAAGCTCCGGATACAATTTCTGAAGCTGATGCTGTTCCATTATCTATAAGTACCACTAGAGGCGTTCCAATGAAGCTACCACCTTGTGATAAAGCATGTTCTTCTTGATTATACTTATCTTTTGTTGCTACTATTACCTTATCTTTTTGAATAAATTGAGATGCTACAGATACTGCGGTATGCATATATCCACCTGGATTTCCTCTAAGGTCTAATATTATACCTTTCATTCCTTTACCCTTTAAATTGTTTAAGGTATCTAAAAATTCTTTATCTGTATGTTCATCAAAAGAACTTATTGTAACATATCCAACTCCGTTTGATAACATCTCACCTTCAACAGATTTTACTGTTATAGTATCTCTTTTTAGTTTAATATCAAAATTGCCTTTATCTTCTCTATATAATGTTAGGGTAACGTCTGTTCCTTTTTCCCCTCTGATCATAGCCACAGCTTTGTCATACTCTTTAGATGAAACGTCTTTTCCGTCAACCTTTAATATAACATCACCTTTTAAGATACCTGCTTTTTCTGCTGGAGAACCTTCAATAGGTGTTACAACTACTATATTCTCATCCTTTATGTCAAGTTGTATCCCTACTCCTGAGAAGTTTCCTTGCATTTTACTATTAAAACTTTCAGCCTCTTCTTTTGTCATATATACTGTGTAAGGATCTCCTAATGATTCAGTCATTCCTTTAATAGCTCCATCTACTAATTTATCCTCATCGATTTCACCATCATATTTTAAATAAAGCTCATCTCTAATTGAAAATAGTTTTTTAAATTTCTCTACATTGTCTATTCCTTTAAGTGATTCACTTATTTCCCCTCTTCCCCAAGGAATTACTAGTCCATTTAATGTTAGCCTATTCCCTAAGAAAAAGAAGAAAATATTACTCCCTAGAAATAGCAAGGCAATTATTACTGCTATCAAAATCTTAGGAAATTTTGATTTTCTTTTTACTTCAACAAATTTATTATTCATATTTTGTCTTCCTTTCATACATCCTTGCTTTAAATATATTAACATATGTAGAGAATATTATACCATATTTGTTAAACTATTAAGAATTTTCTAAGAGCTATGAAACTTCCAAATGCACCAATTAATATTCCACCTATTATAAACTCTCCAAGCATCACTGTTAATACATAACTAGGAGATACCAATGTCATAGTAATAAGTTGTTTAGATATTACAGAGAATAATACACTATAAGATGAATATAGAACAATATTAGATAATACAGCACCTAATAAACCTATAATTACACCTTCTATTATAAATGGCCATCTAATAAACCAATCTGTAGCTCCAACAAACTTCATTATTCCAACTTCTCTTCTTCTTGAGAAAACTGTTAGCTTTATTGTATTTATAATTAAGAATAGCGATACTCCAACTAATATTATAAATAGTACTACGCCTACCCATCTTATAGCTTTTGTAAAAGAAGCAATTTTATTAATCAATTCTTGATCATTTTCTACGCTTTCTACTCCAGTCATATTAGATACAGAATCAGCCACTTCTTCAGCATATTCTGGTTTCTCTAGTTTTACTAAAAATGAATTGGTAAGTGGATTGTTTTTATCATCATATCCATTAAGCAAATCCTTATATTCATTTAATTGACCTTTAAATTTTTCTAAAGCTTCTGCTTTAGATTCATATACAACATCTTTAACTCCAGTTTCTTTTCTTAGTTTTATTTCAATTTCACGTTGATCCATCATTGTAACATCGTCTTTAAGTACTACCATTATCTCAACTTTAGATTCTATATCCGCTACACCTTTACCTATGTTTAATGCTGTTAACAAGAAAACTCCAAATATAAGTAATGTAACTAAAACTGTAGCCATTGATGCAATACTAATAGTTAAATTTCTTCTTATACTTTTAAATGCATCTACTATAAAATATTTTATACTACTTAATTTCATCTTCATACCTACCTTTCATGATGTCTCTTGCTATCGTACCTTTTTCTATAGCTATAACTCTCTTTTTCATGGTATCAACTATGTCTTTAGCATGCGTAGCCATTAGTATAGTAGTACCTGCTCTATTTATATCATCTAATAAATTCATTATTTCTGTAGAAGTTTCTGGATCCAAATTCCCTGTAGGTTCATCAGCAATTAATACTGATGGATTATTAACTATTGCCCTTGCCAAAGAAACCCTCTGTTGTTCTCCACCAGAAAGTTCATTTGGGAACATTTTGTATTTGTGCGATAATCCAACTAAAGATAATACCATTGGAACTCTTCTTCTTATTTCTCTTTGAGATGCTTCAACTACTCTCATTGCAAACGCAACATTTTCATATACATTTAGAGTAGGAATAAGTCTAAAGTCTTGAAAAACCATTCCAATTTTTCTTCTATAGTATGGTACTTGTGCTCTTTTAACTGCTGATAAATCAGTTCCATTAACTATTATTTTGCCATTAGTAGGATCTACTTCTTTTATAAGCATTTTTATAAATGTTGATTTACCTGCACCGGAAGGACCAACTAGGAAAACGAATTCTCCATTTTCTATTTTTATGTTAACATCTACCAAAGCTTTTACGTTATTATTATAAAGCTTACTCACATTCTTAAATTCGATCATATAAACACCTCTCAATTTTTTCATCAAAATAGTTAGCCAGTTTTGTCATATATGGTTTTATTATAGCATACAAAAAATTTATTATGAAATCCAATTTTTAAAAGTTTTTTAATAATTTCTATTTTTCTGTAGAATTATATCAATATATTTAATAATTTAAAGAAAAAAAGAAGAACTTAGATACAAATCATAAATTCTTCTTTTTATATAAATCATCTACTCAGGTAGTATGTTAAATCCCTCTCCTAAAACCTCTCTTACGTCATTAACTGTAATAAATGCTCTTCTATCAATTTCTTTAATTTTACCCTTTAGTTTAATAAAATCTCTTCTATTTAAAACTGTATATATTATTTTGGTTTCTTCCTTAGAATAACCTCCAGTACCATTAATTACCGTACACCCTCTATCTACTTCATTAATAATATAATTAACAATTTCTTCACCTTTTGAGGTTATTATCATTACCTGCTTACATATATTAAACCCTTCTATAAATTTGTCCACTAAATTCCCTACCATAAATACACTTATTAAACCAAACATACCTAGGTCTATACCAAATATATATATTGCAAGTAACGTTACTATAAAATCTGAAATTAGAAGACACTTACCTATATCTAAATGAATGTATTTATTTAATATTTTAGCTATAATAGCGGTTCCACCTGTAGAAGAGTTTTGAGAAAACACTATGGCAATCCCTATTGAGCTTATTACACTTCCTATCACAGTAGCAAGTACTAAATTTTCTGTAATTGCTACCGGATTCAAAAATTTTTCAACTACCCAAAGTGATGCCGAAAGCCCAAATGCCGCATATAAACTCTTGGTGCCAAAGCTTCCTCCTATTAATAAAAATGCTAAAGAGAATAAAATAATATTTGCTCCAATCATTATAATCCCTGTAGAAATACCAAAAATCCTGTTAACTACTAGTGCTAATCCTGATATTCCACCTGCTGCAATTTCATTCGGATAAAAGAAATACTCCAACGCAACAGCTAATAATAATACTCCCAGTGTTATTAAGAAGTATTCCTTTATATATTTTTTCATCTTTTGTCCCCCTATTACTCTAACTCTCCAAACCCTTCACCTAATACTTCATGTGCCTCTCCTACTGTAATAAATGCTCTAGGGTCTATTTCTCTTATATAATTCTTAAGTTTAATAAATTCTGTTCTCCCTAATACTGTATATAAAATACTGATATTATTTTTATTAAATCCGCCTTTTGCAGTAAGAAATGTACATCCTCTATCTAAATCATTTAATATAAATTCACTTATTTCCATATTCTTATCACTAATTATCTTAATTTCTTTTCTAACTTTGAATCCTTCTATTACCTTATCTATAGTTAATCCATTCAATATAACACTAAAAAGTGCATATAATCCAACATCAATTCCAAATGTAATAGCTCCGGCTAAGGTTACTAAAAAATCCACTGCCAACAGAGACTTACCAATATCCAGCATTATATACTTATTTAGAATCTTTGCTAATATATCAGTTCCTCCTGTTGATGCATTTACATTAAATATAAGTGCCATACCGAGAGAGCTAATTAATGTCCCAAAAACTGCCGCTAACATTAATTCTTCAGTTACAGCTACAGGATTTAAAAACTTTTCAACAGACCACATTACAAACGATAAACCAAAACTTGCGTATATAGTTTTCGCTCCAAAACTTCCCCCAATAAGTAAAAATGCTAATGCAAATAATATTAAGTTCAATATAAACACGAATGCCCCAGTATTAATCCATGGTAAATAGCTTGTTAGTACTATAGCAATACCAGTAACCCCTCCAGCTGCTATTTTATTAGGTATAAAAAAATACTCTAGTGAAAATACCACCAAAATTATTCCTAATGTTATAAAAAAATAATCTCTAAAAACAGTTTTTTTCATAGCTACCCTCCTCATAAAATAGTTTTTCATATTAACAATTATTTTATCCTTTTTTTATCATTCTATTTTTTGTATTGGAAATTATTAAGTTTTAATATCACCTTTAATATTTTAGCTCAAAAATTAAAAACAGTATAGCAAATTATTCTTGCTACACTGTTTTTTCTGTTTTTAAATTATCTTTTTAAAGAAATAGACTTTTTAACAGCCTTAACTATTTCCTCTGAAGTTAATCCGTAAACTTTAAGAAGTTCTTCTGGTTTTCCACTCTCTCCAAAAGTATCTTTAACACCAACTTTAACAATTGGAACTGGATATGTTTCTGCTAAAACTTCTGAAACTGCTGATCCAAGTCCACCTATAACATTATGTTCTTCAACTGTAACTAATGCACCTGTTTCTTTAGCTGCCTTTACTAGCAGTTCACTATCTATAGGCTTTAACGTATGTATATTAATAACTCTAGCATTAATTCCTTCACTTTCTAATATACCTACCGCTTCCAAAGCAACATCTACCATTATTCCGTTAGCTATTATAGTTACGTCATTACCTTCTTTTAAAGTTACACCTTTTCCTATCACAAAAGAGTATTCTGGTTTATCGTTTATTATATTAACTGCCGCTCTACCTAATCTTACATAACAAGGTCCATTATATTCGGCTACAGCTTTTATAGCTGCTTCTGTTTCTACAGAGTCACTTGGTGAAATTACTGTCATGTTTGGTATACTTCTCATAAGTGATAAATCTTCTATTGCTTGATGAGAAGCCCCATCTTCTCCAACTGTTAATCCAGCATGTGTAGCACATATTTTAACATTTAATTTAGGATAACATATTGAATTTCTGATTTGTTCAAAAGCTCTTCCAGCTGCAAACATAGCAAAGGTACTTACAAACGGTATTTTCCCACATGTAGAAAGCCCAGCTGCTACAGACATCATATTCCCTTCAGCTATTCCCATGTTTATAAATCTATCTTCACAAACATTTTTAAAATCTGCTGTTTTTGTTGACTTAGATAAATCTGCATCTAATACTACTATGTTCTTATTAACTTGTCCTATTTCTGCCAAAGCCTTTCCATATGCTTCTCTTGTAGCTATCTTTTTACCCATTAGTTTTCTCCTCCTATTTCTCTTAACGCTTGTTCGCATTGCTCTTTATTAGGTGCTGTTCCATGCCAAGCTGCTTCATTTTCCATAAAAGATACCCCTTTACCTTTTATTGTTTTAGCTATGATAGCAGTTGGCTTATCTTTCGTAGCCTTGGCTTCTTCTATAGCATTCAGTATATCTTCATAATTATGCCCATCTATTATGATTGTTTTCCATCCAAAAGCTTCAAATTTCTTGTCAATTGGAGATGGATTCATTACTTCATGTATATCCCCATCTATTTGAAGTCCATTAAAATCGACAAATATAGTTAAATTATCTAATTTATAATGTGCAGCACTCATAGAAGCTTCCCATACCTGTCCTTCTTCTAATTCTCCATCTCCAAGAAGGGCGAAAACCCTATAGTCTTTATTGTCTAATTTTCCTGCCAAAGCCATTCCTACAGCAGCAGATATCCCCTGCCCTAATGAACCTGTTGACATATCTACACCTGATAAGTCGTTCATATTAGGATGTCCTTGAAGATTTGATCCAAGTTTTCTTAAAGTTTTTAATTCTTCTACATCAAAATACCCTTTTCTTGCCAAAGTTGCATATAAAACTGGAGCAGCATGGCCTTTTGATAATACAAATCTATCTCTATTTGGATTTTGAGGATCTTTAGGATCTATTTTCATCTCATTAAAATATAGTGTTGTTAGTATATCAGTTGCTGATAAAGATCCACCTGGATGCCCTGACCCTGATTCAGTAAGCATGGATACTATATCCTTCCTTATTACTTTAGCTATTTCTTTTAGTTCAGCAATTTTATTACTCATACTTGTCCCCCCTGCTTAAAAATTTATTTTTCTACGATTATTTTCCAGTTGCAATTATAACATATAATATAACATTTTGTATATACAATTTCCTTATATAAGCTATATTTTTTACTGTTTATTTTTATTGTGCTATACTATTTAATTTAAAATAAAAATAGGTTATTTAAAATTAATCAATTTTAAATAACCTATTAATATAATAATACTTTTAAATTGAGTCTTTTCTTAAGAAAGTCCTAAGCTTATCAATAAAGCTTTATCTACTTTTTTCATATCGCCTTCAGTCATATGACCAATTTTTTCTTTTAACCTTCTCTTGTCCAAAGTTCTAACCTGCTCAAGCAATACTACTGAATCTCTATTTAATCCATATTCTTCAGACGAAATTTCTACATGAGTAGGAAGTTTTGCTTTGTTTATCTGAGAAGTTATTGCAGCCACAATAACTGTTGGACTATACCTGTTTCCGATGTCATTCTGGATTATAATAACCGGCCTTATGCCTCCTTGCTCCGATCCTATTACCGGACTTAAGTCAGCATAAAAGACATCTCCTCTTTTTACTACCATATTGGTCATCTGTCTATCACACTCCGCATAACCACTTCTCGTATTCATCAGTTTCTTGTATACAAGAATCCATACAAGTTTCAGCTAATTCTAAATTAATCTGTGCCATTTCTTCGTAGGCTTTAATTATTTCTGATTCGTTTAAAACTACTTCTTGACCCTCAATATATAATATTAAGTTGTTTTCATTAAATTTACTGTTTTTTTCATTATTATTGAATAAATTTAGTTTTATAGAATTATCCTTTGATATAGACATAACCATTCCTCCTAGGTAGAAAAAGAGTTTATGTACTAATTATATTGCAAATTATGTCAATATGTCAAAGGATTTTATCTCTTCATTTTCCATATTTTAGTTTTTAATTACACATAGTTTCTTATTTTGACAATTTTCTCATTGTTTATGTAAACTCTTGGCACTCTTCTGCCAATCATACATATAATTTCATAATTTATTGTATCTAAAAGTTCTGCTAAATCATCTGCATTAAATCTTGTATTACCATGTTCACCTAAAAGTATTACCTCATCCCCAACTTTTACTGTACCTACATCAGTTACATCAATCATACACTGATCCATACACACAGCTCCTACTATGGATGCTAATTTTCCATTTACAATTACCTTTCCTTTATTAGAAAGTGCTCTTGTATAACCATCAGCATAACCTATAGGCAATGTTGCTATGACTCTTTCCTTATCTGTTTTATACTTTCTTCCATAGCTTATATACATATCTTTAGGAAGTGTTTTAACATGAACTACACTAGTTTTAAGAGTTAATGCTGGTTTTAAATCTAGTCTTTCTTTTATAACTTCATTGGACGGATAATATCCATACATTATTATTCCTGGTCTTACTGCATTAAAATGTGCCTCTGGTAAATCCATTATTCCAGCACTATTTGATGCATGCTTTATATTAATTTTAATTCCTTCATTCTCTAGGTCATCAACAAACTTATTAAACTTAGCTAGTTGCTCTACTGAATAAGTTTTATCAGCTTCATCCGCTGTAGAAAAATGAGTAAAGATTCCTTCAATATTAATATTAGGTAATTTACTTATTTGTCTAACAGCTTCCATTCCTTTTTCATTTGGCAAGAATCCTATTCTTCCCATACCTGTATCTACTGCAATATGAATTTTAGCCGTTTTATTTTTTTCTTGAGCTATTTCTGAAAGTTTCTTTGCGTACTCCAGATCATAAACGGTCTGCTCTATATTATTATTTAATATATCTTCTGCAAAAGTTAATGGTGTAAAACCTAAAATTAATATCGGTACATTTATTCCAGATTTTATAATCTCTAAAGCCTCTGTTATTAAGGCTACAGCTAAATCAGTAACTCCAGATTTTAATAATATTTGAACAATATCCAAAGCTCCATGTCCATATGCATCTGCTTTAACTACTCCATATATTTTCTTGTTTTCACAAAGACTTTTTATTTGTTTTACATTATGCTCTATACGTCCTAAATCAACTTCTGCCCATACAGGTCTAATACTATTTTCCATTATTCACACCTCTTAATACTCTCTCTATTCTCCTAAATCAAATAGAGTTTCATCCACCTTAGCATCTCGTATAAAATTATTATAAAAGGCTTCTACTACTAATTCTCCTTTTTTATTAAACACTAAAAGCTTTTCTGGAACTCTTTCGTATATATCTACATATAATATGGCTCTATCTAAATTAGGATTATTATTATCAAGCACTACGTTAACTTTAAGATATCTCTTATTTATCTCTTTATCATACTCCATCTCCATAGTACTTCCATCATTTAAATACTTAGAAAGATTGTTAATAAAACTAATTGAATAAAAACTATAATCTTGAGTTGTAGTCTCATAGCCTTTATTTAAAATTTTATCCCAAACTTTAACCTTTCCTTCATTATTATACACCTGTATTCTATCTTCTCCAAAGTCCACTCTATTACCTTTATTGTCACTATAAAGTTGATTAGTTTCTTCTTTTATTTCTCCTCTTGAATTTTTAATAACATACCTTACGTCACATTGATAACTTTTAAGCTCTCTTATGTCACTTATAATTTTTTCATCACTTCTTGAGAACTTCAAGTACACTATTGAGCAAAAAGATAAGCCTATTACTAAGAATATAAGTATTAAAAACAGGATTTTTCTCTTCATAATTCCTCCAAACTAATTAATCCTACATTAATACTATTATCACATAATTTTATTTATTCATCCTTTGATACAAACTCTTTTAAAAACAAAGGTAAATTTTCTATTATATTGCTGGCATTAACTATATACATTGTTTTTGATAGTTTTTCTCCTATATATCCATGCAAATATGCGCCTAATTTTGTTGCTTGAAATACATCTAATCCTTGTCCCATCAAAGCACCAATTATACCTGATAAAGTGTCTCCCATTCCCCCTGAAGCCATGGCGCTATTTCCAGTTGGATTAACACATACTCCATTTCCATCAGATATTACCGTATACAATCCCTTTAACAATAAAACCACATTATATTCTTTGCTAAATCTTTTTACTAATTCTATCCTATTTTCGTTTACATATCTTATGGATTTTCCAGTTATTCTACTCATTTCTCCTGGATGAGGAGTCATCACTACCTTACATTTACACTTATGTAACAGACTCAAGTTATTTTCTAGTACATTAATTCCATCAGCATCTATTAAAAGTTTACCTTTAAAATTTTCAAGAATTAATTTTAACTTATCAAGAGTTTCAACTGTATTTTCAAGTCCAGGACCAAAAACAATGACATCAGATTTATCTATAATTTCTTTGAATTCTTCTGATTCATAGTCCCCAACCATAGCCTCCGTTAATTTGCTATCCAAAGAGGGCTTCAACGTTTTATCTGTATACAGATAAACCAGACCCGCTCCTGCTTTTACTGCAGCTTGAGTACTAAGATATGCTGCGCCTGAGTACCTATTACTTCCTGCAACAACACACACTCTACCAAACTTACCCTTATGATAATGCCTTTTTCTTTTGGGTATAAGATTTTTTACATCTTTTTCTTCTAACATCCAAATACTTTCGGATATTTCTTTTTCAATTTCATTAGGTATTCCTATATTCTCTACTATTAGTTCACCGATATAATCTAATGCTTCGTAATTTATAAAACCTTTTTTAATCGATTGAAATGTTATTGTTTTGTCAGAAATTATAGCTTCTCCTAAAGGAACTCCTGCATCACTGCAAAGTCCTGATGGAATATCTATTGAGATCTTATAAGCTTTAGACTTATTTATTTCATTTATCAGCTTTGAATATATCCCATCAGTATTTCTATTCAAACCAGTCCCAAAGATGCAATCTACCAAAACCTTGCACTCATTTATGCTTTTTTTGAAAACACTTAAATTTTTATCCTCTGACATCAAGATGATTTCTACTTTTAGACATTCTAACAACCTAAAATTAGTATTAAAATCACTTGTTTTTCCACTAGTATCTGTTGCTATAAATACTCTAACTCTCTTATTCAAATTAAGTAGATGCCGTGTTAATGCTAGTCCATCACCCCCATTATTTCCGGGACCACATATAATTAGTATGTCATCCAAATCTTTAAAGTGTTTCAATAGAGAAAATACCGCATTCTCCATCAATAAAATACTTGGAATACCCCACTTGTCTATTGAGATCTTATCCATTTCTCTTGAAGACTTAGAAGTTAGTATTTCTATCATATTTCCTCCTATATTTTTTCTAATACTACATATGCAACTGCATTTGTAGTATTATGAGATATACTTAAATGAATTCTTAGATTTTCTTTTCCCACCAATTCCTTAGCCTTTCCATGAAGTAAAATGCCTGGCTTCCCTAAAGTGTCTCTTATTATTTCTATCTCTCTTAAAGAGAACCCTCTTACCCCTGTACCTAACGCTTTTGAAAAGGCTTCTTTAGCTGCGAAATTTCCTGCTAAACTCTCATACTTATTTTTTTTATTTTTAACGTACAATATCTCTGATTCATTAAAAACTTTCCCTAGAAAACTTGTAGTTCTTTCTATTGCATTTTCTACCCTATTTATTTCTATTATGTCAACTCCTATACCATAAATCATAAGCTTCCTCCTGAAGTTTCACTTTATATCTAAAATTTTATACTTAAATTATATAATTACAACTAACAAGTTTTCAAAATAATAATTTTTTCATAATAAAAAAGTGGCTTGCGCCACTTCGCTAGGGAACCCTATGGTTCCCTTCGACGACACTGCGTGTCTAAGCACCCTCCTTGACAGGCATGGGAGCACAACCTCCCCTGCACCCCTTGCCTTTTTATTGTATAGCAAAGAGTTCACTTTCCTATACAATAAAAAGAAAGAGCTCTAAACCCTTTCTATATTATTCTTTAATTAGGAAAATCCATAACACATTCGTCTATTGTTTCTCCTAAAACATCTACTAGATGTATAGGTGATACTCTATACTTATAGAGTAAATCTACCATATTTTCTACTTTGTTATACACTGGAGAAATCTTATTTATACATTCCCTCTCTATATTTATTAAATTTTCATCATTGAAGTCCATCCTTTCAACTTCTATGCCGTAGGCAACCATATTTCTATAGTCGGTTTTAACTAATCTGTACGAATACTCATACCTACTGTTATCTTGTACACTTTCAACAACTTTTTCATTCTTTAAAATAATCATTGATTTTTCTCCCCCTTAATAACTTATAAATCCCCTTTGGCATAAAATAAACTCTAAAAAAATCATATCATAATCTACTAAAAAAACTTTGTCAAACAATGGTTCAAATAAAAAAAACTTTCTATTATTTATAGACAATTTATTTGTAAAAAGAGCAAATCTGTAAACAACTTCCTCCTAATACCCTTTGTTAATGGGGGTTAAAATCGAATTATTTAGTTTTTTGTGGTATTATTTTTGTTAATTCTACATCAAAAGACAAATATGCACATATATCTTCTAAAATAAGTATTGATGCTATTGACATAGGCAGCATATCTTCTCTTACATGAGCTAGTGAATACCTGTTTTTATAACTTTCTGCGACTTCTTTTCTAAATTTAATATCTTTATATATCTCATTCAATATTCTACATAAATCTTCATATAACTTAATTATAAAAGTTTGCTTCTCTTCGTAAGAGTACTTTTCACTTAACTCTATTAAAGTATCTATATCAGTATGTTTATATGTAGTTTTTAAATTTTCAATTAAATTTTCTCCTACATAACTACCAATTATCTCTTCATTAATTAGAGCAATCTCACCTTTTGTATTAAATAAAACCATAAATTCTACACTTGTTTTCCCTATGGTCTTTAGCTCCTCTATAATCTGCTTTATATTATTATTAAACTTAGTAGTATAGTTAGTCTCTAACATGAAATACTCTACTTCTCTTGCACATACTAAATTTATAAACTCAAAAAAACTTTTTGACGATATTTTTTTATCCAAGCTAATCCCCTCCTTATGCCAACTTATTCTTACTATTCAAGTACTATTTTATGCATAAGCAGTTAATTTTATTACGAAAAAAGAATCGGATATACCGATTCTTTTAAAAACATCTCTCTAAAAATTCCCTTTTCCATAGCTGAAATTTGTGTATACGTTAACAACCCTAATTGAATTATACCAATATTCGTAAATAAAATCAACTCTAAAATAAAATTGCTATTATTATATTTCATATAAATAGAGAATGTTACAAATTTCAAACTTATAACATTCTCTTTAACATTATTTAAATATTAGTTCTCTTACTATTCTTGCTTTATCTTTATAGCTCTCTTTGTCTTTATTAAACAATGCTGATGTTCCTAATACATACGTGTCTATGTCCCTATTTTTCAACTCTAAAATAGTGTTTTTATTTATACATCCATCTACTTCTATAACAGGTTTTCTGTCAAATGAATTCATATATTCATTTAATTCATCTATTTTATTCAATACGCTATAATTAAACTTTTGGCCTGCAAACCCTGGATTTACCGTCATCATTAAAACCATATCTATTCTTTTCAAATATGGCTTAATACTCTCAATAGAAGTTTCTGGACTTATTGCTAAAGATACCTTTATTCCTTTATTTCTTATACGTTCAATATCCTCATCTACATTTTTACTTGCTTCTATATGAAATGACATAAATTCCGGTTTTAAATATGAATACATATCTATGTATTTTGGTACGTCTACCGTTGCTAAATGTATATCTAATGGTATTCTCGTAGCCTTGCTTATAGCCTCTAATACATATGGTCCCATAGCTAAGTTATTAACAAAAACACCATCCATAACATCACAATGCAGAAGTTCAATATTTGCTTCCTCTAGCCTCTTTAATTCTATAGCTAACTCTAATTGATTAGCACACATTATAGATGCAGCTAACTTCATATTACTCAACCCCTTATAAATCATTGTACAATTATAGTATATTTAGATATATTAGATAAGTCTAGTTCACTATACTTTTCCAAGAAAGGTGCTAATCTATCTAATATTTTATTTACTCCTCCTATACTATCTGATTCAACATTAAGAGGAAGTACGGGTTCATGTAGGGACAATCTAAGTAGAAACCACCCATCTCCAGAATTTTCATTGCAGTTTATCTTTATTCCTTCAAAGTTTTCATGATCTACACTCCAACCTTCAACTTTATAAGCATACTGCTTTACTCCACTTATTACCTGTTCCCCATATGATTTAAAATTCTCTCTTCTTATCTTAAGTCTTATATCTTCACTTTCTTTTGGATGTTTTAATTCCCTAATAAGGCTTGATATCTCTTTTCCTTCTTCTTTAAGCTTAGCCATTTTTATTAATATTTTAGCTATAAGATAAGCACCATCATCTAAAAAGTAGTTTTCCTTTAAAGCTGCATGGCCAGATGTTTCTATAGCTAATTGACTATCTCTGCCTTCTTCATTTAATCTTTTAGATTCGTTTATTACATTTTTATATCCTCTTTTGAATCTATGATGAACTCCACCTAAAGTACTTATAAACTCAGCTAATCCTGTAGATGTTACTGAATCAGTAACTATTACTGATTTTGGATGTTCTTCAAGCACTATAGAAGATATTAGCCCTATAAGAGAATTTTTATTTATTTCTTCTCCTGTATTAGATACTATTGCAGCTCTATCTACATCAGTATCAAAGATTATCCCAAGATCTGCATCCCATTTTAACACGGCCTTTTTTATAGATTCCATGGCCTTTTTATTTTCTGGGTTAGGAATATGATTGGGGAAAGTTCCATCAGGGTCTAAGAATTGACTTCCTTCTGTATCAGCTCCAAGCTCCATTAATACTTTATTAGCAAAGAAACCTCCAGCCCCATTTCCAGCATCTACTATTATTTTTGCTCCATCTAGTGGTTTATTGTAATTTTTCTTTGAGTTTACTGATGACCTGATTTTATCAACCAACAAGTTTGAATACTCATCTATTAAGTTTACTTCTTTAAGTTCTCCCTTAGTTGTATAGCTCATCTCGGAGTTGTAGGTTGAGAATAAGATATCTTCTATATCTTTCTTCTCACAACCCCCTTCTTTAGTGAAAAATTTAAGTCCATTATAGTAATAAGGAAGGTGACTTGCCGTTATCATTATAGCTCCATCACATTTGTAATTATCTAATAGTGTTGTCATAAACATAGCTGGCGTTGTACTCATATTACAGTCATACACATCACACCCTACATTTATAAGTAAATCTATTAAAGAAGTTCTAAGCTCTGGTCCTGACAATCTTGAATCCATACCTACTGCTATTTTTATCTTACTTTTACCGCTACATTTATTTTCTTTTAACCACTTTACAAATCCATTTCCTATAAATCTTATTACCTGAGGTGTTAGATTTACTTTATGCTCTGACGTTTCTATAGCTATTCCTCTGATATCTGTTCCATTCTGTAACTTCTTTAATTCTTCTATCACAATAAATCCCCCCTTTATCTATAAAAACTTCTATATATTACCTTGTTCTACAGCTGTAATACAATCTAATCTATCTTGATGACGTCCACCTTGAAACTCAGCATTAATCCATATATCCACTATATCTAAAGCTAGGCCTTCTCCTATAACTCTTTCACCTAAACATAATATATTTGTATTATTATGTTCCTTAGTAGCTTTAGCTGAAAAAGTATCTCCAACAACTGCTGCTCTTATACCATCAATTTTGTTTGCCACTATAGACATACCTATTCCTGTACCACAACATAATATTCCTAAATCACTTTTTTTATCTACTACAGATTTTGATACACTTATAGCATAATTAGGATAATTAACGCTTTCAGAACTAAATGTACCATAGTCGTCTACCTCTATATTCTTAGATGTAAGGTATTCCTTAATCTTTTCCTTCAATTTAAAAC
This sequence comes from Clostridium sp. YIM B02506, assembly GCF_022324845.1. Classification (NCBI taxonomy): domain Bacteria; kingdom Bacillati; phylum Bacillota; class Clostridia; order Eubacteriales; family Clostridiaceae; genus Clostridium; species Clostridium sp. YIM B02506. The sequence goes on from NZ_JAKGTG010000001.1 coordinate 306,809, forward strand.
CACCGTGATCGCAACCTATTGATATTTTCATTTTTATCATCCTCTCTATATATTCAATATTTATTCTGTTGTAAGAAAGTAAATGACGTAGTATAATTAATTATTAATAAAAGAATAGGAGAATACTCGCAATATTCTCCTTATCTTTATTATTAAAATGTGAGGGGTTAAGGGGTATTAATAATTTCATTTATTTTATTATTAAACAAATCAATATTCTCTGACAAATCTTGTTTAAATAAAGATGAACCTATAACAATATCTCTAGCTCCACACTTAATAACATCTTCTATGTTATCTATGTTTATTCCCCCATCTACTTGAATAGTAAAGTCGTAATTACCATCCTCTTTTATCTTATTTAATTGTTTTATTTTCTCTAAAGCAAAAGGTACAAATGCTTGTCCTCCAAATCCAGGCTCAACAGACATTATTAGAACTCTATTTAGTAGTGGATAAACATATTCTAAGCACTGTAGTGATGTAGCTGGATTTATAGCTACCCCTGCTTTAATTCCAAAACTTTTTAAATAATGTATACTTTTATATAGATGAGTCGCTACTTCTGCATGTATTGTTATACTGTTTGTACCTGCCTCAACCAAAGTTTCAACAAATTTATCTGGATCAGTAACCATAAGATGAACATCAAATTCTGCATCTGTCAATTTTCTTAAAGAAGCTATTTGGTCCAATCCGAATGATATGTTGGGAACATAGTGTCCGTCCATAAGGTCTATATGGATTGATTTTATATCTTTTTGATTAAATACTCCGAAATCCTCTGCGTAATTACATACATTTGCTGATAACAATGATGGTGAAATTATTATATCCATTTATATCCCCCCTCAATCTTAAGTTCTACTTCTAAAGCTACTTTATTAACTTTATCTTTTATTACGTCTTTAGTTATTAAGATTTTATAACAACCTTAATTTCGCTTCCTTGCATAGCTGCATCTATACCGTCTCTCCAGTTTTCAAGGTCTACCATTTTAGTTACTAATGTTTCAGTATCAACTTTTTTATCTCTTAGTAATTCTAAAGATGTTATCCAAGAACTTGGTTTTTGAGATCTAGATCCAATATATCTTATTTCTCTTTGAATAATAGCTTCTTGATCTAATTCATTTTTTACTTTAGCGAATAAGCCTACTTGAACAAAGTCACCTTTTTTCTTTGTAAGTCTTAATCCTTGATTTACTGCATGGATAACGCCTGAACAATCGAATACCTTATTAGCTCCATATCCATTAGTTTTTTCCATTACTATCGCATCTAAATCTTCTTGAAGTAAATCTACAACTAAATCTATACCTAACTTTTTAGCTAATTCCATTCTTTCTTTATCTTTTGTAACACCTGCTAATATTACATAAGCACCTTGAGATTTTACTACTTGGCTAAGAAGTAATCCTATTGGACCTGGTCCAAATACTAATGCAACTTCGCCTGCATTTATAGTAGTTTTTTCTAATGCTGCATGTACACAACAAGCAAGTGGTTCTGTTAATGAAGCTGCTAATAAGCTAACATTTTCAGGTAACACATGAACACTTTCTTCTCTTGATAATACATACTCTGCAAAACTTCCATTTGCTTGAGTTCCTATACCTTTTCTAGTAGAGCATAGATTATAATCTTTACTCTTACAGAAATCACACTCACCGCAAGTTTCAAAAGTAGTTTCACTAGTTACTCTGTCTCCAACCTTTACCTTTGTAACACTTTCACCAACTTCTACTACTACACCTGAAAATTCATGACCCAGTACTACAGGTGTTTTTATGTTTCCATATTCACCTTTAAAAGAGTGTAAATCCGATCCGCATATCCCACTATATTCAACCTTTATTTTTACTAGATTTTTTTCTGCCTTCGGCTCTTCTATATCTAGTAATGCCATTTTGTCATATCCTTTTTCGGTTTTTGTCAATGCTTTCACTTCTAAATCCCCCCTCTAGTCTTGTACTATCATTATTTTGTTATATTCTTCTTTTCTATCACCTATCATTTTAAAAGCTTTAGCTGTATCTTCTAGAGTGAATCTATGTGATATTAACTCTTTTAATTTTATCTTCTTTTGTTTTACATACTCTATACTCTTAACCCATTCTTGTCCTGGGAAAGGTGCTGAATATGAATTCCAGAATCCTTGGATATTTAACTCTTTTCTAAATATTCCTTCAAAAGCAGCCTCTGATAATTCAATACCAGCATGACCAATTCCTTGATATCCTATTTTACCTTTCTTTTTTGTAACAAGAAGGCATTGTTCTTGAGTTATTTTTGAACCAGCACATTCAATACAAATATCTACACCCATTCCATTAGTTAATTCTAGTATTCTTTCTACTGGGTTTTCCTTCAATGCATTAATTGCAACATCTGCTCCAAGATTTAAAGCCTCAGATATTTTTTTATCAGATATGTCTACTGCTATTACTCTCTCAACTCCAGCTACCTTAAGCCATTGAATTGTTAATTGACCTATAGTACCAGCTCCTAGAACTGCTACAGTATCACCAACTTGAGGTTTAATATTTAAAACTCCATGTAGTGCTACCGCTAATGGTTCTATCATAGCTGCTTCTTCATAGTCTATCTCACCTATCTTTAGGACATTTTGAGCTTTTACATTTACAAATTCTGCAAAACCTCCATAAGATTGTGCTCCTAACATTCCATAACTTTCGCAAAGTGAGAAATGACCTTTTTTACAATATTCACATTCAAAACATGGTTCAAATGGAATAGCAACAACTCTATCTCCTATTTCTACGTTTTTAACATTTTTACCTTTTTCAACTATATAACCTGCAAATTCATGTCCTAATATAGCTGGTAAAGGATACTTCCAATTTTTTAATGCTCTTGGAGGATCTGACCCGCATATACCTGCCGCCATTACCTTTATTTTAACTTCATCATCTCCATAAGGTTTGATATCTATATCTTCATACCTTATATCTCCTACTGAATGCAATACTGCTGCTTTCATAATTTCCTCCTTTTAACACATATTATTTATATAGTTAAAGCTTTAGAAAAAAGCTTTAGCAAGCTCTGCAAATTTTAATATTAACCAGTTAAATAAGTTACCACCCATATCTAAACTTGATATTTGAGTCATTCCATTTGGCATATTGAAGTCTGCATTTGCCATCATTGCTGTATGAACATCTGCAAAGTTTGTTGCCATGAATAATGATAGTGCTATAAGTATAGTTCCTGTAATTACTGAGTGAACAATATTTCCTTTTCTGAATCCAACTATGAATGCCATGTAGAATGGTAATGTTGCTAAGTCACCGAAAGGTAATACTTTGTTTCCTGGTAATATAACAGCTAAGAATATTGTTATTGGAACTAATATTAAAGCAGTTGCCATTACTGATGGATGACCAACTGAAACAGCTGCATCTATACCGATATATAGTTCTCTACCTGCATATTTCTTTTGAAGCATAGTTTTAACTGCTTCTGATATTGGAATTAGACCTTCCATTAATATCTTAACCATTCTCGGCATTAGAAGCATAACACCACCCATAGATATACCAGTTTTGAATATTGAACCAACATCTAAACCTGCTAAAATACCAAGTATACATCCAAGTATTAATCCCATCATCATAGGTTGACCGAATATACCAAATCTCTTTTGAATAGTTTCAGCATCAGCTTTTATACTATTTATTCCAGGGATTTTGTCTACTACTTTACCTATTAAGTATCCTAATGGAGCAAATGCTGCTGTAGACCCAGTAGGAAGAGATATACCATCAAGTTCATAGAATTCTGATACCATTGGAGCTGTTTTATCTGCAACAATTAATACAACGATTTCGTATAAAACTGCACAAAGTATTGCAAACCACCAGCTACCTGTAACTATATATCCAGTTGCTCCAGCTGCTATAAAGTGCCAGTAATTCCATATATCTATGTCTAATGTCTTTGTTGTCTTAGTGAATATCATTATTAAGTTTACAGCTAAACATATTGGAATCATTATAGCTGCAATTGGTGATGCCCAAGCTGCTGCTGCTGCTGCTGGCCAACCAGCGTCAATTACAGTTAAGTTTAAACCAAATCTCTCAACCATTTGTTGAGCAACTGGTCCTAATGTGCTTGTAAGTAAGTTTGCAACTAAGCTTATACCTACAAAGCCTATACCTATGATTATTCCTGAGTTAAATGCCTTCTTAAAACCTGTACCAAATATTAGACCGATAATTAAAATTGCTATTGGTAAGATTGCTGTAGGTCCGATACCTAAAACGTACTGAACGATTTCCATAAGTTTGTCCATTATAAATTCCTCCTCAAATATAAATTAAATATTATTTAACTGCCTCTCTATCTTTAGAATAAAAAGACAGTGTAAATCTTTTTACTTAAGATAACTTAATATCTTTTCATCTAACTTTTCTGTACCAATTCCAGTTATATAAGCTGTTGCTTTTAAAGCTGGTATACTATAAGTTGTTGGTAAAATAGTTGTTGATACTATTAAGTCTGCCCCTTCTTGCTTAGATGCAACCTCTGCAATTTTACATTGAATTACTTCTGCATCTATTCCATTTTCTTTAACCAATCTCTCTACTCTGTCACAAACCACTGTTGATGTTGCTATTCCCGCTCCACATGCTACTAAAATACGTTTTCCCATAATAAATTCCTCCTAATAATTCTTTTATTTTTTAATCAATGTTAACTTGCTTCTAGTATGCTCTTAATTTCGTTTACATCTTTTGATGAAATTATCTTTTTAACAACTTCTTCTTCTTGGATTAAACCCATTAGTTCTTTTAAAACCTCTAATTGACTATGAGGTTTATTTAAACCTAACATAAAAATTAAATTAACTTCCTCTTCTTGAGTTTCGTCATCCATCAACTTAAATGTTATTGGTTTTTCAGGCACTATTATAGCTATAAATTGTTCCTTTATATATTCTGCCTCTGTATGAGGAATGGCTACACTATAGTTTTCCAATTTTATTCCTGTAGGGAATACATCTTCTCTCGACAACAAACCTTCTAAGAAGTCGCGTTCCACATAGCCATGTTTAAATGCTTCGTCATGCATCATTTGAAATAATTCATTTCTATTTTTGCAAGGTAGATTTACTTTTATCAATTCTTTCTTAATATAATTATTTATCTCCATCCCCACTTCTCCTTCCTGAGCTAGATACTATTTATATTAGCAAGGGACATGCCAACATTGTGGAATATTTTGATTTTATGAAAACATTTTCTTGATATCTTTTACAGATTGAGCTGTTTTCAGCTTTTCAGTAAGATCCTCTTCCCTAATCATGGAAAATAATTTTTTAATTTCTTGTCTATTATTTTCTTTTAATGCCAACATCACTACTAAATCTACCATAACTTCACCTTCCCACTGAACTGGATTATTTAGTTTTGCTATGGCAATTGCCGGTTTTATCACGTTTTCTGGCAATCCGTGAGGAATTGCTATTGTATTATTAAATATTCCACTACCCATGGCTTCTCTTTTATATAGACTTAATATAAATTTGCTATTAACATATCCCTTAGCTTCTAAAGCTTCTGCCATTTTGTCTATAATGCTCTCTTTAGATAATTCATCCATATCTAAAAACAACAAGTCGTCTTGTATCAAATCTATTAATCTTTCTTCATTTACAACTTCTTCTTGTGTGTATATATCCATAAATTTAGATATTCTGCTTATTCCTTTACCATTTAATATACTTTCATAGGATACAAATGGAACATTGCTTATCTTAGGATTTATTGTTCCACAAACTGCTACCACATTATATTCCTCTGAAAGTAACTCTATCTCCTCCTCTATATCTTCTTTATTTATAAAGCCCATAGGGAATATTTCTATATCTTTATTATCTCTTTTTAAGTGATTTTCAAGATATTTCTTTATACTTAGGGCATTACCTTCTCCAGTTAAGCATATTGTTACTAAAGCTTTTTTCTTTTCATCTACATTTGCTCTACTAGATATCTCTGACTTAAATGTACCCTGATATAATCTTGACTCCTTTAATTCTTCCATTATATTATCAAGACTATCTCCCTCTATTGAAGCTTTTCTAACTGCTTCCAAAGCTAGTAGTGTATCAACTCTTCCTATTGTTTTAGCTCTTATTCCAGTCCTTTCTTCAATAGCACTAGCAAATCCACCTAGGGACCCCATATCTACAAGTAAAAGACAACCTTTACCTTCATCTATTTGTTTAACAACTTTTATAGTTCTCTCTAAGGCACTTTCTGGGGATTCATCTAGAGCGATTTCTATTCCTATAGTATCATCAACTCCTAATAGTTGATTTACTACATCTGCCATCCCTTCTGCTACATGTCCATGAGTTATTATAATAACTCTTACTTTAGGTTCTAGTATTAATTCATCTGAACAAAATTTATTAATATATAGTGCTATATATCCTGCTTCGTCATTTGGTATTGGTAGATTAGTAGCTTTTTCTATAGTCTTCCTAATTTTTTCTGCAACTTGGAATTCTTGTGGAAGCACCTTTTTAGTAACATCTATATTTGATTTTGTTATACTCTTCCCAGTAAGTACTCTCTCTATAGTAAAGTTAATGTGTATTGCAAGTGCTATAAAAAAGCTGTTATTTATAAACTTATATTTATCCCTTACAATATCTAGTATTTTTTCGGTTATGTTTATAACTTCAGGTCTTACTATAGTCTTTAATTCATTTATATTAAGCACCTTTGTTATATTTTTATTATCAATTATCCTTCCTAACTTACCTTCAACTTTTTGCAAAAGAATTTCATCAATTTCTTCTGACTTCATTCCTTGACTCTCAAGATTCTGGAACTCATTTTCTATATATTGATATATCTCATTCTCATTTACGTACTTAGTAATTTCACTTTTATGACTTTTCATATTTTTAATATCAATATATAGATCGTCAGTAACTAAGCTCATTATAGTTTTGTTTATTTTATTTCCTTTTAAGAACTCACTTTTAATAATGTTACTTAAGTCTTCCATATCAATAATTACTTCGTTAATGTTTTTAGACATGTATTTAACATATCCTTTTGCACATATTACTTGTATATCACTCTTAAGCTGTCCGATATTCCCTTGACAGTTATATAACATTAAACACATAAGTACATCTCTAGTTACTAAAAGATTTCTATTAACTCTATTGGCTTCTCTAACTAAAAACATTGTTATAATTTCAAGCTTTTCTGATAGTGGTCTATCTGTTAGCTTAGGCAATTCTATTAACATTGGAATTCTTCGCCTAAAGGTTAATAGCAAGTTAGATTCTGGATTTTCTGTTGTAGCCGCAAGTATTAAAACATTTACATTTCTTTCAGTATTTGTCTCTCCTAGTTTTCTATACTTACCTTTATCTATTAAATAGAATAGAATTTCTTGTCCCTCTGGAGGCAGTCTATGGATTTCATCTAGAAATAGTACTCCTCCATTAGCCTTTTCCACTAATCCTTCTCTATCTGAATTGGCTCCGGTATATGCACCTTTTACCACACCAAATAATTGAGATATTAAAAGATTTGGGTTTTCAGCATAATCTGCACAGTTAAATATGATAAATGGAGCGTCTTTAGATTTAACATTGTTAGCTACAGCAAATTCATACATGCATTCTGCTAATTCACTTTTACCTACTCCTGTTCCCCCGTATATTAATGTATGTAATCCATTTGGTGGGTAAAGTATAGCAGCTTTTGCTAAATCAATCTTATTTTTAAGACTTCCTCTATAACCTATTAATTTTTTAAACCCTGATTCATCTTCCTCTGTTTTTTCTTCTCTTTTTATATATTCTTTAAATGTATTAGAAGATTTTTCAATATCTTTATTGTCATCATTTTTTGATTCAGTATCCTCTAATAAATCTTTCATATTTCTAGCCACAATATTTCTAGAGATATTGTATCCTCTTTCTATCATCAGATCAGTTATCTTCCTCTCTGACATGTTTGGATTTTTAGTTAGAATATCTTTTAAGTCCTCTAACAACATTTTTTTTCTTCTATCTCTAGAGTCTGGAATATTTAGTTTGTTTCTTTCACTGATAATCTTTAATCTAGGTAAAGATAATATTTTAGCTAATTCTTGATCTGTATAAGGATTCTTTTTATCTTCTTGTTTAATAATTTCTACTAGTTTTTCCATATCTATATCACCCCGTTACTGAATCTAGCTTATATTTCGACTGATCTACTATCACCACCTCTCAATAATAATAATTAATTTTATGTTAATAAATTTCTAATGAAATATTATTATATACTGTTTTTTTTATTTAGCATAGTTCATTATCATATAATTTGAACTTTTTATACCAATATAACAAGCAATATTTATGCCAATTTATCCTTTTATTCCAAATAAAAAAGGCCATCAAAATTGATAACCTCTTTAATAAAGTATTCTTTTAAAATAAAGCTGGGAAAATCATACATAAAACTGTTATTAATATAGCTGAACCTGCTGCTCCTACTGCCGCACAAAACATTGACTTTTTAAAATCCAATCCTAAAAAAGCCGCTATAGCTGTTCCTGTCCACACACCTGTAGTAGGAAGTGGTATAGCTATAAAGGTTATAAGTCCAATTTCCTTATATTTTTCAAGATTATGTTTATTTTTACTTATTTTATTATCTATAAGATTTGTTATCTTTTCAAATTTAGGATATTTTTTTAACCACTTATAAATAGCATTAAATAGTAGCAAAATAAAAGGAGCTGGTATTAGACTTCCTAAATAACCTACTATAAATGCTTGTAGTGGTTCCATTCCAGCATAGATAGCATATGGAATTGCTCCTCTTTGCTCTATTAGTGGTGTTGCAGACAATAATAAAACCCAAAATAATGAACTCATTAATTAATATCTCCTATTCTAAAACTTAACAACTTATTGTTAGTTCATAATTATATTGTAAAATAGCTATTTTATCAACAAAATATTGCCATTTAATAAATTTGTAAATTAATTCTACAGTATTTATTTTTATCAACAATTATTATATAATAAGATTAACGGATAATTATTATTATATAATAATACAATGTTATAATATATAAGGAAGGTGTAAAATATGCGCTCTTTAGAAATAAAAAAAGATATTCATTGGGTTGGAGCTTTAGATCCAGATTTAAGGATTTTTGATATTATAATGTATACTCCTTATGGAACAACTTATAATTCATATGTTGTTAAAGGAAGTGAAAAAGTTGCAGTTTTTGAAACTGTAAAGGAACAGTTTTTTGATCAATATTTAGCACGCTTAAAAACTCTAGATATTGATGTTACAAAGATAGATTATATAGTTGTAGATCATACAGAACCTGATCATGCAGGCTCTGTAGCAAAATTATTAGATTTATCTCCTAAAGCAAAAGTAGTAGGTTCTGCACCTGCAATTAAGTTTATGGAGAAAATAGCTAATAGAGATATAGATGCTATAGTGGTATCTGATAACGACAGTATAAGTTTAGGAAATAAGACTCTTAAATTTATATCTGCTCCATTCTTACACTGGCCAGACACTATATATACCTATGTACCAGAAGATAAAACACTAATTACTTGCGACTCCTTTGGAGCACACTATTGTTTTGAGGACGTATTTAATGATAAAATTCCTGATCAAGAACAATATAATGAAGCGTTAAGATATTATTTTGATTGTATAATGGGGCCTTTTAAATCTTATGTCTTAAGTGCAATAGATAAAATTAAAGATTTGGATATAGATCTTATCTGCCCTGGTCATGGTCCCGTTTTAAGAGAAGATCCATGGAAAATAGTATCTTTGTATAAAGAGTGGAGTACTCCTCCAGCTCCTAAAGAAATAAAAAAAATTACAATTTCTTATGTTTCAGCCTATGGATATACAGAACAACTAGCTAACAAAATATCTGAAGGAATTCAATCTGTAGGTAAATTTGATATTAAGTTATATAATGTTATTCATAATGACTTAAAAGATATAGTAAAAGACATTTCTGATTCTGAAGGTGTTTTATTTGGTTCGCCAACAATAGTTGGAGAATTACTCGAGCCAATCAGAGATGTTTTAGCTAAACTCAATCCTGTAATTCACGGTGGAAAATTTGCAGGAGCATTTGGTTCATATGGTTGGAGTGGTGAGGCAGTTCCTAGAATGGAAGCTCGTTTAAAGGAATTAAAAATGAAAATATACACTCCTGGCTTAAAAATACTATTTAAACCATCTCCTGAAGACTTGAAAAAGGCCTTCGAGTTTGGTGTTGGATTTGCTCAAACTATTATGGATAAAGAAGTTAAAAAGAAGCTTTAGTTTAAATATAGCTTAAACAAATAATTCCTGGGGATAAACCCCCAGAAATTATTTGATTTCATCCAAAACCGCTTCTTTTTCTTGTTGTCTTCTTTGCAAAAACTTAAAATCTTCTGCGATAACTTCTGCTATGTATTTTTTGTTTCCTTCTTTATCTTCATAACTTCCTGTTCTTAAGCGGCCGCTTAATGTTAGCATAGTTCCTTTTTTTCCATACTCACAAATTACTTCTGCTTTTCTTCCCCACATTACTACAGGGATTAAGTCTGATTTTCTAGTTCCATCTGATGCTTTAAAATTTCTTTCTACAGCTATAATAAATTTAGTAAATACTTTTTCTGTCTCTTCTAGTACTCTAAGTTCAGGGTCTTTGATTATTTTTCCCATTAAAACTATTTTATTCATTAATTTAACCTCCTGAATTACTTTATTGTAAATTCTAACCATAATTCAGGATATTATTCAAATATAATTTATAATCTTTATAAATTTAAAAACTATTTACTCCATTAAAATCGCATTAATTTCTCCACCTAAAAGAAGTATAACAGAAGTTATATAAAGCCATGTCATCAATACAATCACAGCGCCTAAACTTCCATAAAACCTAGAATAATTCGAGAAATTATTAACATAAAATGAGAATAAAGACGACACAACAATCCATCCTAGTGTTGTAGTTACCGCTCCTGGTAATGCGTCATGCCACTTTAATCTTTTACAAGGAGCAAAATGATATAATGTGGCAAATACAAATATCATAACAAATATAAGTATTGCAAATCTCAATATATCCCAAGCGAAGGTTATAATATTATCAAAAGGGAGTTTGGCAATTAAAAACTCTCTAATAACTCCTCCAAATACAACTAAAAATAATGTTAAAATTATAATTAATACTACTCCGATTGTACAAAGTATAGAAATTAAAGTCCCCTTTATATATCCTCTTGTTTCTTTTATTCCATAAGCTTTATTTAATCCTTTTATAACAGCTGCAAATCCTGATGAGGAGGACCATATAGATAATATTACTGAAAACCAAAGCAACTGACCTTTTTGTCCATCTAAAACCTCTATAACAGTAGATTCGATAAGCAAATAGGTATTTATAGGTAATAGCCCTTCTAAATATTTTAATGTATCTGTTGTACTTATATTACTGAATCCTACAATAATCATAATTAACATTAGAAGTGGAAAAAATGAAAGTAGTAAATAATAGGCTAATTGAGCAGAAAGTGCAAAAATTTCATCCTCATTAACTCTTACTATTAACTTTTTAATAAAACTCCAAAGGCAATTCTTATCCATAAAACAATCTTTTTTCATGCCATTGTCTCCTTAACTTAATTGCTATAATTTATAATTACACTCTAGTACTACTTATTATACCAAAATACTTACATAAAGATTTATAATAACTTACTATTTCTTTTATTAATGATATAATTGTAGTGAATTAGTTATTTTGCAGGAGGTAATACATTTATGAACTTGTTGATAGAAAATGAATTTTTAAAAGTTGAAGCTAATGCTTATGGTGCTGAATTACATAGTATTAAAACTAAAAATAATGTAACAGAATTTCTATGGAATGGTGATGAAAATTATTGGAAATACCATGCTCCAATTTTATTCCCAATAGTGGGAAAGGTTTCAGAAAATAAATATAGAGTTAATGGAAATACCTATGAGCTTCCTCAACATGGATTCGGTAGAGTATGCAATTATGAATTAATAAATAAGTCTCAAGATTCCTTAGAATTTCTTTTAAAATATAACGAAAAAACTTTAGAAATATATCCTTATAAGTTTTCACTAAAAGTAAAATATACCCTTATAAATAATTCTATAAAGGTAAGTTACACTGTAGATAATTTAGATGATAAAGATATCTATTTTTCTGTAGGCGCTCACCCTGCTTTCCTTTGTTCAATAGAAGAAGGTAAAGCTATAGATGACTATTATTTTGAGTTCTCTGAAAAGGAAACCACTTCTATAATGGAACTTTCTCCAATTACAGGACTTTATACAAATAAAAATATTCCTTATCTAGATAATGAGAATAAGATTCCTTTATCAAAAGAAGTTTTTAAAAATGACGCTTTAGTATTTAATAATTTAAAATCCAACAAAATTTATTTAAAGTCTAAAAACCATAATAAATATATGTCTATGGATTTTAGTGGATTCCCTTACCTAGGTTTGTGGTCTAAACCTACAGGTGCACCTTTTGTATGTATCGAGCCTTGGTATGGTCATGCTGATTATGAAGGTTTTGCTGGAGAATTTAAAGACAGAGAAGGCGTAGAAAAATTAGAAATAGGAAGTACTTTTGAATGCTCTTACATTTTAGAATTTTTTAGCTAAAACCATATAAAAGGTGTTGAAAAATAATTTTAAAAATTATTTTTCAACACCTTCTTTATCTAAATCATATTCATTAATTTTCCATTTGATTTACTAATATACTTCTTTCTGAGAACTTATTCATTATTTCCTTTAGATTAAGAACATCATCCATCTCATAATAACCAATCTTATCAACGATAAATCTTACTGCTCTTAATGCCCCTAATGCAAAAGCCTTTCTAGAAAAAGACTCATGTGTTATCTCAATCTTATCATGTTCTCCAGCCATTATTACCTTATGTCTACCCACTATTCCACCAGCTCTTACTGATAATATAGGGATGGAATTAATATCAATGTTATTAATATTTTCTTCATAAGCATGTCCTTTTACTATTTCATTTGCAATCTTTTTAGCTGTGCTTGTAGGAGCCTCCTTCTTTTCTTTAAAATGAGATTCTATAATTGTAGAATCATAGTCTTGGAGAATACCTGCTGCTATGTTAGTAAGTGTCATTAATACGTTTACTCCTACTGTTATGTTTGGTGCATGAACTATGGCTGTTTTATTTTCTCTAGCTAAATTAACTAACTTTTTGTGTTGCAATTCATTAAAACCTGTAGTTCCAATAATTATTTTAACTTTCATCTTAGATAATATTTTTGCATTTTCTACAGCAGCTTCACTTTTAGAGAAATCTATTGCTACTTGAGGTTTATATTTTAATATATAACCTTCAAGATCATCGGACGCTATGACATTTACCCCAGTATTACTTATATTTAATACTTCTCCTAAATCCCTATTAGCCTTTTCACTATCTTTACTACATACCACAAAAGTTAGGTCTATATCCTCTTCTTCCAATAAAACTTTAGCTATTTCTTTTCCTGTTCTACCTAACCCTAATAAACAAACTTTTATCATCAACAGTTCTCCTTTCATTTTAATCACAACTTAATTATATTTTATAAGTTGTCAGTAGTCAACTTGTTTTGTTCCATAATATAGAAAAAAATAAATAAACAGTTATTTAAATCTCTTGCAATAACTGTTTATTTATCTTCTAAGGATTTCTAATGTCTTTTTCTTTTAACTAAATCTCCTGTATATAAGGCTTTATATATTGATAAAATTTTATTCCATGTGGCTTCATCTACCTTACCAGTAGGAGGTAAATCAAATTCTTTTTGAAGCTTCTTTACTGCAAGTTCAGTTTCTTCGTTGAAGTATCCAGTAACCTTTACTTGATGTACTCTATAATTATTCTTAGATAAAATGTTTATATACTTTTGTAAAATAGTCACGTATCCATCTTTATCTTCAATCATAATCGGTAATCCTGGATAATCATATATATTTTCAATTCTCTTATTGTCTTTTTCATCACCTAAAGATTTATATACAGATATTAATTTATTCCAATCGTTATATCCTATTTCCCCAGTAGGACTCAATCCGAAGAGTCTCTGAAAAGAACTTACAGCATTTCTAGTCCTTTTTCTATATATACCATCTACAGCTATAGTCGGAACCTCTTTATAAAATTTAGCTATTGCATTTAAGTAAGTCTGTAGCCACTTTATATCATCATTAATTAAATATTCTTTTAGCACATATCCCGGATAATCAGAAGAATATATATAGGTTTCTCTAATATTTTTTCGCTCTAATTTTTTATACACGTTATAAATCATATCCCAAGTATCAACTCCGACTATTCCATCTGCGTCCAATCCAAATAACCTTTGAAATTCTATAACAGTTTGCTTGGTTATATTACCAAATATTCCATCTGGAAGTATACTTGGTATATTATAATATTTAGCAATTTCAGCAAGATAGCTTTGCATCTCCCTTACTTTCTCTCCCCTTGATCCATATTTTAATAAATATCCTGGGTACTTTCCATCTCCCTCTGGCTCTTTAATCTCTTCTTCTGGTTCTTGCTCTAATTCAGCTAGTCTTTTTACCCCAACATAAATACTAGATATTCTATACCAAGTAGCTCTACCTACAATACCATCTGGTGTCAAATTAAAAGTTCTCTGAAAAGTCTTAACTGCTTCCTCAGTGTCTTTTCCAAAATTCCCATCCTCTAAAGGTATTTTAGGTATTGCAGGAAAATTTTTAGATATTCTATTTAATTGCTTTTGAATTACTTTAACATTTTCGTTTATATCATTAAGTCTTAAAGGTGTTCCTGGATAGGATTCTGGTATACCTTCAATTATAGTAGCTCTAACTAACTCCTTATCCTCACCAAAATAATATTTAATAATTCCAAATGCCTCCATTCCTGCTTTTGCTAAATCCACAGTCCCCCATTGAGATAACCCATCACAGGTAACAGTAGTTCCATTGCAATATTGAGCAAAAAATGGAGTTTTGTTTCCTATGGTTATAATATATTTACTAAAAATATCATCAACAATCTTGCTTATGTTCTCAAATATATTTCTACCTTTTATAAAATATTGGTCATAAGCAGTAGAGTTCGTTATTTGAAAAGAATACCCTTTATTTCTATACCATTCTGTATAAATTCTATTTAATGCAAAAGATATCTGACAATAAATATTGGCTTTTAGAGCTTCTTCTGGCCAGGTTGGATAAATTTCACTTGAAGCAACATTTTTTATGTAGTCAATAAATCCTACTGTAACATTTTCTGCGGCTGCACTTGGAGCTCCTAAATGAACTATAATAAATTCAGGTATATATACTTCGTCCAAAACATATGGTGTAATTGAAATTCCTTGTTTTTCGCCTAATCCATTCTTCATAACAAGCTTTTGAGGTGAAATAACTATTTGTTTTGGTGAACCCTTAAAATTATTCTTATTATTCTCCTCAACTATTTCAATATTTTGTATAGATGTATTTTCTTCAAATACACTTACTCCCTCTACTATAACCTTACCATCTTTTTCTGAATCTACCTCTATATTATATACTCCATAAGGAAGTATGCCCTCCTCATAAGGTTTTAAGGAAAGAGACTTTTCTGGAGTTATAACTTCTATATTCTTACTTCTTCCACTTATATCAAATGCATCCTCATTCTCATAAACTACTTCCTTATTTTCAGCATTTACAATTTTAAGCTTAGCTTTTGTTATAGGCAATGCATCCTTTACCTTAAATAATCTAACTAATATATAACCTTTTGCCAAAATAAACACCCTTACAAATTATTATTTATAATATACTATTCAAATAATATGTGAGAGTGTTTTTATTAATTTATAACACTTGATTTTCTTTTATAGTCAAAAAGTGATGCACAACATTTTGCATCACTTTTCCTAATTTATAGATCCCAGCCTATTGGCCCATAAGTATCCTTATCTAAAAGTACTAAAACCTTAGTAAGTTCTTCAACATGTTCTTTTTCTTCTTTAGTTATACTATTTATAATCTTATTTACATACTCATCACAAATTTCATTAACCATGTGATCATAAAGTATTATTGCCTCCAACTCTCCTTTAATGGCATCTCTTATAAATTTTAATAAATCATCTTTTGCTGGTCTATTTTTTATCCCTAACTTTTCTCTTCCTCTATTGGATAGCCTAACTTCATTTTTTACCTTCTCCTGCATAGCACTTTCTTCATCATCTACTTTCCTTAGAGCATCTAAAAACATTCCATAGTGTCTTTTTTCTTCTTCCATTATATGATGAAGTATTTCTTTTACTTCTCTATTATCGGTATAACTAATGAAATAGCTATAATCATCTATAGCAACTAATTCTGCTATCATACCTTCTCTAAGTAGATTAGCAGTGGACCTTGCTCTCCCCTGAGGTTGTCTATCTGTAGTATAACTCATAAATTTTCTCCCATTTTTTATTGATATATTATATATTATTAAACTTATAAATTTAGTGATACTAAAAGCATTTATAATTGTATGCATACATTTTAATTTTTTATATATTTGCGTTAAGATATATTCAATAAAAATTACCAAGGGGGCTTAGTGTTAATGAATAATACTACTACAAATCAATCAAAAATAAAAAACCTTGCTTTATACGGTCTGTTTATAGCTTTAGTTTACGTAGCTACTAGATTTATAAACATACCTGGTCCTACTTCTGGAGGACTATTTCATCTAGGTAATGTAATGGCTTTTACTATTGCTATAGTTTTTGGCAAAAAAGCTGGTGCCATATCGGGGGCGTTTGGCATGGCTTTATTTGATGTAACAAGTTCATATTTTATATGGGCACCATTTACATTTATAATAAGATTCACTATGGGATATATTATGGGATATCTTTCTCATAAAGCTGGTTCATCTAAATCAAAAGTAATAATATTCAATTCTTTAGGAATAATAATTGCAACTATAATTATGGTTGGTGGTTACTATCTTACAGAAGCTGCGATGTTAGGCAATTTTATAGCACCTATTCAATCTATATGGGGTAACTTTATGCAATGTGTTGTTGGTGCAGTAATAGGACTTCCTTTAGCTTACTATCTACAAGGAGCTTTTTCTCGTAGAAATATTCTAACTAACCTGTAAGGAGGTTATTATTATGAATACTTTATTAATGACACCTGGACCTACTTATATCAAAGAAAATGTACGACTTGCCTTAGCAAAGGAAATAACTAATCCTGACTTAGATTTGGAGTTTTTCGACTTCTATAAAAATATATGTTCAAAATTACAACTCCTATTAAATACAAAAAATAAAACTCTTGTTTTAGCAGGAGAAGGAATATTAGGTTTAGAGGCTGCTTGTGCTTCTTTAATAGAAGATGGAGATAGGGTTTTATGTATTGAAAATGGTATATATGGAGAAGGCTTTGGAGACTTTGGAAAAATGTATGGCGGCAGGGTTGACTATTTTCATGGTAATAAAAGAAAAGGAATTGATATAAATCAATTAGAAAACTTTCTTAAAGAAAACCATGATTATAAAATAGCAACATTAGTTCATTGTGAAACACCATCTGGTATAACTAACCCAATAAAAGACATATGTAAACTTCTTAATAGTTATAATATAATTTCTGTCGTTGATGCCGTATCTAGTATAGGTGGAGAAGAAGTTTATGTAGATGACTGGAATATAGATTTTATAGTAGGCGGTTCTCAAAAGTGTCTTTCTGCTCCAGTTGGACTAACATTTTTAAGTTTAAGCTCTAAAGCTCTAGATGCTATAAATAATAGAACTCAACCTATAAGAGGATTTTATACTAATCTTTCTGTTTGGAATACTTGGTACGAGGATAAATGGTTTCCTTATACTCAGCCTATAAGTGATCTATATGCATTTGATGTTGCTTTAGATAATATATTAGAAGATAAAGACGGGGTAATTTCTAGACATTCAAAATATTCCACCGCTCTTAGAAATACTCTAAAAGATTCTGGGCTAGAACTATTTCCAGAAACACACACCTCAAATACAGTTTCTACTATATTAGTTCCAATAGGGCTTAACTACAGTGACATATTTAATAAGATGCTTAAAGAACATCATATAATGATAGCCGGTGGATTTGACTTTTTACAAGATAAGGTGTTTCGTATAGGACATATGGGTGAAAACTGTTATGAAGATAAACTCTATTTGACACTTAAAGCTTTAGATTCAGTATTAAGAGATTTAGGATTTAACTTAGAAAAACATCTTCATAAAGAATTTGTAAATCAATTATAATAAAAGTGACAGTAGACAAATTTCAGAGAATTAATCTCTTATTGCCAACTGTCACTTTATAATTTATTAACCTATTTTAGAATCACTATGATTAAAAAGTTTTTTTGTATCTGCTAACGCCTCATCTAATCTTTTTAATACCTTATCAAAATCTTCATATGAAGTTGTAGCTGCAGGTTCAAATCTTATAGTTTTAGAATTTACTAGAGTACCAGCTGTCATTACTTTTCTCGAGAAAAGTCCTTTTGCAACTGAAAATCCCATTTCAGTTTTATTAAACTCTACTCCTATCATTAATCCAACCCCTCTAACCTCTTGGATTAGTTCAGGATATTTACTTTTTAGCTTGTTTAATCCCTTAAGCAAATATTCCCCTTTTTCATGAGCTTGTTTAGGAATATCATGTTTTAACATATATTTTATAGTAGCTAGCGCTGCAGAACAAGCAAGTGGATTACCTCCAAAAGTTGGTGATCCTAAAATCCAAGGATTATCTTGAAGCTCCTTCACCCATAAATGTGGTCTTGCAATAATTCCTGTTATAGGCATAATTCCCCCACCAAAAGCTTTTCCGTAAGTTAAAATATCTGGAACAACCCCCTCTGCTTCACAACGAAACATGGTGCCAGTTCTTCCCATACCAGTTTGAATTTCATCTAAAATTAGACACACATCATACTCGTCGCATATTTTTCTTACCTCTTTTAGATATCCCTTTGGTGGAATAATAATACCTCCCTCCCCTTGTATAGGCTCAAGTACAACTGCTGCAACTTTTTCACCTACATGTGTTAAATTTCTTATGGCTTTTCTTATATCCTCTGCATTTCCATATTCAACGTGTTGTACTTGCTGTATCATAGGAAGATATGGAGTTCTATAGGTATCCTTTCCCCCTAGAGAAATAGCTCCCATAGACTTACCATGAAATCCGTTTACGGCAGAAATATACCAGCTACCTCCAGTAGCTATTCTTGCAAGTTTTATAGCCATTTCTACAGCTTCAGCTCCTCCATTTGTAAAGAAACAATAGTTTAAATCTCCTGGAGTAATCTCAGCCATAGCTTTAGCAAGGTACCCTCTTAATGGATCTAAAAGCTCTTGACTATGAAGGGCTTGCTTCTTAAGTTGAGCTTCAACAACCTCTAATATCTCTTCATTTCTATGACCACACATAAAAATCCCAAAACCACCTAAACAATCTATGAACTCTTCTCCATTTACATCATAAAAATATGAATCATTGTCAGTCCATTCAACAAAAGCTGCATTTGTAGAAACTGATTTTCTATACTTTAACCAGCCAGGATTCACATAATTATTATAATTATCAACTGCTTCCTTTACTATTTTCTTCTTATCGTATGCCGTCAGTTCATCACCAGTTACATAGCTTAGGATTCTTTCTAAATCCTCAAGCACAAATTTCTTTTCCATAAATATCTACTCCTTTTCATTATTCTTTAAACCAATATAATGGTTCAGGTTTTAAATTAATATTAATTTGTTTCACTTCTGTATACTCCTCTAAACCAAAAGTTCCAAGTTCTCTTCCTATTCCACTTTGTTTATATCCACCCCAAGGTGCTTCATTAAATGTTGGATGATATGAATTCACCCAAGTAATTCCGGCTCTTAATTTTTTTATAACTCTCATAGCTTTAGCTCCATCTTGAGTAAATACTGCACCAGCAAGTCCATAAACTGTATCATTTGCTAGTTTTATCGCTTCTTCTTCTCCTGTAAACTTTTGTACCACAAGAACCGGTCCAAAAATCTCTTCTTTAACTATTGTCATATCTGGAGTTGTATCTATAAATATAGTAGGCTCAACGAAAAATCCATCCTTCAATTCTTCAGTGTTAATCTTATTTCCACCGCAAACTAATTTTGCACCCTCCTTTTTACCTATTTCAATATAATTTAGAACCTTATCCATTTGTATTTTACTTACAAGAGGTCCCATTTCAGTTTCTGGATCAAATCCTAATCCAACCTTGATTTTTTTAGCTCTCTCTACAAGTCTTTCTATGAACTTATTATATATTTTATCTTCAAGAATTAATCTTGAACCTGCTGAACAAACTTGTCCTTGATTGCAAAATATACCAAACAATGCATAATCAACAGCTGTCTCAAAATCTGCATCCGCAAATACAATGTTTGGAGATTTACCTCCAAGCTCTAATGAAATATTTTTTATATTTCCTGTGGCTGCCTGCATTATACTTCGTCCTGTTTTAGTACCACCAGTAAAAGCAACCTTATCTATATCCATATTAGCTGCAATCTCATGTCCAACTATAGCTCCTGCTCCCATAACTAGATTAGCAACTCCTTTTGGAATCCCTACAGATTCAATTACTTCGAATAATTTAATAGCACTAAGTGGAGTAACTTCTGATGGCTTAAATACAATTGTATTTCCTGCCGCTAATGCAGGAGCAATCTTCCATAAAGCCATTAAAAGTGGATAGTTCCATGGAATTATCTGCCCACATACTCCTATAGGTTCTCTAACTACCATTGACTGCATATTTGGGTCAGGAACTTCATAAATTTGTCCACTTGGCTTATTAACAAGACCTGCATAATATCTTAAACATGCTACTCCATCTTGTACATCCCCCGCTGTTTCTCTAAGTGGTTTTCCATTATCTAAAGTATCTATCTCAGAAAATTCTTTTTCCATACTTTCTAATTTATCTGCAATTTTATATAGATAACTTGCTCTCTCTATAGCTGTAGTTTCCATCCATCCATCTTCATAGAAAGCTCTTTTTGCTGCTGTTACTGCTTTTTTAACATCTTCAGCCGTTCCTTCTGCAACCGTCTCTATAACCTTACCTGTAGCCGGATTTATAATTTCTCTTATTTCTCCTGAGGATGAAGTTACCCATTCACCATCTATATACATCTTTTTAACATCCATAGCGCTTCCCTCCTTTATAACTATTGCTTAAATGAATTCCAAAGATCATCAAACTTTGATGTAGATTCTCCAACATCCTTAACATATTCTCCTTTTGTGAATACTTCTGTAGGCAAATTTGAAGCCTTATTATTTTTATACTCATCTGGTAATAAATCATAAGCTGCCTTATTTACAATTTTATAAGGATATTCTTCTGCTATCATTTCTGTTATTTCTGGTCTAAGGATAAAATCTATAAACTTTTCTGCTGCCTCTTTATTTTTTGCACCTTTTGGAATAGCCATGTTGTCTAAGAACAAATAAGTCCCTTCCTCTGGAAAAACTGGTTGTATATTTTTATTTTCTTGGTAAGCAAGTGCAGCTTCAGCATTCCACATAAAGCCTATAGAAGTTTCTCCACTTATCATTGAAGTTTTAGGACTATCACTATCGAAACTCCTTATATTAGGTTTTAACTTTGTTAGATATTCTTTTGCTTCTTGAAGTTTTTTATCATCAACTTCATTCATTGAATATCCTAATGCTCTAAGTGCAATACCTATAAGAGCTCTTTGGTCATCTAAAGCTACTATAGAATCTTTATATTTAGAATTTAAAAGATCTTTAAATGATGTTATATTATCCTTAACCTTATCTTTATTTACAGCAATAACTGCCGCACCTGCTAAATAAGGAACAGAATATTCATTTCCTTTATCAAAATATTGATTTAAATACGCCTCATCTAAATTTTTAAAGTTTGTAATCTTATCAGTATCTATCTTTTCAAGTAGTCCTTTATTAATCATTATATCTACCATATAGTCACTAGGTACCACAATATCATAAGTTCCTTCATTTGCCGTTTGAACTTTTGCTAGTAATTCCTCATTTGAAGAGTAGTTACTATAATTAACCTTTATTCCATACTCTTCTTGAAATTTATCAATAACAGATTGTGGTAAATATTCTGTCCAGTTAAAAACATTTAACTCACCTTTACTTTCAGAAGACTTCTTTCCACAACCGTATAGCCCCCCAACTAAAATGGTAGTTGTTAGTAAAATTCCTAAAACCTTTTTTAATTTCATTTCTACACCCCTCTTAATCATTATTGTAATTTAAACTTTTTTCTTTTCTTATTTGTATATATTGAGCCGCTCCAACTACCATAAAGGTTGCTAAGAGCATCAAAGTTGAAAGTGCATTTACATCAGGAGTAACTCCCGTTTTAACCATTGAGAAAATCTTTAAAGGTAAGGTATTACTTTGTGGCCCTGTAGTAAAAAAGCTTATTATTACATCATCTAAAGATAAAGTAAATGCTAATAATACTCCAGACATTACCCCTGGCCATATAACAGGTAAGGTGACCTTTAAAAAAGTTTTTAATCTACTAGCTCCTAAATCCATAGCTGCTTCTTCTATTGATTTATCAAACCCGCTGAGTCTAGATCTTACAGTTATAACCACAAAAGGTATGCTAAAGGTTGCATGGGCAAGCACTAAAGAAAATAAACCTAAATCTATTTTTATAAGTGAAAAAAATGAAAGTAACGAAATTCCCAAAACTATTTCAGGAATAACTACTGGTACATATAATAAACTATCTATTACACTTTTCCCCTTAAAACTATACCTGTACATTCCCACAGCCGCTATTGTTCCTATTATTCCAGAAACTAAAGTACTAAAAAAAGCAACTATCATTGTATTCTTTAAGGCCTCAAGAAGTGGTCCATTTGAAAACAACTCCCCATACCACTTTAAAGTAAATCCCTCAAAATTAATGTTTAGTTTTGAACTATTAAAAGAGAATAATACCAACACAAAAATAGGCAGATATAAAAACAAATAAACAAGACATACATATACTAACGTTGATATATTAAATAACTTTTTACTTCTATTCATACTAAAATCCCCTTCCTATATCCTCCATATCTCCTCCAGTTTTTGAGTATATTCCAACAAGAACTATTGTTAATATTATTAATACCATGGATAACGCTGCTCCAAGAGGCCAATTCCTTGCTGTTAAGAATTGATTTTTTATTAAATTCCCTATAAGCATTATTTTACTTCCACCTAATAAATCAGGAATAAAGAAATATCCTAAAGTTGGTATAAATACTAATATAGAACCTGCAAAAATCCCTGATTTAGTTAAAGGAAGAGTCACCTTTAAAAATGAATTCTTAGGTTTAGCTCCTAAGTCATTTGCGGCTTCAAGTAGCGACTTATCTAGTTTTTCAATTGAAGAATATAAAGGTAATACCATAAATGGAAATAGAGTATATACCATACCAATCATTACAGCAATATTGGTATACATTATCTTTAAAGGTTCATTAATAATATGAAGCGTCATGAGTACTTGATTTAATAACCCCTCAGTTCTAAGAATAATAATCCACCCATAAGTACGAATTAAAGAATTAGTCCAAAAGGGCACTATAACTAACATTAATAATATTACTCTTGTCATTGGCGATCTTTTTGATATGAAATATGCGAAAGGATATCCTATTATTAAACATAAAAAGGTAGTAGCTGTTGCTATAATTAAGGATCTTAAAAATATATTCAGGTATAAAGGATCAAATAGTGCTTTGTAGTTAGCTAAGGTAAAAGAAGCTTCAACGCCACCATATACCCCCTTTTCCATAAAACTAATTCCAAGAACATATATAAGAGGTATTAATACAAATAATAAAAGCCAAAAAGTAACTGGTCCCACCATAGTAATTATTGGTATTATTGCCTTATTAAAATTATTAACTAGCTTTTTATTAACTGTCTCCATTCTATCCCCCCTATACACTTATAGTCCTTTTATTTTCTATAAACTCTAATCCTCTCTCTTCCTCTATAAAATTCACTTCATTGTCCTTTGAGTGCATAACTACAGCATCTTTAACATTCCAATGTATATATACTTTTTTACCTATTGGAATTAAATCCTCTCCTGTTAACCTATTTATTTTTATCTCTTCTCCCGAAGATAAAACTACAATACTCTTAATCATAGATCCAACATATACATGCTCTTTAACTATACCTACTATAGAAAAACCCTCTATGGACTGCATGGACATATTGATTTTTTCAGGTCTTACTGATACATATACCTGCTCTTCCTCCATAAATCCTTTAGCATAAGAGACCACTTGTCCTTCATCAACATCTATTTTCAAATAATCTCCATTATTTGCTCTAATAGTTCCAGAAAATATATTTGATTCTCCTATAAAATCAGCAACAAATTTTGATACTGGTCTTTCATATATCTCATCTGGAGTTCCCACTTGCTCCAATACTCCACCATTCATAATAGCTATCCTATCGCTCATAGTAAGAGCTTCTTCTTGATCATGAGTAACATATATAAATGTAATTCCTAATTTTTTCTGTAATCTTTTAAGTTCAATTTGCATCTGTTTTCTAAGTTTCAGATCCAAGGCTCCTAGAGGTTCATCTAATAATAATACCTTTGGTCTATTTATAAGAGCTCTAGCTATGGCTACCCTTTGCTTTTGTCCTCCTGAAAGTTGATCTGGCTTCCTTTTCTCAAACCCCTTAAGCTGAACTAGCTCTAACATTTCCTTAACTCTTTCTTTAATTTCTGACTTGTTTACCTTCTTCATACTTAGCCCAAATGCAACATTATCATAAATATTCATATGAGGAAAAAGCGCATAGTTTTGAAAAACTGTGTTTAAATTTCTCTCATAAGGAGCCTTATTACGAACATCCTCTCCCTCAACACTTATAATTCCATTAGTTGAATCCTCAAAACCTGCTAACATTCTTAAGGTAGTAGTTTTTCCACATCCTGAGGGTCCAAGCATTGTTAAAAATTCACCTTCATAAATTTCCAAACATAAATCCTTAACTATATGATTTTTTTCAAAACATTTATCAACATGATCTAGTTTAATAATTATTTTTTTCATCTTACACCACCTTATTTATACTTAAACAGAAAAAGCCAATTTCTTGAAATAAAGAAATTGACTTCATTGTCTACATATTTATTTAATAATAAAAAATAAGGCGCTTTCATGTTACTGAAAACGCCTTTGTTAATACTATTAGTATAGCATATGAGTATTAATATTGCCAATATATTTTTAATAAATCATAAAATATTTTTCTCACCACTTATTAATTCATTATATATTCAAGCATATTTTAATTAATATATCAATTATACTAATCATTTATTATGTTCAAGAACTGTCTTAATCGTTCGTTTTTTGACTCTTTAAATATATAATTGGGTGTACCTTCTTCAACTATAATTCCATTATCCATAAAGACAACCTTATTAGCCACATCTCTTGCAAAGCTCATTTTATGAGTTACTACAATCATTGTCATTCCTTCCTTTGCAAGCTCCTTCATTACATTTAAAACTTCAACCTCGAGCTCTGGATCTAGCGCCGATGTAGGTTCATCAAATAAGATTACCGCTGGATCCATGGCCATGGCTCTAGCTATTGCCACTCTTTGTTGTTGCCCTCCTGATAATTCATGAGGGTAGCTGCTTTTTTTATCACTTAACCCAACTTTACTAAGTAACTCATCTGACTTACTTATAGCTTCTCCCTTACCTCTCTTAAGAACAGTAATCTGTCCTTCTATAATATTCTCTTCTACAGTTTTATGTGGGAAAAGATTAAAACTTTGAAACACCATGCCTGTATTTTTTCTAAGTTCTAATATTTCTTTTTGACTGACCTTATTTGGGTCGTGGAAAATAATTTTGTTTTCTCCTAAATTTATTTCTCCGTCATTGGGTATCTCAAGTAAATTAATACATCTTAAAAAAGTTGTTTTTCCAGATCCAGATGGACCGATTATAACAACAGTTTCACCTTTATTAATATCTAAACTTACATTTTTTAATATTAAACTATCCCCAAACCTCTTTATTAAGCCTTTTATTTTAATCATATAATTCCTCCAATTATTTAGCTACATACTTATCTAATCTGAGTTCTATCCATCCTTGAATAAAGGTTAATACTGTACAAAACATCAGATAAATAAATGCAGCTTCGCAATACAATACAAGAGGTTCATAAGTGGCTGCTGTTATTCTCTGTGCTACTTGAAACATTTCGGTCAAAGTTATAGATGCTGCAAGAGATGTATCCTTAACCAAACTTATAAAAGAATTAAATAACGGAGGTATTGATACCCTTGCAGCTTGAGGTAAAATTATTCTATCTAAGGCCTGCCTTTTAGTCATTCCTATAGAATAGGCAGCTTCCCATTGTCCTTTAGCTATAGATATTATTGCCGCTCTTATGACCTCAGAATTATATGCTCCCATATTCATAGTAAATCCAATAATAGCTGATGGAAGTGGTGCTAATATCACTCCAATTTTAGGTAATCCATAAAAAATTATAAACAACTGTACTAATAAAGGGGTTCCTCTTATTATCCAAACATAAAATTTTGCTATTCCCTCTAATAGCCAAGCTCCTGATATTCTCATTAAAGCTATAAACAAAGCTAATATTAGTCCTAGTGCAAATGATATAACAGCTACAGGTATTGTAAACTTAATCCCAGCCTCAAGTAATGGAAAAAAGGAATCTTTAACTATCCTTACTATTCTTTCATCAAAATTCATAAGCTTTTCCTTCTATTTAGATACATCTGTACCAAACCATTTTTCTGATATTTTTAAATATGTTCCATCACTCTTCATATCTGCTAACGCTTTATTAACAGCATCAACTAGTTCCTTATTATTTTTTCTAAACATTATTCCACACTTATCTGCATTTTCGTATTCAGCCACAATTTTTACCCCTAAATCAGGTTTTTGTTTATTTAAATCATAAAATGACAAGCTATCATTAACTGTAGCATCAACTCTTTTTGAGGTTAATAAATCTATAGACTGATTAAATCCATCAGATTGAACTATTTCAGCTCCGTACTTCCTTGCTATATCAGCTAAGTTGCTAGTTAAACTTTGAGCTGACTTTTTTCCTTTTAAATTATCAAAGGTTTTAATATCTGTATTATCTTTATTAACTATAAGAACTGCTTTTGAAACTATATATGGATCTGAAAAGTCATATTTTTCTTGCCTCTCTGCTTTTATTCCAACTTGATTAGCTATAGCATCAAATCTTTCTGCATCTAACCCAGCAAACATTCCATCCCATTTTGTTTCAACATACTCTGCTTTGACACCAAGCCTATTAGCTATTTCATTTGCTATGTCTATATCAAAACCAGTTAAAGTCCCCGAACTATCATAGTACGTAAAAGGTGCATAAGTACCTTCAGTACCTATTTTTATAACTCCTGCCTTTTTAACCTTATCTAAAAGTGTAGCATTTTCTCCGTTCTTAGCTGCACCAGAATCTTTTGCTGTACATCCAACTAAAAGCATTGACGTAAGTATCAAAGTAAATATTTTTTTCATCTCTATCTTCCTCCTATGTTTTATCTCTAATTATTTTCTTCATAAGTTTATGTATTTATTCACTAATGAACTTTCTTCTATTCTTGTACCGCTACCCTGTAGAGACTTAAATGATTAGATTGAAGCTGAGGAGAGCTTCTACCGATTAGCGGTGCAAGTCTCATTAGATTCCTTTTTGCCCATATAAAAAAGGATTAGATTGAAGCTGCACTTCTATCCTGTAGAGACTTCTCCCCTAGTCTCGTTAGATTCATTTTTACCAATATAAAAAAGATTAGATTGAAGCTAAGGCAGAGAAGGAATTTGATGAAGTTCTTCGAACTTCTACAGATAAGCAGTGCGTGTCTACCGAATAGATGTGCACTACTGCCCTGTAGAGACTTCTTCCCTAGTCTCATTAGATTCCTTTTAACTACTTCCCTGTAGGAGTTTCTTCTCAAGCTCCATTAGATTCCTTTACCAATATGGATTAGACTGACGCTAGAACCGCGTCTACCGAATAGTAGTGCAATTCTTCAATTCTTCAATTCTTCAATTCTTCAATTCTTCAATTCTTCAATTCTTCAATTCTTCAATTCTTCAATTCTTCAATTCTTCAATTCTTCAATTCTTCAATTCTTCAATTCTTCAATTCTTCAATTCTTCAATTCTTCAATTCTTCAATTCTTCAATTCTTCAATAGGCATTTTGGCTTTTCCGTGACTTATTATCAAGGTCTTTTTCAAAAAAGTTTACTTTGTTCTTAATAAGTAAAAGGATTAGACTGGCGCTTCAGCAGTGCGTGTCTACGATCATAGGTGCAATTCTTCTATTCTTGCACTACTGCCCTTTAGAGACTTAAATGATTAGATTGAAGCTGAGGAGAGCTTCTACCGATTAGCGGTGCAAGTCTCATTAGATTCCTTTTTTCTTCTTTTCTTGCTTTCTCTATAAAAATACAGACGTCTCCTATCGAGCCGCTGTATTTTTATAGGGGCATGTTCTAACCTATTTCATTTGATTAACTATAGAAATATGCGTTAGTATAAAGTACTTATCTTGTTAGAACAATTAAACTATTATTTAATTAAAGGTAAAAGGAGCTTCTATCAGTTCATTCCTAATAGAAACTCCTTTATTTATTATTCTAGTCTAGTAATTGAGTAACCTTTATCTTCTAAGGCTTTAATAATTCCATCTTCTCCAACTATGTGCCCCGCCCCAACTACTATAAAGTATTTTTTGTTTTCGGATATAAATCCTTCTATCTTAGAGAGCATGTTCTTATTTCTTTCTACAACTAAAGATTCGTAGGATTCTCTAGATAACTTACTGCCTGAATCAATGGCTGATGTATATTTTTCTATTTGCGGTATGTCTCCATTAATTACGGCTTCATATAACTCCGAAAGTAGTTTTTGTTGCTCTTCTATGCTTGGATAATTGTTAAAAAGCTCTATCTGATACTCATCTCCTCCTACTGTTAATGCTTTTAGTTGAATATCTAAATTCTCTAAAGATATAACAGGCTTCTTATCTATATTAGCTTTTGTAATAAATTTATAGTCTATGCCATTATAAACGCTGAGTTCTGCTTTATTTGCTATAGCTGTAGTCATTACTGATTGAAGAGCCCATAATTTATATTGTTTATAATCTAGCTTTAATCCTAATTCCGAGATTATATTTTCTATCTTTTCTTTAGTTTCTGGAGTTATATGATTAAGTAAATTATCTCCTTCTGGATACATACTCTCATTATTCATAGTCTCACTAATTTTACTACTTTGTATATCTACTTCTACTCCAAGTCCAATAGATTCTTTATAGGCTTTTTCAACTGAATCTACAAATTTAACTTCTTTTCCTACGTGAACAGAACCTCCAAGATATAAATAGTTCCCATTCTTTTCTACTTTATAGAATAACCCTTTAACCCTTGGAACATCATTCTTTTTACTTTCACAACCAACTAGTGAAGCTGTTAAAATTATGACTGAAAGTAATGTAATAAATAAAAATTTTAGTTTTCTCATTTTCCTCTACCCCCTTCATATATACACTTATATTCTGTAGAAACTCTTCTTCTCAAGAGTTTCATTAAATTCCTTCTAAGTACAGCATAACACCATATTGACACTTTGACACTTTGACACTTTGACACTTTGACACTTTAACACTTTGACACTTTGACACTTTGACACTTTGACACTTTGACACTGGGTAGTCTACTTTTCTTCCTACTCATTATTCATCTTTATAAAAAATATTTTTCTATTCTTCTATTGTTTAATATGGATTTTGACTTTGCCTTAATTTATTAGCAAGGCTTTTTTAAAAAAGTTTACTTTGTTCCTAATAAGTAAAAGGATTAGACTGACGCTGAGAAAGATAAGGAATTTAATTAAGTTCTTCGAGCTTCTAAAAGGAAGAAGATATAAGGAATCTAATGGAGCTTAGAACCGCTCCTACAGAATAGAAGTGCGCGTCAATAGGATAGGGATGCAAAAATAAAAAAAGAGACCATTGCAATAACTAATTACAATAGTCTCTCTCTTAGTCAGATAACCACTTTAACTATATGTTCTCCATCTTCTAAGTATGGAACTAGATTATCCTCTAATAGTTTACCATCAAGATAAATTTCTTTCTTTTCCCCTCTAACAACCTTAATGTTATAGGAGCATTTATCTTTTCTGTAGTTAATCTCATATTCATTCCATTCATCTGGAACAGCTGGTTCTATAGTGAATCCCTTATCTCCTTTTAGCTTTAGTCCAAGGATTCCTTCAATACCTACTCTAAACATCCATCCAGAAGTTCCAGTATACCAGCTCCAACCTCCTCTTCCTTCATGACCTTCTGCACCATATACATCGGCGGTCATTACGTAAGGTTCTACTTTATATCTTTCACATTCTAGATGAGATTTTGAATGGTTTATAGGATTTATCATATGGAAGGTTTTCCATGCCTTATATCCATAACCTAACTTCGCCATAGCTAATATTACCCAAGTAGCTGCATGGGTATATTGACCTCCATTTTCTCTAACTCCAGCAATATAACCTTTTATATATCCTGGTTCTAACTTAGAATTATTAAAAGGTGGTGTAAGTAGAAGCACTATTCCTTTATCTTCTTTAATTAAATATTTTTCTAAGGCACGCATTGCTTCTTCTACACGCTCTTTTCTTCCTGCTCCAGATATAACTGCCCAAGATTGTGATAGAGAATCTATCTGACATTCATCATTTTCTATGGAACCAAGTGGAGTTCCATCGTCAAAGTAGGCTCTTCTATACCAGCCTCCATCCCAAGCATTTTTCTCTAGATTTTCTCCTATAAAATCTCTCATTTCTTCATATCGTGTGAACTTTTCTTCATCATTTCTATGTTTACAAATTTCTTTAAAGTTATCTAGTATGCTGTATAAGAACCATCCAAGCCATACACTTTCTCCTTTTCCTTCGTTTCCTACAGTACTCATACCATCATTCCAGTCTCCACTTCCCATAAGTGGAATATTGTGTTCCCCAAATCTTAAAGAAATCTCTATAGCTCTTATACAATGTTCATATATGCTTCCTTTTTTATCTGATTCTGGAGTAACTTTATATCTTTCATCTTCCCCGTCTCTTAATGGTTCATCTTCAAGATATACTGCTTCTTCATCTAATATACTGTAATCTCCAGTGTTTTTTATGTAATCTATAGTTACATAAGGAAGCCATAACAAGTCATCAGAAAATCTTGTTCTTATACCACTATTGACAACTGGATGCCACCAATGCTGAACATCGCCCTCTACGAACTGCCTTGTTGCGCTTCGTATTATTTGCTCCTTAGTAAAGCTTGAATCTAAAAATCCTATGGACATAACATCTTGAAGCTGATCTCTAAAGCCCATAGCTCCACCAGATTGATAAAATGCAGTTCTAGCCCAATACCTACAAGCGAGAGTTTGGTACATAAGCCATCCGTTAAGCATAATATCCATGGTTTTATCTGGCGTTTTAACTTGAACTCTATGAAGTAAATCCCTCCAGAAATTCTTAACCTCTACTAACGAGTTATCAGCATAACTAATATCTTTAAATCTATTAATTACAGCTTTTATATTTTCTATTCCTTCTTTTTGACCAAATAATACTACTAATTCGATTTCTTCATCTGGTTTTAATGAAATCTTAGTATTACATGCTAAACAAGGGTCGTATCCAGCTCCAGTAACATTTGATAACCTAACTTTCTTTAGAGCTTCAGGTTCCTCAACATTTCCGCCTCTTCCTAAAAATTCGCTTCTATTTCCAGTGAAACTTCTGTCCTCTCCGCCTAATATAGTAAGGTATGCAAATGCCCTTCCAAAATGCTCACTATAAGGGTTTTGAGCATATATAAAGTCTTCCTCTAAATAGCTTGATATATATTGAACAGTCTGCTGAGGCACTACTCCTAATGAAAGCTCTGAATAATAGGTTAATGATAATTTTCTCTCTTCATTAGTATGATTTTTTAACTTTACTATCTCCACTCTTACACTTTCATCCATAGGACAGAAAGTAGTCATTTCTCCTAATATTCCTTGTGAGAAATGTTTAAACCTTGAATATCCAAAACCATGTTCAGCTATATATTCTCCCTTATCTCTAAGTGGTCTTGCGGATATTCCCCATACCTTTCCTGTAATCTCATCTCTTACATATAAGCCTTCAGTTAATGGGTCTGTTATAGGATCGTTTGACCAAGTACTTATCTTATTTTCTCTACTATTTTTATACCAGGTATAGCTGCTTCCACTTTCTGATATATGGAACCCAAAGTCTCCATTAGATACTACATTAATCCAAGGTGCAGGAGTGGTCTTATTGTCCTTAAGTATTATTACATACTCGTCATTTTCTGTGTCGAATCCACCTACTCCATTATAGTAATCTAGATTTTTGCTTGGGTATGAATAGGGAATATTTCCATAGTCTTTTTCTTTTACAGATAAATATTCTATATCGTCTTCCTCTTCACTTACTAGTTCTATTTGTTCTATTAAACTTCCCTTGTCTCCATCAATAACAAATCTAGCTATGGATATTAAAAATTCTATGTCATCCTGAGCCATACTTCCTTTGCTATGTAGGAACACTCCTCCTTGAATATTTTGTCTATCCCTTGCATAGCTTGAATTTACAATATCCTTTATAGCTTCTTGTAGGGGTTGAATATATAGAGTATTTTGTAGATTTAATACTACAAAATCTACTTTAAGACCTTTTCTATCCCAATATTCATGAGCTTGAAGTCCTTGCTTTATTAAATACAAATCCTTCTCATCCCTTATTATTATTAAAAGTATAGGTACGTCTCCTGATATACCATAAGGCCATAAGGATGATTGAGCCTTCTTAATCCTTTTAATATAATCTTCTCTTTCTCTTAGCGAGTTATTTAAGAATAATATCTTTGAAGCCATAAGCTGATATATATTTGCTTGTGTAGACTTTATTCCTAAATATTTCATTTCCATTTGCGTCTGAGTCCAAGAAGCTTCAAATACCTTTTCAACATTTCTCATTTCTGAGTATTTTTTTGCTAATTCTATAACTTCTTCTCTAGAATCCCCAACTGCTGTTGTATAAGCTATCTTTACTGTTTCACCTGGTCTTATTTTTAATCTTCTTCTCATGCTTATTATAGGATCCAGTACTGCACCTACTGTATTTTTAAGTGGTGTTTCATCATCCATAACTATAGGATTTGATACCGCTCTTCCTCTACCTAAAAAATTAGCTCTGCTAGTTTCATATTGTATTGTTCCTATAGCTTCTCCTTGAACTGCTATAGTCTGCATAACATGAGGTTTTTTCTGCCCTTTAGCTCTTGGTCTTCTGTTAGCTATTACACAAGAAGGACTTTCAACATATTCAGTTTTTATAAATAAGTTACTAAAGGTTGGATGAACTATATCTGCATTATAAGGTGCAAGAGTAGCTTCAGCATAACTTGTTACCTCTACAGTTCTACTATGTTCACTGTGATTAGTTATGGATATTCTCCTTACTTCTGCATTGTCCTCTTGAGACACAGTTATTTCATAATAAGTTGTAAGATTACCATCTTTTCTCCTAAACTCTGCTTTATCTAGAGAGAATATAACCTCATACTCTTCTACTTCATTGCCACATGGTGAATAAGCTGCGCTCCAATACTCATTAGAGTTTAAATTCTTTATATAAAAGAACATTCCTGTATTATCTAAAGTAAGATCTTCTCTCCATCTGTAAACAGTCATATCCTTTAGCTTACCGTATCCACTTCCACTATTAGTTATCATGGTTGAGTAATTACCATTAGACAAAAGATGACCCTCTGGATATTTACTCTTAGCAGTATTAAAGGTTCTTACTACGATATCTTGTTTTTCTAGATTTAATTCTATAGGTTCAAATTTTTGTGGTCTATCATATACAACTCTCTTAGATACCTTCTCTTGAAGTAATAGTTCAGTTGCCTTAACTCTAGGTATTCTATGGAATCTATCTTGAAAAATATTGTGATTTAATACATTTGTTAAAGCCATTAAACTCATACCTTGATGATGAACCATAAAACATTTAACTATGGCCTTATTTACATCTTTAGATAATCTATCCTTTGTATAATCAATAGCTTCATATAAACCATATTTCCCATCTAGCCCTTCGTTTTTTAGATTTTTTATATTTTCTAAAGAACCTTTAAAGTCTATTTGAAGCCCCATTACTGTTGAATATGGAGATACTACTAACTCATTTGCTAACCCTCTTTTTAGGCCTATGCTTGGAACTCCAAATGCTTTATACTGATAATTTTTTGAGATATCAAATGTATAAAATGCTGACTCTGATATTCCCCAAGGCACCCCTCTTTTCCTTCCATAACGCTGCTGAACACCTATTACTTCTCTATAAGTCTCATTTAACAGAGTATCTGGATAGTTTCTCATAATAAGTAGGGGCATGTAGTATTCAAACATAGTTCCAGACCAAGAAACAAGACCTTTTCCACTATCCATAAGAGTCATTGCTCTTCCTAAACTAAACCAGTGTCTTTGCTCCACATCACCTTTGGCTACTGCTATAAAACTTGCTTGCCTTGATTCTGATGCAAGTAAGTCATAATAAGAATTTCCAAGCTCATCTCTCTCTATGTCATATCCTATAGCAAAGAGATTTCTGCTTTTATTATATAAAATTGAGAAATCAGTATTCTCTGCCATACTGTGTAAATTATCTTTTACTCTATTAATTTTATTGATTATTTTATTTACTTCTTCTTTTCCGTTATTAAAAAGAAGTTTAAACTCTTCCCACCAAACTTCATTTATATGGGTACCTGAAATAACTTCATCTATTTTATTATTTAACTCTGATAATTTAGTATTAGAAGGAATCTTTTTAAGATCCTCTTCTTTGGTATCCATTGAAGATATGTTTTGTATAAATATATCTACCCAAGGGAATATCCTTTGTATTTCTCCTAAATACTTATTTACAGAACTTTTTAACTTATTGTTCCAATACAAGTTTCTACAGCCATCAATCTTATCAACTTCTAAGGCTTTATTTCTTATATTAGTTAAAAGATTTCTCCAACTTATAATATCTAAATCTACTTCTCTAATATCACTTATTATAGGTGAGTAGATTTCTTTTATTCCTGAGGCTAACTCTATTTCTTCATTGCATAACCCTAAAACATCGCATAATCCATCTATCTTCTTTTTATTAACTATAGTATCATTTTTATATTCTTCAAGGGCTTCCTCAGCCACCCATAAATACCCTACTAGATTTCCACTATCAACTGTAGAAACATACCTTGGATATAAAGGTTCTTTACTTACAGTGTCATACCAATTATAAAAGTGTCCTTTATATTTTATAAGCCCATCCATGCTGGTTAATATTTTTTCTAATCTATCTACAGCTTCTATTACTCCTATGTACCCTAAATCGTAAGCTGCTAAGTTAGATGTGATACCCATTCCCATGTTAGTAGGTGAAGTTCTTGTAGCTACTCCATTTGGAGGATCAGCCTGATAATTATCAGGTGCTAACCAGTTGTTTTCCTTATTAACAAAATCCTCAAAATATGCCCAAGTCTTTCTACTTAAAATTCTTAATAAATGAGTATCTTCCTTATTTATATCTAAACGAGTTAAAGGTATATCACTACTAATATAATAGGCAACTACTGGGCTTAAAAACCATAAAATACATGAAGGAAGTATTAATAACCCCGCTTCTGTAGAATTTAAGAAAGAAATTCCCAAAATTAATAGGGCTATAGCAGACCCTTGCCACATAAACGAAATAAAATCCTTCATTCCCCTCTTAAGCTTTGACTCAACATCAGCTGCTGTTTGCCATTCAAGAAGATTTTTTTTACTAATAAAAACTCTATATAAAGTTTTTATTATAGCATTCATCATTAAGTAAGCTTGATAAGGTAAAAAGCAAAAAATCAATAAAGTTTGTTCTAATGCTGTTTTCCCATTTCCTATTTTCCCTGATAAACTTATCCCCTTAATAGGTGAAACTACTGCCTCTGACACATCAAAAAGAATAGGACATAAAATAGCTAATAAAGCTATAACTATCCATTCTTCACTATGAGGAAATATAACAAAAGATAATAGTGTCAGTAATATAATAGATGGTGCTAAAATACTTCTCCTTAAGTTATCAAATATCTTCCACCTAGAAACAGTATTTAAAGGAGACTTTTTAGTAATCCATTTAATAATCTGCCAATCTCCTCTTACCCATCTATGTAATCTCATAGAGCTAGAATTATAATAAGCTGGGTACCCATCTATAAGTTCTATATCTGTAACTAATGCTGTCCTTACATAAGAACCTTCTAATAAGTCATGACTAAGCACTGTATTTTCTGGAATCTCATCTTTAAGCATGTAGTTAAAAATATCTACATCATAAATTCCCTTCCCTGTAAAAATGCCCTCGCCAAAAAAATCATTATATACATCTGATATAGCAGTAGTATATTTATCTATCCCTGTTTCCCCAGAGAAAATCTTTGAAAAAACAGTTTTGTTAGCTGCAATAGTACCAACACTTACTCTAGGCTGCATTAAGCCATATCCTCTTTTAACCCTTTTATCTTTTTCATCAACATGAGGTTTATTAAGCACATGACACATAGCCCCTATAAGTTTTTTTGCAGTTTCTCTAGGCAATTGAGTATCTGCGTCTAAGGTTATTACATACTTAACCTTTTGAAGTTTTGTAATATCTCCGCTTATAGTATCATAACTTGTTTTTTTAGCTCCTCTTAGTAGAGCATTAAACTCCATGAGCTTACCACGTTTTCTTTCCCATCCAATCCATATATTTTCCTTGTCGTTATATTGTCTATATCTATTAAAGAAATAAAATATATCTTCACCATTATTTGAATATTTATCATTTAATCTTTTTACTTCATTTAAAGCTACTTCTAATATGTGTTTATCTTCTTTTTCTTCTTTATTTTTACCGTCCTTAAAATCTCCTAAAAGCCCAAAGTATAGATTTTTATGTTGATTTGCAAGATAATATACCTCTAAATCTCCTATCAACTCCAAAACCCTATCTTTATTACTTAATAGAGTTGGAATAACAACCATGGATGTGCAATCCTCTGGCAATTCCTTTGATAGCTCCATTTTAGGAATAAATTTAGGATCTAATAATTTATTTATACTCCAATGTAATATAGAAATAACTATCTCGCTACAAGGTATAAGAAGTACCAAAAAAGCCACTACATAAGTAATAGGATTTAGAGAATTCTTTACCATTCCTATAGATATAAAGCTTAATAAAATAGTGACAACTGTTATAACACATAAGTATAGGAAAGTTTTATGCTTAAATATAAAACCCTCAAAACCATCCTTTATACTTCTTTTTCCACCAACTACTTTTTTCAATTTACTTATACCATCATCTATAAGGTAATAACCTATATGTCTTATATAAGCTTCATCACTATCAGCATTTTTTGCACACTCAATAGCTTTTTGTGCTATAACAACCTCATCTACATCTATGGTTTTTGATAATTTTTCTATCTTATGTCTATAGTGGTCTCTAGATTCAAAATCCATATTACAATAAATATTAGCTGGATCATTTTGCAATATTTTCTCCACCATACTTATTTCTTCAAATATGTCTCTCCAATTTATTGCAGCTACTGCTCTTATACTAGTAACTGAATTCCCCATTGATATCTGATAACTTCCTTGCTTTTGATGCTCAACAATTATCATTTTGTCAGCCGTAGTTTGCTGCAAAATTAGTCTATCATCTATCCACTTATAAAATGGTGCTCTATCTACACCATTATCTCTAACAACCTTAAGTAATCTTTCCACAAAATGTGAACTATACTCTATATTTTCCTCTAAGGATATCCTTCTAAGTTCATCCTCAAGTCTTTCATTGTTATATGCCTCTATAATTTTCTCAGCTAAAGTTTCTGCCTTTTGCTTTTCTTGTTGTGCATAAATTATTTTTTCTGCTATCTTACTTATATTTTGAATTAAAGCTATCCTTATCATAATAGGTAAAGCCCAAAGCTCTCCTGTAGTAAGAACAGAGTTTTTTTGATATGCCTTTATAAAGGTTTCTATAATTTCTTCATCTACGGCTCCATCTGTATGAGAAATAAGTTCTACTGCTATGTGATAACACCTAGCATATCCCTTCATTATCCCTTTTTTAATTACTGGAAGTCCCTTATAATAGGACATTGGCATATTATGTTTTATGTCCTTATATTCTCTTTCAATTAAATATAAATTATCTATCATCCATTCAGCCGCTGGCAGAATTTCTTTTCTTTGTTTAACCTGCTTATCTAAATATTCATAAGTCTTAATTATCTGACCATAACTATTGTCTAAGCTTTTAATTAATTTTCTTCTACAATTGGACTTCCTCGTAATGGTAGAAAAATATTGTGATATCTGAAAAGCATGCTTTTCTAAACTTTCTTTATTTATACTTATACTAGGAACATCCTCCATTAAATTATGGTCTTCTTCTCCTCTGCCTCTTAATAACATATAAAGTATAGCTACTCCAATTACTGCTAATATAGTTATATATCCATAGAGCATGTAATCCTCTCCTCACTTTTCTGATTAATAAAATTATTATGCCCCAAGAAATAAAAATTATATGAACCTATATAACAAAAAAAATCACTATACTGTAGAATAATTTCTATCTACCTTATAGTGATTTTCCTTAAAGCTCTATTTTTTCTATGTTTCTATTTAATCCAATCTTACTAACATTGTAGTATCCAGCTACATCAATACTTACTTCTTTAAGAGTAGATACAGCTTTTTCTAAATCCTTAGTTTCTATTTTTATAGATAAACCACAACTTGCTGTTATCTCTCTAGGTACAGGTAAAACTTTAACCTCTATATCATTTAGTTTTAATTCCTTCTCTGCTCTTATAGCATTACTTGTTGAATTAAATGCAATTAAATTAAAAATTTCTTCATTCATCTTAATCACCTACTAGTAAATTATAAATATTTTAGACATAAACCTCAAAAATTTCCTTTTTATCTATAGTAAGAGTGCTTGTTTTATACTCTTTACTTTTATTGAAATTAAATATAAGAAGATATCCCTTATCTAATCCATGTATGTCTAAGTAATCACAAATTTGTTTTAACCCTTGTTTATGATACTCCGCTCCCCTCCATATTTTCATTTCAATTATATATTTGAAATTATTGTAGGTTATCACTAAATCTAATCTTTTTTCTTCTGATATTTGAACCTCTTTAAAATCGAATCCTGTTCCGTTGATTATAGGTTTTATGAACGCTAAGAATATAATCCTCCATCATTATTTGTGAAGCTTGATTTAATGTTGTACAAACTCATATTATTAGCTGAAGTTCGTACTTTTGATATCATATAGTTATAAATTATTTCTTCAAATATTTTATTACTTATTTCTACCCCATTTTCACCTTTTTTAAATATTCCATAGGTTAAACCTAATGCTATGGTTGGGTCCAACGGATTAAATATTATATGCTCTCCATCAACTAAAATTCTACTTACTAATTTATATAATTCTTTATTGTTTTCTAAGTTTTTGATTATGCTCTCAAACAAAGTATTTACTTCTTCATTAATCATTTTAATTGCTTTTCGAATTTCTTCTCTACTCCAAGGAAGCTTCTCTTCAAATAATATTTTTTCATCAATAATCTGACAAATCTTACTTACTAAATAAGGGTAGCCTCCTGTGAAGAAGTAAATTTCATCACTTAAAGCCTTAATATCCATATCATAGATATTATTAGCTTCCCTATACTCATTAAGCATAGTTGATATTTCTTCTGGGGAAAAACTCATATCTACATCAAAATCTACAGCTATATTCCAAGGTGAGTTATATTTAGCCTCTTCCTCTGCTCTTAACTTTAATTTCAAACTTTTAATATCATACATCCCAACTAATATAACAGATTTAAAAGTATAATCTTCTCCTACTTCTCTTGCTAAATATTTTTTTCTTAACATTCCTATAAAACTTAAGAACAACTGATTATTTGAACTTTGATCAACCTCATCAATTAATAAAATTACTTCTTTCTCTGATAGTTCTATAAATTTAGTTATAGAATCTGATAATTCATCTAGATCTTGAACCTTGGTATTAAATAATTCTATTAATTGATTATTTTTTTCTATTTCAACTTTTATAGATTGATATATCAATTTTAAAAATTTATTTGAAAAGGTCTCTTCATCCTCAAAGGCTTTATGGAGTCCCCCTTCAAAACTAATATTTATAACTAAATATTCTTCAGTCAATAATTTTTTTAATCTGCTTAATGTAGTAGTTTTTCCGTATTGTCTAGGTCTATTTATAGTAAAATAAAATTCATTATCTATAAGTTCTTTAATCTGAATAAGCTTTTTACTTATATCAACCATGTAGTGTTTTCTTGGAACACAAACTCCTGTACTATTAAA
Source organism: Clostridium sp. YIM B02506 (assembly GCF_022324845.1). Classification (NCBI taxonomy): domain Bacteria; kingdom Bacillati; phylum Bacillota; class Clostridia; order Eubacteriales; family Clostridiaceae; genus Clostridium; species Clostridium sp. YIM B02506. Next base: position 347,611 of record NZ_JAKGTG010000001.1, read on the forward strand.
TCTTTTTTTAATCAACTATAAATACACCTCACTTTTAGTTTTAAATTACTAGATTAATTATACCATAATTTTTAGTTTAGAAAGATTTAGCTTTGTTTAAATCCATAAGTCTATGTTGGAAAGAAAAGTTGGTGAATTAAGAGATACATTTGCTATAATATTATGTAGTTGATAATTGAGAGTTGATGGTTAATGGAACTATCTAGTCAAAAAAACGCAATAATTCTCAATTCTCCACTTTCAACTTTCAACTGAAAAAGAGGTGCAAATATAATGATTTATTTTGATAATGCAGCTACAAGCTTTCCAAAACCAGATACTGTAGCTCTAGCTGTTGCAAATGCTATAAATACTTTAGGAAATCCTTCTAGAGGCTCTTACTCTTTAGCTCTTGATGCTTCTAGACTTGTATATAAAACAAGAGAAAAAGTTTCAGAATTATTTAATGTAGGTAATCCTCTAAATGTTGCCTTCACTTCAAATTCTACAGAAGCTTTAAATATATCTTTAAATGGTTGTCTGAGCATAGGTGATCATGTAATAACTACGGAACTTGAACACAATTCTGTTTTAAGACCACTTTATGCCTTAAGAGAAAAAGGAATTGATTTATCTATAATTCCTTCTGATATAAATGGAATTTTAAATTACTCTCAAATAGAAAAAAAAATTAAATCAACCACTAAAGCCATAGTCTTCACCCATGGTTCAAATCTTACAGGAAATCTTATAGACATAAAACTTATAGGAGAAATCTGCAAAAGAAACAATCTATTATTTATATTAGATGCTTCTCAAACTGCTGGAGTTTTCCCTATAGATATGCACAAATTCAACATAGATATAGTTTGCTTTACAGGACATAAATCTTTAATGGGTCCCCAAGGTACAGGCGGAGTATGTATAAAAGATAATCTTTTAATACGTCCATTAAAAACAGGTGGCAGCGGAAGTCACTCTTATTCAAAGTCCCACCCCCTAGAAATGCCCGATGCTTTAGAAGCAGGAACAGTTAATAGCCACAGTATAGCTGGACTTTTAGCAGGGCTTGAATTTATAGAGGAAATAGGAATAAATAAAATAAGAGAAAAGGAACTCTCTCATATGTGGAAGTTTTATAATGGAATTAAAGATATACAAAATATACGTATCTATGGCGACTTCTCAAAGTTTTTAAGAGCTCCTATAGTTACTTTAAATCTTGGCGATTATGATTCAAACCTTGTATGCGATGAGCTTTGGAATAACTATGAAATAGCAACAAGAGCTGGTGCTCACTGTGCTCCACTTATGCATGAAGCTTTAGGCACTAAAGAACAAGGAGCAGTAAGATTTAGTTTTTCTTACTTTAATACTGATGAAGAAATTGAAATTGGGATTAAAGCTATAAAAGAATTATCAGATTTATAATTTTTAAGGTGAGGGGTTTATTTTATAAAATAAACCCACCTCACCTTAAAAATGCTAATTATATATTTCTATATCTGAAAAAACGGACTATATTCTAATATTTTTTTAGCTATCTCCTCGAAGTTATACTCATTAACCTTCTCTAATAATTCAATATCTCTGCTGTCAAAGTTTGGATTCATACCTCCACAAATTGCTGTACTTATAGCTCCGATTGTATCAGTATCTCCACCATAGTTTGCACTAATAATAGCTGCCTCTTTTGGATCTCCTTTTGATAATGTTATAATCGCTAGTACAATAGGTAAAAACTCAACACTTTCGAATCCTGGCCCTATTTCATTATATAATCTTTTCAATGCATGTTCTTTAGATGAATTCTCAATTATATCTTTAGCGTGACTAATTTTATATCCTAATGAAGAAGATGGCATATCGAATCCATAATTCTCACTTACTTTTAAAACTTGTATTGAAAGCTCCCAAATAAAGTCTAAGTTCTTTCCACCTTCACTTACATAGCTTATAATTGCTGCAATTGCACTTGCACATTGAATTGCTATTTTAGTATTATGTGTTGGTAAACAGATTTGATATACATTGTTTACTAGATCATTTAAATTATTATAATCCGAAATTATGCCTATTGGTGATATTTTCATTGAAGCCCCATTTGTTGTACCAAAGATTCCTGCTTTTTCTATAGGCGTTCCATTTTGGATACTGACTAAAGCTTTAGCTGTAGATGGTCCCATAACATTTTTCCAATTATCTGATGAATCCATCCATCTAAGTATTTTTTTCACAAAATCATCAGCATTTATCTTTCCTTTATTCTCAACCAAAGAATCTAAAACAAAAATAGTATTTATTGTATCATCTGTAACTGATCCAGCAGTCATTAACCTTCCTATAAAATTATTAGGTGGAGAATCTATAAATGTTTTTACCCCATCAGGATACATTTTTTTTACTTTTTCCTGTGTGAAAGCTTCTGTTGGCATGCCTAAAGCATCTCCAAAAGAACATCCTATAATTATTCCCTTAATTCTTTTTAGTAAATCTTCATTCATAATCTTCTCTCCCATCTATAAAACAACTTTATTATGCAATATCGTTAACAAAGTATCTAGAAAATCTACATTTTCTTTAGTAGACTCTAAAATATCTAAGTACATAGTGCTATTTGATATAATTATTGGCGTTTCAGTAATATATCCTGCTTTTTCTATTTCTTTTATATCAAATTCTAAAATTAAATCCCCTTCTTTAATACGACTGCCTTGCTCGATTTTTTTATAAAAATATTTGCCCTCTAGTTGAACGGTATCTCTTCCAATATGAATCAATATCTCTTCCCCACTATCACTTGTAATACCTATAGCGTGCCCAGTTGGAAATAAGGTTGTCACAATTCCATTACAAGGAGCTATAACTTTTCCCTCTTCAGGATAAATTAAAACACCTTTTCCTAAAGTGCCTTGTGAAAAAATAGGATCCTCAGCATTTTCAAGACTAGTAATTCTACCTTTCATAGGTGATTTAACAGCTATATTTTCTGTAACTTTGTTTGATACTTCTTTCTTTGAATAGCTATCTATCCCCTCTTCGCTAAAAGTAAAATAAGTTAAAAGGAATGCTATTATCATAGTTACCAATGTTCCAATGATTCCTATTACTAACCCAAAAGTATCTCCATTTGGGTTAAGAAATCCTACTATACCTAGAACCCCTACAGTCATTGCATACATTTTTATTGAGAATATAGAAATAATTATAGAACCAATTGCAGCACCAATCATTGAAAAAGCAAATCTCTTTTTCACAGGTAAAGTTATTCCATAAATTGCGGGTTCTATAATGCAGAAACAGCCTGAAATTATTGCTGGTACACAAATAGCTTTAGTTTTCTTGTTTTTCGTTCTTATATAAACAGCTAATACTACAGCCGTTTGCGCAAATGATGCAGTAAATAACATAGGTAATATATAATCACTAGAAGATGCCGCAAAATTTAATGCTGCTATAGTTATTAGTGGCCAATGTAGTCCTAGAATTACTAGTGGTTGATAAATTAGTGCAACTACTAAAGTTGTTATTATAGGTGAAAGTTCATATAACCACGTGATTGCAGCTGTAATTATTAAGCTTGCAAAGTTAGCAATTGGTCCAATAATTAATATTGCAGCTGGAGCGCTAATAAGTAAGGTCAGAAATGGAACTAAAGTAAATCCTACTATATCTGGAATCTTACCCTTGATAACTTTCTCTACTTTTGAAGCAAAATATACTGCAAAAATTATAGGAATTACTGTTGATCCGTAACCTGTAGCTGGAAACATTATCGGAATCCCAAAAAATGTTTTATACACTGCAGTTTCAAAAATAGTTCCTGTAAATAAATTGTATAACACATCTCCTGATGCAAGATTTGTTGTTATATTAGTAAATACCAATACACTACCTATTAACATACCTGTAAAAACATTAGACTTAAATGCTTTAGCACTTGTATATCCAAGAATAATAGGAAAAAATGCAAATATGGCATTTCCCATAGCATGTAAAATAATATATGCTCCATCAGTAGGTGATAAAACTCCTATAGTAGTTAGTATCGCTAATAAGCCTTGTATTAGACCAGAAGATGCTAGAGCCCCAAGCCCTGGAGTCATAACCTTAGTTATTGTGTCTATTAGTTTATCTAACGCTGTTTTATCATCATCTTCCATATCTTTGTCACTATTTTTAATTCCTAACTTACCAACTGCCACCTCATATACTTCTCCAACATGAGTTCCTATAACTACTTGATATTTTCCTCCTGCTTTTTGAGCGGTAACTATTCCTTGATTTTTTTTAAGTTCCTCCTCATTAATTAATGAAAAATCTTTAAGTGAAAAACGAAGCCTTGTCATGCAATGTGTTAACGACTCCACATTAGCTTTCCCCCCAATATTTTCAATAATAAAATCCACTAATTCATCATACTTTGCCATCATAATTCCTCCTATTTAATATGTTTTTTAGAAAATTAATAGAAGGTTTAGCCAACTTAATGTCACTATCCATTGATTTAAAATCTATGTATAAAATCCTCCTTTCTATATTAATTTATCTATTCGCAATTCGTTCTATATGAATTGTTAGATACATTTTCTCATCAATATTTACGGAGTAATTGTATTGGTTTTCAATAAAGTAAGTAATTTTCTCAACGCATTCATAAGATTTCGAATATTTATTCTTTACAATATTGAATAAATCAAGGTCTTCACTATCAGAAGAATACTCCTTTTTTTGCAGTAACCTTTGTGCAAAAAATTTTAGATGCATAATAAATCTATAAAAGAATACAGAATCTTCATCAAACTTTTTCCCAAAATAATAAGATACTATGTTTGTTATTTCATGAATAATTACTGTGATTTTTTGAATATCTGCCACCTCATCGCCTAATTCAGCATCTGCAATATGAAGTGCAATAAATCCTGCTTCATCATCTGGCAACTCTATATCAAGTCTTTTTTTAATTAAATTAATACCATGTAAACCTATTTCAAAATGTATTTTATAAAATCTTTTTATCTCCCACAATAACCCGTTATTTATACTTATTCCAACTTTATATCTTTTGATTGATTCATTAATATGATCTGCAATAAAAATATACGTACTTTCCTTAAGTTTTTTGCCAAGAATCTTATTTGCATATGATACTATATTGTCTGCTACTTCTATTATTTCTATAGGAACATTTAAAAATAAATCCTGAATATCTTTATAATTATCAGTGCTTGCAAGCTTATAGATTTTATCAACGTTTTCTTTTAAAATATAATCTCCATTAACTTTTTTAAAAGTTATACCCCTCCCCATTACTATCATTTCTTCATTTGTTTCATTAACAACAACTGCGACGTTATTGTTTAATATTTTTTTAATTAGCAACTACATCCCTCCTTCCAATAAAAAAAAGCAAACCCAACCAAATGTAATAAACATGTGGTTTAGCTTGCTTTTAGCAATCACTATCCGCCTAATAATATATTTTATAAGTACATTATATTATTAATCATAACTAATATCAAGATATTTGTTTATTAAAATATCTAAAATAAATACTTACTTAACTAAATCCTTCTATATTTCTTTAAAGCTAATATATTGAGCATTATAAATAATATTGCATATCCTGTAAGCATAAAAACATCAAAAGAAACTTCTCCTAAAGTGTATCCTTTTATAGCAACGTTTTTTAAAGCTTCAGCTCCATAGGTAAGTGGGAATACTTTAGATAAAACATGTACCCATGTTGGAGCTTCTGTTAAATTAAATATGCCGCTAAATAAAATCTGAGGAATTATTATCACTGGTATAAATTGAAACAACTGAAGTTCATTTCTTGCAAATGAAGATAAAAATGTACCTAAGGACAGAGATCCCGCTGCAAGTATTATATTTATTAATAATACACTTAAAAAATTTCCTTTTAAATTTATATCTAATCCATAAAACATAAACAGTTGTATAATTACAGTCTGAATAACTACAAATGTACCAAAACCTATAAAATATCCAAGTACTATCTCACTTCTTTTTAAGGGAGTAGCTAATATTCTATCCAAGGTTCCACTTATTCTCTCTCTTAAAAAGGATACCCCTGCTATTAAAAATACAAAAAAGAATATAAAAAATCCCATCATGGTTGGTGCTAAAACATCAAATAAATCCATATCTTCTGAGCCATAAAGATAATTGATCTCTGGTTTATTAGGCATATCTACTTTCACTGTATTTCCCTTTAAGATTTTACTGATATCTTTTATAAATACAGATAATTTATCTTCTGAATAAGATGACACTGCCTTACTTGCAGAATTTATTGTAAGTTTTGCTGTATTAGGATCTGAACCATCAATAGTTATTTCTGCTTTGTCTCCACTAAAATCTATAAATCCATCTGATTTCTTTTCTTTAAGATTATCTATAGCTTCATTTTCATTAGATACATTTGTGACCTCTGCCTCGTCTTCAAGGAAAACTATAAACTCTTCTGGTGCTGATATTACATCAACCTTTGCCTTCTCTGGAGCAGAAGTCAATATTATACTAAAAAGATAAATAACAAATATAGGTGCTAATAACATCATTCCTATGGTTCGCTTATCTCCTATTATCTGTTTCATAACTCTTTTAGCAACAGTAATACTTCTCATATTATTTTTCCCCCTTTAAGCTTCCAAAATATAAAAAAGCACCTTCTATAGTTGTTGAGTTAGCTTGTTTTTTTAAGTCCTCTGGAGAAGATAATGCTGTTATCTTTCCATCTCTTATAAGGGCTAATCTATCGCATTTCTCAGCTTCATCCATAACATGAGTGGTAATTATTATAGTACAACCACTATCTTTAAGTTCATTAAACTTGCCCCAGAACTCCTGTCTAAGCACTGGATCTATTCCAACTGTTGGTTCATCTAATATTAGAATCTCAGGGGTGTGTATTAAAGCTATTGCAAGAGATAGTCTTCTTTTCATTCCGCCAGAGAAGTTTCTCACAGCCTTTTTTTCATCTTCTAAAAGATGTGTAAGTTTTAAAACCTCTCTAGCCCTCTCTTTTGCTATCTTTCCTTTTAATCCATAAAGTTCAGCAAAAAACAAAAGATTATCCATTGCATTTAAGTCCTCATATAAGGCATCAGATTGAGCCATATAACCAACCTTAGATGTTACATTTAATGATGGAATTTTAGTATTCAACACTTCAATACTTCCTAAGTTCGGTGTCTGCATTCCAACTATAGATTTCACTAAAGTTGTTTTTCCAGAACCAGAAGGTCCTAAGATACCTAATACCTCACCTTTTTTAACCTCAATACTTACATCATCAAGTACTGTATTGGAACCAAACTTCTGTGTAATATTTTGTACAGAAATAACAGAGTTACTGTGCATGGTAAGTTGCCTCCTATATTTATAATTATTTTCTTATTCCATCAAGTAATATACGGGTCATTTTCTCTACCTCTTCTTCATCATTTTCAACTGGAAACATATTAGGGAAATTAACTGTAAATACAATATATTCCTAAAACATTTTATTGTAAATAGAAAAAACTCTGAGTATAAAAATTTATTCTCAGGGTTTTATTTCTTATTCAATATTCTCAAATACTTTTCTACTTCTTATAGTAAAAACTACCGCTATAATTGCAAATATACCTACAACTGCCTCTACTATAAAAACATTACTTATTATCTTGGTTTGATATAAAGCAGGAATAAAATCTACTAATGCATGGAGCAATATTGCATATAAAAGATAAATATTTTTTCTCTTTTTAATTCCATAAAACACTACAAAAGTAAGTCCAACTTGAACCATAAATGCAAATATTCTCTCAATACCACCAACCCCAATCATTAAAGGAGTTGCATTCATTACTGAAGATTTAATACCTTCAACCATAGATTCACTTTGTCCCTTTAGCATCGTATCTAAAGTGCCTGAGTTTAATGCAAAAGTTATTATTAAAGAGTTCAGAAAACTCAATCCTCCAACTAGTATAGCTTCTATTCCTCCATGACCTATAGCATATCCTAGTCCGTCTTTCCATTCTCTTTTATTCTTTAAAAAAGTTTTGAAAACCAAAAATCTTCCTGTTTCTTCAAATACTCCAGCAGCCAGAGCCCCATATATTCCAAAAGCTAAAGTGTTTACTGGAATTATATTAGATGATGTTACAACTTTATGAAGTATTTGCTCTAATATTAGTGCAAATAATACAAATCCTATTATTCCCCCTAAGGTTGTCTTTATAGATATACCTTCTTTAATTTTGAAATATATAAATATACCTATAGGAAATAATACACAAACTAGCATTACTATAATCATTGAAATTATTACATTATTACTTACCATATTAACACCCCCCTCTACTATACCTATGAAAATATGACTGGCATTAGTATCATTATAGCTACAAATATTATGAATATTATCGATATAATAATAGATATTTTATTGCCAAAGTTCATTGTCCATCCACTTCCAAAACGCTTTTCCACAAATATTGATGGATCATTAGGATTATAGTAAAAAGATCCAAGTTTCCAAAACTCATCATCATCAACATTTATAACATCAGAATTTATATCTGATTCATCTTTATCTTTTAAGTTACTTCCACCTTGACCTAGTTTAATGCTTATAGCGATAGGCCCTATAACTACTGCTAAGAAAAAGATAAACAAAACTGGTGAAAATTTAGCTAAATCAAAAGAAATAATATTATAAGATTTTAGATTAAACATTGTTAATAAAAGAGTTAATCCAATAGTTAAACAATATATCATTATTGAATTAATTTTCTTAAACTTAAATAATTTTTGTGAAGATTTAACAGGATTACTTGCATCAATTTTATTTTTACTTATGGCAATAGAATAATTTGTGAAAGCTAAAATTCCAACTAATATTAAAGGCATTAATCCAGTACTTATAACTGAACCTACAGATTTAGATACAAAATTATCTGCAACGCCTTGAATATTCCAATGTACAGCTATCTTCTCTGGAAGATTATCGTAATTCATAATCGGCAAAATTAAATTAGTTAAAGCTATAATCCCCGGTATAATAAACCAAACAGGATGTATTACAGCATCTTTTCTTAAGGTTTTAGACATATTGGTATCAACATAAACCACCTGTTTTTTATTACTCATAAAATTATTTTTACTTTTATATATCTTCATCTTTTTATTAGCTCTTAAAAATACTACAAAATATACTCCAATAATTACAAAACTAGCTAATACTAAAGTTAAAGGGTGATTCAAAACATTGTTTAATATTATAAAATATATTATGGCAATAATTAAAGTTATCCCTGTTACTTCAATATAATAACTTTTAGATATTTTTTTAATTTCTTCATCTTTAGTCCTGTCCAAGGGTATTGAAACACCAAATATTAAATCTTTTCTAGTTATCTTAGGGGTAACTAAAAAGGTCAAATATAACAAAGCAAAAATGAAAATTGACATCACATTACTAATTAATTCGTTATTCATAAAACACCCCTCCTTGAGGTTTATTTATTATATTCGTCATACATGATTAAACACTCATTTATAAACTCTTCTTTAGACATTCCAAAACAATGCGCTTGAGCAATTATATTTTTCAATTCATCTTTTAAAGTTTCCTTAACCTTTTCGCTTGGCTTAATAGGTATTTCATTTACTATTGCACCTTTACGTCTATCAATAGTAACAAACCCTTCATCCTTTAATAGGTTATATCCCTTATTTACAGTATGAAGATTTATACCAATGTCTTCAGCCATTTGTCTAACAGAAGGTAAACTCTCTTCCGGCTGAAGTTCTGAATTAGCTATTCCATGGACTATTTGATTTTTAAGCTGAAGATATATAGGAACATCACTTTGAAAATCAATTCTTATGAGCATTCTATTTCCTCCTTATTATTATATTTGTTATATATAATATATAACAAATATAATAATAATTCAAGCATTTTTAATATCATTCTCAAAAATTTAATATCCTATAATAAAATATAGACATCCCATATTTCTATAGGATGTCTATAATCATATTTCTAAAACTTCATTTTAAATCTTCTTTCCCATTCACTTATCAATTCTTCTCTAAAATTAGGATGGGCAATATTTATTAAATTTCTTGCTCTATCCCTCAATGTTTTTCCTTTTAATTCTGCTATCCCGAATTCAGTAACAACGTAATGTATATCATTTCTAGATGTGGTTACCGCTGCTCCTTCATCTAGCATAGGAACTATCCTTGAAAATTTTCCATGTCCAGCTGTTGAAGGCATTGCTATTATAGATTTACCGCCTTTGCTCATTGCAGCTCCTCTTATAAAATCAACTTGTCCACCAACTCCGCTAAACTGAGTTAATCCTATTGTATCTGCAGCTACTTGTCCCATAAGATCCACTTGAATACAAGAATTAATAGAAACCATCTTATCATTTTGAGCTATAACACGTGGATCATTAACATAGTCAACTGGATATACTATGATATTAGGATTATTATCTACATAGTCATAAAGCTTTTTCGTTCCCATAAGAAATGTAATTACAGATCTACCTCTATGCAAGGTTTTAGCTTCATTTGTAATAACACCTGATTCTATTAGCTCAACAACTCCATCAGAAATCATTTCTGAATGAAGCCCTAAATTCTTTTTATCTTTAAGGAATAATAAAACAGCATCTGGTATAGCCCCTATTCCTAATTGAAGAGTTGATTCATCTTCTACTAACTTTGCGCAGTTTTCACCAATAGCTCTTTCTAGCTCCCCAATCTTCGGAGGCTTAAGTTCAACTATATCGTTTGAGGTTTTTACTATATAATCTATCTTTGAAACATGTATAAAAGAATCTCCAATAGTTCTTGGCATCTTATCGTTTACTTCTGCTATAACAATTTTTGCCTCTTCTGCTGCTGCCTTAATATAGTCAACAGATACTCCAAAACTACAATATCCATGTTCATCAGGTACACCAACATTAATTATAGCTACATCTACCCTTATACTTCTAAATAATTTTGGCATTTCAGAAAAAAAACATGGCGTATAATCTGCCCTTCCAGACATAACAGCCTCTCTAACTCCACCTCCAATAAACAAAGAATTGTGACGGAAATATGGCTCCATTTCAGGTTTTACATATTCACATTCTTCTAGCAAAAGCATATTCATGATTTCAACATTTCTATAATTTTCCCTGTTTAAAACCATGGCCTTAACAACATCTTTGGGAGCTGCACAAGCATTGCCTAAAACAACCCTATCCCCTGATTTTATTTTTCTAGAAGCTTCATCTGCAGTAACTATCTTACTTTCGAAATTTTTTTTCCATTCCATAAAAGAACCTCCTTGTCCTATATAAAATTCTTCTATATTATTACTATTTAATTATATCACTTTTTCTAAAAATAATGTTAATTTTTTAACATTAAATTGCTAATATTTTTCTAAATATTCAAATTTCTATTTATGTAAATCTATGAATTCAAGAGTATTATGGAGATATTAAGACTTTTTCTTTTATAATCATAACTTTAAAACTTACAACGTTATATTTGCAGTTATTTTTTTAACATTTATTTTGAAATATATCTAAAATAAATGAGCTACCGCATATTTGCGATAGCTCATTTACTAATCTTTTATTGAATACCTATTTAATACTTCTTGACTCTCATAAGTTGATAAACTTGATGCTATAGCCCCAAAAGAAATAATAATCCATAGTTCATATTTTAAACTTAAATCTATTAAATTACCTTCATAAATGAATCCTTTTATAATATATACTAAAGTTATACCTACAAAAAGAAGGATACTATTTCTTATATTTTTTTGATTTAACTTAATATTATCTCTATAGAAATATCTAAACTTTTCCCGTGATAAATATAAATATATAAAAAATGATATTAAAAGTATTACCCCAATAATAATTTTACCTCTAATTTGAAAACTGTCTAAAAAGATTATAGGCGTATATAATAACCAAAATGTAATTTTATTTGCTATTTTCTCCATCTTTTCAAGCTTAAACATTTTATCAACTTCATATCTATTATCTATATCACATTTATCTAAATCCATATTTTTATAATAATAATATCTCTTTATTAAATTATCTAGCTTTTCATTTTCATATAAATTAACTTCTTTTATACCTCTATAGTAATTATTATTTTGAATCTCTTTCTTTATATCAAGTTCTACTAATATATTTGTAATAAGCATTATTAAATTAGTTACACTAAAAAAAATTATTTGGCTTTCCTTACTATAGAAAACAGCAATACAAGCTAAAAACCTTATAATAAAATCTATAATAGCTTGATTTTTTATACTTAATTTATTTTTATAGGAATATTCCATAAAATCAAAAGTTAATACAACCAATATAACAGGTGATATTATCCAGAAATCATACAAAATACCTTTTTTTACTTCTGAACTAAATATTAAATAAAGAAAATTATTTAAATAAAACAAAATATTGACTATAAATAATCTTGAAAACTTCTTTTTCATATTTTCCTCCTTTTACCATAGAAATATCTTTAAAAGCGATGCAATTGAAGTTATAGTAATTCCGACTCCACCGATTATAAGATACTTATTTAGTTTCACTCTACTAGTCCTACTTACATATCTCTTATTCCCAATAATATTAAATCCTATCTTGAATCTAAGTAGATTAAATACTGCATAAATATCCATAGAAAGTCCTATTACTGATAAGATTACTATTAAAATTTTCATAATTTTCCCTTTACTATTTTGCTATTACTAGTAATTGTAACTATATATACTACTGCCACAATTATTAAAGCAGATATCACCTTATCCATAGTTCCTTCTATATTTATATTTAACTTGTATTTCATCACCAATTTACTTAAAGAATACAATATTTCTAATATTATAGTTCCAGTACATACGTAAACTAATTGCTTCTTTAGACCTCTTTCCGCCATAAAACCCTCCCTTTCTGGTAAAGAAATATATATATACCTTTCTTTATTATATATTACCATAAAAAACCTTTTCTAAGTTATTCTATACAATAAACGCTTAATTTTTAGTAATTATCGTTAAAGCTTTATAAGTTCAAGCTTTAATGTCATTAATTATAGAACATATGAAAATCAGCTAAGGGAATATTAATTAATGTAGTTTAATTTAAAAATATATTTTTAGGAGGAATCTAATTATGCAAGATAATACTAGATTTTATGAAACTTTAACTCCAGAAAATTCTGCTTTAATTTTAATTGACCATCAGGTTGGGTTACTTTCAACTGTGAAAACTTTACCTACAAATATTTTTAAAAATAATATTATCGCTTTAGCTGAAACTGCAAAACTATTTAATATTCCAGTTATATTAACTTCAAGTAAAAGCAGTGGCCCAAATGGTGAATTCTTAAAAGAAATTACTGAAATGTTTCCTGATGTTCAGGTAATAGATAGAACAATAATAAATGCTTGGGAAGATCAAAACTTTTTACGAAAAGTTAAAGCTACTGGAAGAAGTAAATTAATAATGGCTGGAATAGTTACAGACGTATGTTTAACATTCCCTGCTATCTCTGCTGTAAGAGATGGTTATGATGTTTATGCTACTATTGATGCCTCAGGAACCTGGTGTCCTTTAGTGGAGCAGTCAGCTATAAGTAGACTGGCTCAAGCAGGAGTAAAAACTACAAACTGGTTTGCTATTTCATCAGAACTTCAAAAAGATTGGAACCTTCCTACAGGTCAAAAGCTTGGACAATTATATTATAGCCATATAGCAGCCTACGAATACATGGTTGATTCAAGCAAAACTAAAGAAATGATTTTCTCGTAAATTTATTTAGCTATTGATTAAATTTATTTTCTCTTTATTTTATAAATATAAAAAAGTGTAAAAATCATTTAAGTTTGATTTTTACACCTCTTTTTTATCTACACACTAACAGGCTCATCTATGTTTTCCATTAAAGCTCGTTCTCTTATAAAATAATCTAACGCCCTGTTTCTTGAATTTTGAATATTTGCATACTTCTCTGCTATTTCCTTATCCCTAAAAACCTTATCTACAGAAATTACATCATTTGTATCCATGCTTAGTACTATATAGACTTTCATAAAAAACCCCCTGTTTTAATTAGAATGTTTTACCAGTCTATACTAATCTATTCTAAAAATTTACTCATTATGAATATAATTCTCACAATGATCTAATAAATTTCTATTTTAATAAAATTACTATGATAAAATATTACTTTCTTTATACAGATGCAACAGCCTCTATTTCTACCTTTGCATCCATTGGAAGTTTTGCTACTTGAAAACATGATCTCGCTGGGTAGTCTCCTATAAAATAAGTTGCATAAATCTCATTTACAGCTGCAAAGTCTTCTAAATCCTTTAAGTAAACTACTACTTTAACTACTTTATCTAAAGAAGATCCCGCCTTTTCTAAGATAGCTTTTACATTTTCTAAAGATTGGGCTGTTGCTTTTTTCACATCATCAGCTATTAATTGTCCATTATCTGGATTTATAGGTAATTGACCTGATGTGAATATAAAATCGCCTATCTTTACTCCTTGTGAATATGGTCCTATAGCTTTAGGTGCTTTTTCTGTTGAAATTATTTCTTTACTCATTTTTTCCTCCTAATATTTTTTATTTTTTTCTATATGGGGTTTCACTAAGTGGAAGCTTTGTTCTAAACTTTCCATCTAATTTATAGTATGCTCCTTGGACTGCTGGTGCTGTAGGAATAACCACTATCTCCCCTATTCCCTTTGCTCCATAGGCAACCTCATCAGTATTTTTTTCAATTATTATAGATTCTATATCTGGAACTTGATTAGCTCTAAAAAGTCCTAATGTTCCATATTTTGCGCTTGGGATGGAATCCTTTAAGGGATAATCCTCAGTTAAAGCATAACCAAGTCCCATAACTACTCCACCTTCTATCTGTCCTTCTACATTTTTAGGATTTACTGCTCTTCCTACATCATGAGCCGCCACTACTTTTTTAAGAATTCCTTTTTCATCTATTATGGCAACTTGTGTTGCATATCCATAAGCTACATGGCTTACTGGATTTACTTTATCTGAACCTATAGGATCAGTAACTCCTTTGTATTCTCCATAGTAATCATTACCTTCAAGTTCTTCTAATGTTTTACTTTCCAAGTCTTTTTTAAGCTTAATAGCTGCCTGCTTTGTAGCTTCTCCTGCAAATACAGTCTGTCTTGATGCCGTAGTGGTTCCTGAGTTTGGAGTAACATGAGTGTCTGGATCTTCTACAACTATTTTGTCATAGGTTATTCCAGTGGTTTCACATACTATTTGAGCATTAACTGTTCCAATTCCCTGACCTATACAAGCCGCACCACATCTTACATGAACTTTTCCAGCTATAATAGTCAACCTGCTTCTTCCGACGTCTGGCACTCCAACTCCTACCCCACTATTTTTAAGGGCACAAGCTATTCCTGCATATGGACTACTTTCATAAGCTTGCTTTACTGCTTCTAGAGTTTCTTTCAAGGCAGTTCCTTCGTCAGCTATTTGTCCATTTGGTAGAACTTGACCTGGCTCTATAGCATTTTTATACCTTATCTCCCAAGGTGATATACCAACCATTTCTGCTAGTTGGTTTAAATTACATTCTGTTGCAAAAGCTGTCTGAGTAACTCCAAAGCCTCTAAAAGCTCCTCCTGGTGGGTTGTTAGTATACACAGCTGTTCCAACTATATCAACATTTTGATAATTATATGGGCCAGCTGCATGAGTGCAAGCTCTTTGAAGCACTGGTCCTCCAAGTGACGCATAAGCACCTGTATCAGATATAACAACCGCTTTCATAGCAGTTAATATGCCATTTTCATCACAAGCTGTTGTGAACTCCATCTCCATAGCATGCCTTTTAGGATGAATCATTATGCTTTCTTTTCTGCTTAATATTACCTTTACTGGCTTTTTAGTTATATAGGCTAAGAGTGCTGCATGGTGTTGAACACTCATATCTTCTTTTCCACCAAAACCGCCCCCAACATATTTACTAACTATTCTTACCTCTTCTTCTGGAAGTCCTAAAAGAGACATTATTTCATGTTGATCATCAAATACATTTTGCCCTCCAGTATAAACCTTGACACCAAAACTATGCGGCATACCTATGGCACATTCTGGTTCCATAAAAGCATGTTCAGTAAAGGGAACAGAATATTTATTTGTGACAACATACTTAGAATTTTTTATGGCTTCTTCAGCATTTCCCCTATTTAAAACCTGTTTAAAAAGTACATTTCCTTTTTCGTGAATTTTGGGTGCATTTATTTCTAAAGCCATTTCTGGTGAACTTAAAGGAATTCTTTCTTCATATTCTACTACTATTGCTTCTAAACCTTCTTTAAGAGCTCTCTTATTTTCAGCAGCAACTAATGCTATAGAATCACCTATATACCTGGTTTCCTCTCCTTCAGCTATAAGGGCTGGCCAATCCTTAACTAAATGACCTAAATATCTATTTCCCGGGATATCCTTATATGTTAATACAGCTATTACACCTGGGATTTTTTTAGCTTCTTCTATATTTATGCTCTTAACTAACGCTCTAGGATATTTTGTTCTTAAAGCTGATCCATAAAGCATTCCATTAATTTTCATATCATCTACATATTTACCTGTCCCTAATGTTTTAGCCAAGGCATCAACCCTATGAACGTTTTCTCCCATAACACCCTTAAATTGTGTTTCTGGAACTTCTGTTCCTTCTCTTATAATTTTTGCAGCCATGTTAACTGCCTGCTCTATTTTGATATATCCTGTACATCTACATATATTCCCTCTTAGCGCCTTCTTAATGTCATCACTAGTGGGATTATTGTTTATATCTATTAAAGCTTTTGCACTTATAACCATTCCAGGAATACAAAATCCGCATTGAACTGCCCCCGCTTCCCCAAAGCAATACGCGAAAACTTCTTTTTCTCTCTCTGATAAACCTTCAACTGTAATTACGTGTTTCCCTTGAATTTTTGAAGTTTTTAGTATACATGCTCTCATGGCTTTTCCATCTAAAAGAACCATGCATGCACCACAAGCACCTTCTGAGCAGCCATTTTTTACTGAGGTTAAATCCTCCTGTTCTCTTAAAAATTCTAAGAGATTTATATCTTCTTTAGCTTCAACTTCCCTATTATTAAGAATAAATGTATACATCTCTTAACCCCCTTAATTAAATTGCCTTATATTTCTCCTCTGATATAAGCCTATTGGTGAATTATCTATAAAGTTTTCGTCTTTTACAACTTCATGTCCTCTTAATAATACATACTCAATTGAACCTTTTCTTTTAAAGCCCTCATAAGGAGTATAATCGACATTTTGGGTTTGTTTATCTTTTGTTATTATAGTTTCTGTGTTAGGATTAAGAACAACTAAATCTGCATCACTTCCAACTTGTATTATTCCCTTTTTAGGATATAACCCAAAGTTTTTCGCAGCATTAGTTGATACTAATCTACTCATATCATTTATAGATATCTTTCCTTCACAAACACCATAGGTATACATTAGATAAACTCTATGTTCTACTCCTGGTCCTCCATTAGGAATTTTACTAAAATCATCTATTCCTAGATCTTTTTGTCCTTTATAGTTAAAGGAGCAATGATCTGTTCCTAGAAAATCTATATCCCCATTTCTAATTCCTTCCCAAAGAGCTTCATTATCATTTTTTTCTCTAAGAGGTGGAGACATAACATATTTTGCAGCTTCAAAGCTTTCATCTGTTTCTTTTCCATAATAGCTGTTATCTAAAAGGAGGTATTGAGGACAACTTTCAAGTACTACCTCTACTCCTTTTGCTCTTGCCTTCTTGACCTCTTTAAGTCCCATTTCAGTACTTAAATGAACAACCCAAACTGGAGCTTTTGCTACTTCTCCTATTGAAGCAAGTCTATTAATAGCCTCACTTTCTAAGCACGCTGGTCTAGTTTTAAAATGGTAATAAGGTTTAGTTTTATGATTTTTTTTAGCATTATCAACTAAAGCATCTATAATATCTCCATTTTCACAATGAAATCCTATAAGTCCTCCTATTTCTTTACTTCTAACTAAGGCCTCATATATTTCTCTATCTTTAACCATTAAATTTTTATAAGCCATATACATCTTAAATGAGGTTACACCTTCATCTATCATAAGTTGCATATCTTTAGAAACTTTTTCGTTCCAATCAGTTATTGCCATATGAAAACCATAGTCGCAGTATGCCTTATTCTGAGCTTTTTTATGCCAATTATTCAAAGCCTCTTCTAGAGATTCCCCTTTATTTTGTGTTGCAAAATCTAGTATGGTTGTGGTTCCCCCAACTATAGCAGCTTTAGTTCCCGTTTCAAAATTATCAGCTGTAAAGGTAGTTCCTGTATCCAAATCAAAATGTGTGTGAGTATCAATTGCTCCAGGAAGAATATAAGCACCTTTTACATCTATAACCTTGTCGTTTTCCTTTATTAAATTCTTACCCATGCTTTCAATTACTTCATTCTCTATTCTTATATCACATTCAATGGTTTCCTCTGGAGTAACAACTCTACCATTAATTAATACTGTCCCCATAACCATACCCCTTTCTCAACTAATTAAACGTAGGAAATTGATAATGCTTCTTTAGGACATCTAGTTACACAAAGTCCACAACCAAAGCATTTTTCATCATCTATAGTAAGCTTTCCATCAATTTCTATAGCATCATATACACAGCTTCTCTTACATATTCCACAGGTTATACACTTATCATGATTTACTACTGGAGGAACTGTGTGAGTTCTAAAGTTTCTTTCATTTATCTTCTTGGAAGCTAGTCCAACTATTTCATTTACATCTTTATAGCCCTTTGCATCTAAGAAATCATTAAGTTCTTTAGCAATTTTTCCATAAATGCTTGGACCTTTTAATATAGCTTCTGTACATACCTGAACAGCTGAAGCTCCAGCCATTAACATTTCAGCTGCATCTTTTCCATTTGATACTCCGCCAACTCCTATTATAGGAATTTTTACAACCTGAGAAGCTTCAAATATACATCTAATAGCAAGTGGTCTTATAGCTGTTCCAGATAACCATCCGTATCCTGTTTTGCTTCCCATTATAGGTAACCCTGTATTTATATCTATAGACATACATGGACCAAAAGAATTAATCATAACAAGTCCATCTGCCCCTGCATCTTCCACTGCTTTTGCTATTACCTTAATGTCAGTATGTGGACTCATTTTCATAAATACTGGAACATCTAATGCTGCTTTTGCTGCCTTTAATGCATTTACTATAGGTGTTACATCTGTTCCAACATAGTGAGTTGAAAGCTCAACTGCATCTGCATAAGGTTTAACCAATGGAGCAACTATCTCAATCTGCTCCTTTGTGTATCCCATACTTACTATCATAGGAACTCCAGCTTCTTTAGCTTTCAAGTACTCTTTTTCTATCCATTGTTCTTTAGGTAACTCTGACCAAAGCTCAGTATTTAAAAATCCGCTATTAGTTGCTCCCATACAAGGTCTTGGCACATCTGCCGCATCTACTGATATAGTTTTAGTAACTAATCCACCAGCTCCTCCTTTTACTGCTGCTACACACATATGTCCATCTTTAGCACCTGGGCCAGCTGCTGTAAAAACTGGATTATTAAACTTCATACCTAAAATATCTATATTTAAATTTGCCATAATTAACTCCCCTTAATTAATTTATTTTAGATTCTTTCCCATAACTTTTGAGCTAGCTCTCTAGATTTTGAGAATATCTTTTCTTCATCTACTTTATTTATCACTCTGTTTCTCATTACTACTTTTCCATTTATTATTGTGTCTGTAACGCATCTTCCTGACATTCCAAATATAATATGTCCATTTATATTGTTTTCATTTAAAGGAGTAAGCGGATTGTAATCCACAATAATTACGTCTCCATACGCTCCTTCTTTTAAAGTCCCAACCTCTTTGTTGAAATACTTAGCGCTTATTTTTCTGTTATTATCAAATGCCATAGAGGATACTTCATTAAAGCCAACATTAGGATCACATAGATTATGTTTATGAATTATATTTCCTACCTTTATGGATTCCATCATGTCGCTAGTATATCCATCAGTTCCAAGACCCACACTGATCCCTCTTTTTATAAATTCTAAAACTGGTGAACATCCTACTGCATTCCCCATATTTGATTCTGGATTGTGAACTACATTTGTATTTGTTTGCTTTAAAATCTCCATTTCTCTACTATTAACATGAACACAATGAACAGCTATGGTTTTATCTGAAAGAATATCAAAATCCATAAGTCTTTCTACAACTCTTTTTCCATGATTTCTTAAGGAATCGTATAAATCATCTATTCCTTCTGAGGTATGTATGTGATAACCTGCATCTAATCCTTCCATAGCTTCTCTACACCTATCTAAACTTTTGTCTGAAAGAGTAAATGCGGCATGCATTCCAAACATTCCTTTTAACATGTCCTCATTGACATTATTGTATTTTTTTATAAAGTTTATATTCTCCTTTATTCCAGCTTTAAGAATCTCTTCCCCATCTCTATCTGAAGTTTCATAACAAAGACAAGTTCTAACTCCAAGTTCTTTTGCTGCATCTCCTATTGTAAATAAACTTCCTTCAACACTATAAGGGCTTGCATGATGATCAAAAACAGTAGTTACTCCATTTTTTATACAATCTAAATAAGTAGTATAAGCACTATATTTTGTATCTTCTAGAGTTAAGCCTTTATCAAGTCTCCACCATAAATTCTCTAAAATATCAGTGAAGTTTTTAGGTGCTGGTCCTTTTCCTGCCATTCCTCTAGCAAAAGCACTATAAATATGCATATGTGTATTAACAAGACCTGGCATAATCACCTTACCTTTTGCATCTATAAACTCTTCCTCTTTATACTTTTCTTTAAGTATTGAGTAAGCACCTACCTCTATTATGATGTTATCTTTTATAACCACTGCACCATTTTCTATATATGGATTTTTCTCATCCCTAGTTATTACTCTTCCATTTCCTATAATCAAAGGATTAGCCCCCTTACTCTCTTAGTCTCTTCTTATTACCTTCCCTGCAATACTCTTGTTATATTTTCCTTCTTCCACGACCACATTACCATTTATGATTACATAATCGATTCCCTCTGGATATTGTGTAGGATCTACAAATGTTCCTTTATCCTTGACTGTATCCATATTTACTATTACTATATCCGCATATTTTCCCACTTCTAAGCTTCCTCTATTTTTAATATTAAAAGCTTCTGCAGCTTTGTAAGTCATTTTATATACAGCTTCTTCTATAGAAAGAATATTTAATTCCTTAACATATCTATTTATAACCTTTGGGAAAGAACCATAAGCTCTAGGATGTGGTTTTCCTGAAAGAAGCCCATCTGTACAAACATTTTGCTCTTTCCTCTTCATGAATTTAATTACATGTTCCTCTAATCCATAGAAATCTACCATTCCTACTGCATTCTCTTCTTCGTACAATAAATCAAAAGTTGCATTATAAGGATCTTTTCCTTTAAGCTCACCTATCTCTAGTAGATTTTTACCTATTAGATGTTCATTTTCTTTAGTTCTAACGCTGGTTACAAATATCTGATCAAGACCTGCAAAGTCTATGAAATTATCCCATCCATCTATGCCATGCTCTATATCATAGATCATTTTCTTTCTTAATTCCTTATCTTTTAACCTCTCTAAAAGTTTATCTGTACCTCCTGAATGTGCCCAAGGAGGTAAAACTACTCCAAGCATTGTACTTCCAGCTGCATATGGATACTGGTCGAAAGAAACTTTTATCCCTTCCTTTTGTGCCTTCTCTAAAAGCTCAATAACTCCATCAATATACTGCCAGTTATCTTTTCCGCATACTTTAAAATGTGAGAAGTGAACTTTAACACCAGATTCTCTTCCTATGTTTATAACTTCCTCCATGGATTTAAGAATAGTATCAGCTTCGCTTCTTTGGTGAACTACAAATACTCCATCATATTCTGCTACTACCTTACACATTTCTATAATTTCTTTTGTCTCGGAATATGCACAAGGAATATAGATTAACCCTGTTGATAATCCATACGCCCCTGCCTCCATTTCTCTTCTTACTATTTCACACATTTTCTCTATTTCTTCTGTTGTTGAATATCTGTCCTCTAAACCCATGGCTTCCATTCTTACATTTCCATGAGGCACTAGATAAAGTTCATTTAATCCTACTCCGTTTTTCTCCATAAGCTTAAGATAATTATCTGTAGTTTCATATTCCCAATCTATATTGTCGCTTTCTCCATCAAGTCCAGCTAAGTTCTTTCTCCAAGTGCTTATATATTCTTTAGGAAGTGGAGCCATAGATATTCCATCCTGCCCTAATACTTCTGTAGTTATTCCTTGTCTTATCTTAATTTCATTAAAGGGATTATCTAATATTTTTAAATCTGAGTGACTATGAGTGTCTATAAATCCAGGACAAACTACTCTTCCAGCTGCATCAATTATCTTATCTACTTCTGCTTTTATTTCTTCTTTGCTTATCTCTAATATTTTGTCATTCTCTATAAGTAAGTTTCCTAAATATCCTTTTTGCAAGGTTCCATCAACGATAGTTCCCCCTTTAATTAACACTCTCATTTTTAACACCCCTTATTTTTTGTATAGAGAATTCAATATTCCGTAGTATCCTTCAGCTCCAATAAATAATTGTTCTAATTCTATATATTCATCTATAGTATGAGCCAAGTTTTCTTTCGATGGACCAAATCCTATAGTTCTTATTCCTTTTTCTCCTGCATAATGACTTCCATTGGTACAGAAAGAGTATTGAGTTATTTCTGGATCTAACCCTGCACTTTTTAATCCTTCATAAGCTATTTGAACAAACTCATCCTTTTCTTCATAAAGCCATCCTGGGAAAAATCTTTCCCCTGAAATAGTACTTCCTGTATAACAATTTTCAGTAGCTTTAGCATAAGAAACCTCAGCTTTAAGTTCTGAATCTTCCTTCATTAATTCTTCTACAAAAGCCTTTATGGGTGCTAATACACTTTCCTTTGTTTCTCCAACTAAAAGTCTTCTATCAAAGGTTGCCTTGCAATAATCAGGAACTACTGATGCACCTGGATAAGGTGAAGATTTTATATCTGTTAATACCAATATCCCTTTACCTAGAACTGGATGCATTGGCGTTTCAAGTTCTTGAATTTTCTCTATAATTTTACTCATTTTATATACTGCATTTATACCTTTTTCAGGATTAGCTGAATGAGCTGGTTTTCCAAAGGTTTCTATAACTATCTCCGCACGTCCTCTTTGTCCTATTTTAAGATTTAACTCTGAAGATTCACCTATTACCACATAATCAGGATTTACAGCTTCACTTATTTTTCTTGAAGCTATTCCTTCAAATATCTCCTCATGTACAACCCCAGCTACATATATATCTCCCTTAAAGTCTTTTTTAATATCTTCAGCAAAGCAGGCCGCTGCAACTATCATGGCACTTAGTTGTCCCTTCATATCAGAAGTTCCACGACCATATATCTTTCCATCTACAATTTCTCCACCATAAGGATTGTGAGTCCACTTAGATTCATCTGGTACTGGAACTGTATCTATGTGACCGTCAAATAAAATTTTCTTTCCTTCTTCGCTTCCCTTTATATGTCCAATTATATTTCCATATTCATCTATAAAATAATCATCGTAACCTAGCTCTTCAAAAACCGTCTTAATAGCTTCGGCTACATTTTTTTCTTCTCCTGAATAGCTTTTATTTCTTATTAATTCCTGACATACTTCTGTTAATTTATTTTTCCTTGCTTCTGATAACATACTTTCACCTCATTTATTTTATAATTCTTCTTTACTATTTAGACCTTTCCATACTATCTTTCTGTACATAGCTGGATCTGTATCTCCTTCAGTACTAAAAAGCAAAACCTTAGACTTGTCATCTAGTTTTAAATCTTCTTTTAGTTCCTTATAATCTGGATTAGTCATTATTTCATATAGTAAACCTGTAGTAACTGCTCCAGACTCTCCTGAAATTACTTTTCTATCATCTTTTAGTGGATTTCCTAATATTCTCATTCCATTTGCTGATACCCAGTCTGGGCAAGATACAAATGCTGAGCTATAACTTTTAAGAACTTCCCATCCAATAGTATTAGCTTCTCCGCAAGCAAGTCCTGCCATTATAGTCTGCATATCTCCTCCCACAGCATAAGCTTTTCCATCTCCAGCTACTGCCGACTTATAAAAACAATCCGCTAAATTTGATTCAACTATAACAGTTGTTGGGCAATCTTCTCCAAACTCAGAGGCAAAAAAACCTTGAACTGCTCCTGCTAATGAGCCTACTCCTGCTTGAACAAAAACATGTGTTGGTTTTTCTATCTTAATCTCTTTTAGCTGCTCTGAAGCTTCTAGTGCCATAGTTCCATAACCTTGCATTATCCATGTTGGAATTTCTTCATAACCTTCCCAAGCTGTATCTTGTACCATAAGACCATTGTTCTCTTCAGCATACTTTGCTGCAAATCTTACTGCATCATCATAATTCATATCAGTAATGGAGGCTTCTGCACCTTCAGCTTGTATATGAGCTAATCTTGTTAAGGATGATCCTATAGGCATATAAATTACAGATTTTTGTTTAAGCTTATTTGCTGTCCAAGCTACACCTCTTCCATGATTTCCATCTGTAGCTGTTACAAAAGTTATTTCACCAAGCTTATCTCTAACTTCATCAGATATAATTTTTTCATAATCAAGTTCTGATATATCTGTTTCTAATTTTTTAGCTATGTATTTAGCCATAGCAAAAGAACCACCTAATACTTTAAACGCATTTAATCCAAATCTATAAGATTCATCTTTTAGATATATTCCTCCAAGACCAATTTCTTTAGCTAAATTATCTAAAGATGCTACAGGAGTCCTCTCATATTGAGGAAAACTACCATGAAAGTTTTTAGCTTTAGAAACTTCTTTTTTAGATAAAAAGTCTGTGGAAGCCTTACCACAATTTTTAAGTTCATTAAATTTCCATTTTATAATGTTGTCCAT
Source organism: Clostridium sp. YIM B02506 (assembly GCF_022324845.1). Taxonomy (NCBI): domain Bacteria; kingdom Bacillati; phylum Bacillota; class Clostridia; order Eubacteriales; family Clostridiaceae; genus Clostridium; species Clostridium sp. YIM B02506. Next base: position 372,743 of record NZ_JAKGTG010000001.1, read on the forward strand.
TTGTTTCCGCTCCTTAATAGTACTAAATTAAAAAAAGCCCAATGTGATCCCTAATTAAAAATATATTCCAAAGAAATATATTTAGAAATTAAAAGCTCCTCATTGAACTTGTTTTTGATCTTTAATTTAAATTTTATTTGCAAATACTTATATGACTTTAAATAAGCAAATTTTATGCCAATTATTTTTCTAATTCTTATTTAAAGATTCATATTCCTATTTAGCCTAGTAAACAGCTGAAAACAAACAAATTATTAAATCTTTATTGTCAATCTTAAATCTATTAAAACTTATAATTTATAGAACTCCCACTCTCAAAATGATATTTCATTATCATTTTGATAATAGTTTCTATATTCTAATATAACTCAACGTTTTCTCCTATAGAAATTTTTCCACCTTTTAATACTTTTCCAAAAATCCCTTTAGTGGGCATTATACATTCTCCTACTGAATAAAAAATCTGACATTTATCATGACACTTTTTTCCTAATTGAGTTATTTCTATTACAGCTTCTCCAACAGTTATTTTATCTCCTACTGATAAACTAGCTAAATCTATTCCTTCAGTAACTAAATTTTCACCAAAGTCTCCATAAACTACTTTACCACCTTTTTTATTAAAGGAATCAATTTCTTCCTTAGCCAATAAACTTACTTGTCTATGCCACTTGCCGCCATGAGCGTCTCCTTTTAATCCAAAGTCTTCAACTAATTCTATTTCTTTAACTTCTTCTTTTTTTGTACCTTTTTTCACACTTGTACATATTGCAACTACTCTACCCATGGTTATCCCCCTATCTGGTTCATAAATCTATTGTCCTTATCCTTTTCATCTTTTCCAAAACTATGTTTAATAGGCTTATTGTATATTTTATCTTCTATTATTTGTAACAGCTCTTCATCATCCATTCCATTTCTAATGAAACTCTTTAAATTTATACCATAATTCCAATGCAAACATTGCTTTAGAAATCCTTCTGAAGTCACTCTTATCCTATTGCACGCTTCACAAAAATTATCGCTTATAGCACTTATAAATCCAATTTTCCCCAAAGCATTCTTAATCTGTGAATACTTTGCTGGACCACTTATTCCTAATTGCGTTTCATCTATAATACCGTATCCATAATTTATAATCTCTCTAATCTTATTATTGGCTATCGGTTTTAGTTCTTTAGCTGCCCCTATCGGCATAAGTTCTATAAATCTTACATCCATCTTTTTATTTATTGTAAGAGCTGCTAAATTCAATATTTCATCTTCATTAACGCCTTCAATTATTACTGAATTGACCTTTACCTTTACTCCTAAATCTAATAGATTATCAATTACTCTTAATACAACCTTTAAATCTCCACCTCTAGTAATATTTCTATAGGTATCCTCTTTTAGTGTATCTAAACTAATATTAACGCCCTTTAATCCAGCTTCTTTAAATGCTTGTTCTTTTCCTTCTAATAAAAGTGCATTGGTTGTTATATATATTTCCTCTATCCCAGAAATTTTGTTTATATCTTGTATTATTTTAAGTATGTTCTTTCGTGTAAGTGGTTCTCCACCTGTTAATCTAACCTTTTTTATGCCACATTTAGCCATAAGTTCTACTAGCTTTATAACTTCATCATCTTTTAAGATTTTTTCCTTATCCATAAAAGTAATATTATCTTTTGGCATACAGTAAACACATCTTAAATTACATACATCAGTTAATGAAAGTCTTAAATATTCTATCTTTCTTCCTTGTTTATCTATCAATTTTATCAATGCCACCTTTATAGATTATTCTTTCTTAATAAGGTTTCATATTCTTCTATGGTATCTATGTCATAAATAATATTTTCATCTTCTACCTGTAAATAATAAACCTCATCATTGTGATTTTTAATTACATCCTTTAAATTATAGTTTTCTCCTACCTTTTCTAAATCTTTAAATATATCTTTAGAAAACAATACCGGATGTCCTTTTCTACCATTAACCATTGGTATTATAATCTTATACTTGTTTTTATCATAAACTGATTCCATAAGTTGTAATGTTTCAGTCTTAATTGCAGGAGTATCTCCTAAAGCAAGATATAAAACTTCTGTATCATTATCTATTTTTTCAAAGCCTTTTTTGAAAGAACTTGCCATATCTCCAGCAAAATCTTCATTATATGCCCAGGTTATCTTATCCTTTGAAAAAATTTTCTTTATTAAATCTGCTTTATATCCAACCACTATAATAAGTTTATCAATATTAATATAATTATAGCAAGTAATAGATTGCCCTAATACAGTTGTATATCCCCAAGGAAGTAATTGTTTTGCCCTTCCCATCCTTTTACCTTGACCAGCAGCTAAAATAATAACAGAAGTTTTCATTTTTTACCCCTTTCATTTTTACTTCTTTTTATATGGAGTATTATCTAGTGGAAGAGTATATCTTCTTTCTCCATCAAAGGTTCTATAGGCTTCTGAAGTTGCCGCTAAAGTTGGTATTAAAACCAATTCCCCAACCCCTTTAGCACCATATGCTAAGTTTCCTAGTTTCTTTTCTATAAGTTTATATTCTATCTTAGGAACATCTGTAGATCTCCATAAACCTATTGTTCCAAACTTTGATTTCACATATCCATCTTCTGTCTCAAATTTCTCTGTAAGAGCAAATCCAAGTCCCATAACAACTCCACCTTCTATCTGTCCTTCCACATTTGTAGGATTTATTGCTCTTCCAACATCTTGAGCTACAAATACTTTTTCAACCTTCCCCTTTTCATCTAAAATTACCATTTGAGTTGCATATCCATAAGCTATATGTTGTTTTGGATTTTCCTTATCTGAAGCTAACTTATCTGTAATTGCAGTAAAATCTGACTTAAATACTTCTCCTTCAAGCTCTTCTAATGTTTTTGTTTTTAGAGCTTCCTTTAATTTTAAAGAAACTCTTCTAGTTGCTTCTCCTGTAATTAAGGTCTGTCTTGATGCTGTAGTAGGACCTGAATCTGGAGTAACCATAGTATCTGGTGAATGATATTCAATTAATCCTAAAGATATTCCTGTAGTTTCTCCACAAATTTGTGTCATAACTGTTGCCAGTCCTTGTCCTATACATTGAGCTGAAGTTTTTATAATTATCTTTCCATTTTTAACTTCTATATTACATCTCCCTGTATCTATTACTCCAACTCCGCAACCAGTGTTTTTCATAGCACAAGCAATACCTATGTATTTATGTTTTCCACTGTAATATTCATCCTTTATTGCTTCTAAAGTTTCTATTATCGCTGTACTTTCATCGCACAGTTGTCCAGTTGGAAGAGTATCCCCTGGTTTTACAGCATTTTTATATCTAAACTCCCATTTGTCTAGACCTACTTGCTCTGCAAGAATATTTATATTGGTTTCGCTTCCAAATGTTGTTTGAGGAACCCCAAATCCTCTAAAGGCACCTCCTGGAGGATTATTTGTATATATTGCATATCCATTAAGTTCAATATTAGGTATTCTATATGGTCCACACAAATGAGTGCAGGCTCTCTCTAATACCACGGAACCAAGAGATGCGTAAGCTCCTGTATCAGCTAAAACCTTAGCCTTTAAAGCTGTCAAATTGCCTTCCTCATCACAAGCTGTAGTTACTTCAACTTCCATTCCATGTCTCTTTGGATGTACAAGTAAACTTTCCTCTCTACTAAAGGTTATTTTAACTGGCTTTTTAGTATAGTAAGTAAGAAGAGCTGCATGGTGCTGCACTGTCAAATCTTCTTTTCCTCCAAAACCGCCTCCAACATATGCTGATATAACATGCACCTTATTTTCTGGAAGTCCTAATACATGACATATACCTTCATGATCTGAATGAATATGTTGAGAAGAAACATATAAAGTCAATACATCTCCCTCATAAAAAGCTATGGTTGCTTCTGGTTCTAAAAAAGCATGATCTATAGGCATAGTCTTATATTTTTTTGTTACAACATATTTTGATTCCTCAATTGCCTTATCTGGATTTCCTCTTTTTACATAAGTGTTGCTTAAAATATTCCCTTTTTCGTGTATCTTGTAAGCATCATCTTTTAAGGCATCATGAACATTAGTTATTGCTGGTAATTCTTCATATTCAACCTTTATTAATGAAAGCGCTTTTTCTAATATGTCCTTTGTTTCAGCTGCTACTATTGCTATAGCATCCCCTAAATATCTAGTCTCTTCTCCTATAGCTACCATTGTAGGCCAATCTTTAAATATATAACCTTGATAATTATTAGCTGGAATATCTTCGGCAGTAAGAACTGCATGTACACCTTGAAGCTTTTTAGCTTCATCTGTATCTATACTTAAAACCTTTGCTCTTGGATATCTTGAACGAAGAGCTTTTCCATATAACATTCCTTCTATGTAATAATCGTCGGGATATTTTGCTGTACCTAAAATCTTTTCTTTGGCATCAATTCTAGCCATTCGTCTTCCTACTTTAGCCTCTTGCTCTAAATGAATTTTATTATGTTTTCTAAAAGCTTCAGCTGCCATTAAAATTGCTTTTTCTATTTTTACATACCCAGTACATCTGCATAAATTGCTCTTTATTGCCTTTTTCACATCTTCTTCCGTAGGATTTGGATTGCTGTCTATTAATGCTTTAGCACTCATTATCATTCCTGGAATACAAAATCCACACTGAACAGCACCAGCATTTGAAAATGAGTTTGTATAAACTTCTTTCTCAATCTCTGTTAAACCTTCAACTGTAACTACTTCTTTTCCTTCTATATCCTTAATCTTTTTGATGCAAGCTCTTATATTTTTCCCTTCAATAACTACAGTACATGCTCCACAAGTCCCCTTCGCACACCCATTTTTCACTGAAGTTAATCTTGCTTCATCTCTTAAATAATCAATTAACTTCAACTCTCCATCTGCAGAAACTTCTCTTCCGTTTAATATAAATCTGATCATAATTAGCCCCCTATATTTTTACTTTAGACTTAAAAGGAAAATAAAAAAACAAGTTCAGAACTCTCATATCAAATAAAAGAAAAATAAATCTATTTTTCTTAAAATATTGAAAGTTCGTCATTGAACTTGTTTCTATTTCTCTATTAAGTTTTTCTTTATAAACATTTCTTACTTTACCTTTCTAGCAAATTCTTTGCCAAATGTGTCAAAATTACTGATATATTAAAAATATAGGTGTATTTTTACGACTTAGATTGTTTATTTTATTAAAGATATTTTTATGAAACTAAAAACCGCTTAAATTCCTTTTAACTTTTTAGATTTAGAAATTTTACTATAGTAACTAATTATCAAAATGATAAAAACTCTCATATTGATAACTATTCTTTAAAAGAGCCTATTTTTCTATATATAGTAGCTATTCCTATTCCCAATTTTTCTGCAACCATCTTTTTCCCATTGGTATCATATCCATATTTATCTAAAGCCTTAAGTATATATTCTCTTTCTATATCCTTAAGAAATCGTATTTCTTCCTCTTCATGAAAAGTCTCAACTTTGCTATTACCTAATATAGTATGTGGAAGCATTTCTTTCTCTATTATTCCTCTACTATCAGATAAATTAATCAAAAGTTCTACTACATTTTCAAGCTCACGAATATTTCCTGGCCAACTGTAATTTAATAAACTTTCATAAGCATCTTTATTAACAGTATGAACATACTTATCAAAAATTTTATTATATTTATCAATTAGAGTATTTAATATAAGTTTAAAATCTTCTCTTCTTTCCCTTAGTGCAGGTATTTCTATAGGTATAACATTTAATCTATAATATAAATCTTCTCTAAATTTATTCTCCTTAATCATTTGTCTTAGATCTTTATTAGTTGCTGCAACTACTCTAATATCCAAGTTTACTAATTCATTAGAACCTATTCTTACTAAAGTTCTCTCTTGAAGAACCCTTAATAATTTAGCCTGAAGATATAGAGGCATGTCTCCAACCTCATCTAAAAATATTACCCCCTTATTTGCAAGCTCAAACTTACCTATTCTTCCATTAGGATTTGCGCCACTAAACGCCCCTTTAACATATCCAAATAGTTCACTCTCTAGTAAGGTATCTGGTATAGCTGCACAGTTTATCCCAATAAAAGGGTTATTTCTTCTATCACTTTCAGCATGAATTGCCCTAGCTATAAGTTCCTTTCCAGTTCCACTTTCTCCAGTAACAAATACAGTTGATTTAGTGTTAGCTATTTTTCTTATTTTATCTTTTATGCCTTGCATGGATTTACCTTCTCCAATTATAGCCTCTAAGCCTACAATTTTATTATCACTGGTTATTTTATAGGCTTTTGTATTTACATCCTTTAGCATATTAAAAATAAGTATTTTATTATAGCCCTCTAAGGTATCTTCTAGCGGTATTAGGCTTCCTACAAGATTATATTTTTTGCCGTTTATCCTTACTTTATAGAATTCTTCTTCTAATATATTTCCTTCTAAAAGTTTAAGCTGTATATTTCCATTAATATCACTCGGAGTTAATTCTAACTTTTTCATAGCTTTACTATTCATCTCAACTATTTTACTTTCAGAATTTATAATTATAACTCCGTTATCTACACTATTCACAACTTGCTTAAGTAAATTTATATAAGATACATTTCTTTCATTCCCCTTAAATTCATATATCTTTGCACTTATAAGTTCACTTATTTTATACAAAAACTCTAAATGGGAATCTAAATTATCAGACAGATAATTTTTTTGTTCAATAGTAGTACAAACCAGACCTATTACCCCTATTATTTCTTTTTGAAATATTATAGGCGTTGATATCTCCATCATTTCTAAACATTCATTTTTCTGATTGCAAAGTCTACATATTTCAGCTTCTCTAGGATTCTCTATAATTTGATGTTTCCCTGTAGCTAAAACATGTTTATAAACCACACCTTTGTTATCTCCATTTATATTGCTAGTAAATATTCCAGTCCCTGCTATAGTATTTAAGTTGCTATCTACAATTTCCACATCTACTTTTATTACGTTTGCTATAACTTCTGCATATTTTAAGACAGTACTCTGAATAGGCTTTAATAATGATTCTTTCATAACCCTAGCCCCCCAAACTTATTTAATCTTAGTATTATTGTCGTAAAGAAAGTGCCCGCTCTTTCCACCTATTTTTTCTATAAGGTGAATATCCTTAATAATCATTCCTTTATCTACGGCTTTACACATGTCATATATAGTAAGAGCAGTTATGGATACTGCTGTTAAAGCTTCCATTTCTACTCCTGTTTTCCCACTTACTTTTACTTCTGAATATATTTCAATTTCATTATTTTCTCTATTTATATTAAATTCAATCTTACAACCATTTATTAGTAGAGGATGACACATAGGAATTAGGTCCGATGTTTTTTTACTCCCCATAATACCTGCTATTCTAGCTACTCCTAGTACATCTCCCTTGCCTATTTTACCTTCTTCTATTATCTTTAAAGTTTCAGGACTTACTTGTATTTTTCCAAAGGCTCTAGCTATTCTTTCGGTTATATCTTTTTCTGTTACATCAACCATTTTAGCTTTACCATGCTCATCAAAGTGAGTTAATTTTTCCATTTTGCACCTCCTTTTAGTACTTTCCGAAACTACAATGAGGGAAGGTACATACTTCACAGTTTAAACATAATCCACCTTGGCCATACATAGCAATGTCTCTTTTAGTTATTCTTTCACCTGCTAAAACTCTAGGCAAAACTAGATCTAAAACCGTTCTTTTAGAGTGCATAACACATCCTGGAAGCCCCATTATAGGAATATCTCCATTATAAGCAAGTAAAAACATTGCTCCTGGTAAAACTGGAGAACCATAGGTTACAATCTCTGCACCTGTTGCCTTTATAGCTGAAGGGGTTAAATCGTCAGGATCTACGGACATACCTCCTGTACACATTATGAGCTCGGCTCCTTCATTTATAAATTCCAAAATAGCTGACTTAATTTTATCTAAATCATCTGGTAGTATTTTTTGCCCCAATACTTCACAGCCATATTCAGCTGCTTTTCCTCTTATAACAGGTCCAAATGCATCTTTTATTCTTCCATAAAAAACTTCATTGCCTGTAGTTACTATACCTACTTTTTTGGGATTAACTTTAACTACTTTTACTATTTTATTTTTTATGGTATCCTCAGCTTCTATTATTTTCTTTTCATCTATAACTAAAGGAATTACTCTTGTTCCCCCAAGCTTTTCTCCCTTTTTCACATACGTATTGTCATGAAGCGTAGCCATCATTATTTCATCTATCATATTTAAATTTAGTAGTTCCTCTGAATCTATTTTAAGAAGTCCATCATGTTCTGCTATAAAATCTATCTTTCCTTCTTTTATCTCCCCAAACACGATACCTTCTCCGCAAGCTAAATTCTTAAGCCTTATAGCAGCATCATTTTCATGTAAAAATCCTTCGATATCTTCCCACACATAAATATGGTCTTTTCCTAATGAAAGTAGTTCCTGTACATCCTCTTCTTTTATTAAATGTCCCTTTTTAAAAGCTCTACCTTTAAATCCTCCTGGAACTATTTTAGTAATATCATGAAATAAAATCATTCCCACTGCATCTTCAGTTTTTATCTTTTTCATCATTTCACCCCTTTATCTTGCACACTCAGAGTCTTCACCAATTAATATCTTTATTCCATGCTCTAACTCAGTTATTATATATTCTAGAGATTCTCTTACAGCCTTAGGACTTCCGGGTAGATTAACTATTAAGGTGTTTCCTCTTATGCCGGATACTCCTCTAGATAACATAGCTCTCTTAGTTATAGTTAAGCTGTAAGCTCTTATTGCCTCTGATATTCCTGGCACTTCTCTCTCAATTATTTCTTTAGTAGCTTCTGGTGTTACATCCCTTTTACTAAAACCAGTACCACCAGTTGTAACTATTAAGTTTAACCTCAGTTCATCACTCATATATATAAGCTCTTTTTTTAAAACTTCTCTTTCATCTGGAACTACTACATATCTATTGACTTCATATCCATTTGCTTCAACTATTTCTCTAATTACATCCCCACTTTTATCTACTCGTTCACCTTTAGAACCTTTATCACTAGCTGTTATTATTCCTACTGAATACAAACCTATTCCTCCCGTTCACTTAAATGTTTCAAGGTACCTTTGTTTTTAATCACCAGTATCTCGCTTATAATAGATATGGCTATTTCTTCCGGAGTACCATTACATATATCAAGTCCTATAGGAGCATAAAGTTTTTTTATCTTCTCTTTATCTATATTTTCATTGTTTAACTTCTCTTTTATTTCTTTAACTTTCTTTTTACTTCCCATCATGCCTATATATGCAACATCTCTATTTATAACTTCTTTAAGAGCTTCATAATCAGTAACATGTCCTCTAGTAACCAATATTACATAGCTTCTATTATTTAAATTAATTTCACTTAAGGCTTCACTAGGGGTACAGCATAAAAATTTCTTTACATCCTTAAAAGTCTCAACATTTTTAAACTCTTCTCTATCATCTACTATATAAACATCAAAACTTAAACTACTAGCTATAGAAGCTATCTTTTGAGATACATGCCCTGCTCCAAAAATAACTAACTTTTCATTAGGTTTTACTATCCTTACAAAACCTTCTGATACCCCACCACAAGTCATTTTCAACTCACCAGTTTCATTTAATGTATACTTAAATGTAAAACTCTCTCCTGTTTCTAATGCTTTAAGACTTCTTTTTATTAAGTCAAACTCTATCTTCCCACCACCCACAGTGCCAATAGTTTTTCCATCTTTATATATAGCCATCATAGACTCTTCTGCACCTGGTACTGAACCTATGCTGTTTGTAAGCATAACTAAAGCTACTTCTTCATCTTTATTTAAGGCTTCAAGAACTTTTTCAAAAATAATCTTGCTCATAGTCCCCTCCTTATCAATTTTAATACTTTAGAAAGTTTATAGCAGTTTATATGATATTTTATTAATTAAATGTTATATTTTTATATAATTTATTATAACAACTGGGTATATATTTGTAAATCAACAATTATTGTCTGATTAAGTATATCAGAGCTTCTAATACCCCTCCACCTATAGTTCTAGCCTTATCAGAAATAGTGAAGCAGTTTTTTCTCTCTTCAAGCCTTGGGTCAATATCTGCAATTTTAAGTCCTTCATATACCTTGCTACTATTTCTTATTATCCCTCTTAAAACTCCATCTATAGTAGCCCTAACTATATAATCTCCTACATATGCTAAAGGTTCTTCTTTTTTTACTATATCCCCAATCTCTCTCACATTATTTATAACCCCATCACAAGGACTATATATAACTCTTTCTTTAGTATATCCTCCTATATTACCTGGTGCACCAGTATCTGCTTGAGCTTCTCCATTAAATATAAGCCTTCCTAAATTATGTCCTCTATTTGTTTCTATTACTACATCAACATCTTTTCCTGCTTCAAAACCTGGGCCTAAAGCTATGGTTATAGGTGCCATATTAATGTAGGTTCCTAAATTCTTTTTCGCTAATATTCCATCTACTACTGCCTTAGGTTTTAATAAGTTTATATAACTTCCTTTCGGATCTACAATCACAGGTACCTTATTATTTTTCCAAGTATCTTCTATTTCTTCTAAATTTCTTACCCTAACAGATTTTATTCCCTCAACTTCTATTTCATCTTCAAATAAAGCCTCGCTAAAACTTACTGCTCTTCTAATGCAGGTAGGGTTTTCTATTTCCAATACTAAAACCTTAAATCCACATCTATATAACTTTTGAATTACACCAGAGGCTATGTCTCCTCCCCCTCTAACTATAACTATTTCTTTCATTATAGATTATCCTTCCTTTGTAACTGTAATTTTTCATAATCCTCCCAGGTATCTATATCCATCAGCTCATACTCATTTTCAACCTCAACAAATACTAAACTATCCTTGTTTCTTTTAATGACTTCTCTTCCGCCTTTATCTCCCTTTAAAGCCTTAAGTTCATCTATAAATATTGAAGAGAATATAACGGGACTGCCCTTTCTCTCTTTATATCTAGGAATTATTATATTCTGAGGATTATTTTTAAAAGCATCTATCATCTTCTTTATAGTTAACTTACTTAATAAAGGTTGATCTCCTGTAAAAAACATATATCCTTCTGCAACTGGAGAATTCTCTATTCCTAGTTTTATGGATTCACTTTGCCCCAAAATAGAATTTTTATTTTCCACTACTTTAAAGCCTCTTTTACCTGCAATATCTAAAACTTCCTTATCCTTTGCTACTACAAGCCTTGAATAAAAATTAATCTGTAAAATCTTATCCATAATATGTTCAATAAGCTTTTTATCTCTATACTCTAAAAGAAGTTTATTTGTGCCTATTCTACTTCCGTATCCAGATGCCATAACTATACAATTAATCATAAACTTCCCCTCTTAAGCTTCCACAAATAATTTTATTTATATATCCATTATTTATTTTCTTTATCTTTTCTTTTAGACATTCTGCCAGCATCTTGTCTTTATGACTTTCAACCTTATTTATAAAAAGTATTTTTTCACCTTTTGCATCTTTAAATAGTCCTTTTTCATGGAAAACTAGAGAAGTAATTATTTCTAAATCTATAACATCATCCAATTTCGAATTAGTTATATCTAAAAATCTGTCTACTCTATGAATATTTTTCTCATTAATTTCTTTTCCAACAACCTCTATGCTTAAAACACCTACAGTTTTAGTAGTATTACTACTTACAACTGGCTCATCTTCTCTCCACCCTTTAATAGGTTTCTTTTTGGAGCCATCCCCTTCTACTAATACATAGTCAAATTTGTGAAGCTGCTTTTCTAAAAGATTTAAATTTAAACCCTTTATCTTGTTTTCAGAATCTACACTTTCTCCGTAGATATAAATACCCTTATCAATAATATGTTCATTGAACTTATGGAAATCAATCTCTAGAAAATCAAACTGCTTAGTTTCAGGCATATATATTTTTGTTGTTGTGGTTATTAAAACTTTACCCTCTCCTCTTAACTCTTCTCCTAAGGTAAACATTAAGGTAGTTTTCCCACCTGCCCCTACAATAGTTACAACATCCCCTAACTTTATATCTAAAACTTCCTTAAGTTTCATAGCGAGTTACTTCCTTACTTAATCCTATTTTCTTAATCAAATAATAACCAGAGGTTTTTATGTTTTTACTAATAAGAATCTCTCTAGCCCTATCTATATTATTGTTATCCAGCTTAAGCGAAAGACCACAACCTGAAGTTATCTCTCTTGGAACAGGTATTATTCTTACATTTATATTATTCATAAGCTCTTTTTCAGCTCTAATAGCACTGTGAGTAGAATCAAAGGTTATTAAACTAAATATCTCCACATCCATTCTAATTCCTCTTATGGTTTAATGATTTTATCTGAAGAATTCATTTTGTCTACAATACTGTACATGTTAGTTACAGATCCAACAGCTAATTCTTCAGTTAATCCATAATAATTTAAACATGTTCCACAGGTTAATATTTCTACCCCTTGTTTTTCAAGCTTTTTCAGATCTTCTAATACAACTGAAGTCTTAGTTGTAAGTTTAGCTCCTCCATTATAAAATAAAATGCAGGTTGGAAGAGTCTCTGTTTCTGTTAAGGTATAAATAAAAGCTTTCATTAAAATAGTCCCGAGTTCTTCATTTCCTTCTCCCATCTTATCAGAAGAAATAACTACAGCTGTTGAACTTATATTTCCCTTAGTTATAAGAACTTCTTTAATTTCTTCCTCTCCTTCTCCCTTTATTATCTTAACCTCATAGTGATCTTCACCTAATTTTTCACCATCATACTTGTATCCCATCTCTTTAGCCATTTTTTCTAAATTTTCTTTAGCTATTTCGTTATCTACAACTACTTGAATAACTCCATCTTTCTCAATTTCTTTTAAAGCTTTTTTAGCCTTTATTACTGGTATAGGGCAAAGTTCCCCTCTAGCATCAACTTTTATCATATTTCTCTCTCCTTTAATATTTCTCAATTATTATATTAAACTCTTGTTTTTCAATAACTTCTCCTACAATTTCTGATTTTAAATCAAGTTCTTGTAATTCCTTTAATAAATCATCTGCTTCATCTGAAGATAAACTTATCAAAAGTCCTCCAGAAGTTTGTGGATCAAATAAAATTTCCTCTAATGCAAATTCAATATCTTTAAATAATACTTTATCCTTTAAATGTCTTCTATTTCTTTGTCCACCTGCTGTTATTAAAAACTCTTTAGCATAATCATAGGCTTCTTTTATATAAGGAAGGGTGTTTCCATTTACCTTTATTGAATATTCATCTTTAATCATCTCATTTAGATGTCCTAAAAATCCAAAACCAGTTACATCAGTACATGCGTTAACTTTATATTTTTTCATCTTATCAGCCGCATATTTATTTAAAGTTTCCATAGATTTTATAGCCTTATTATACGCTTCTTCACTAGCTTCTCCTACCCTATGAGCTGTTGTTATTATTCCTACCCCTAGCGGTTTTGTAAGTATAAGTTTATCTCCTATCTTGCAATTATTATTAGGAAGAATCTTTAAAGGATGAACCACACCAGTTACAGATAAGCCATATTTAGGTTCTGGATCATTTATAGAATGTCCTCCCGATACAACGCCTCCTGCTTCATGAACCTTTTCAGCTCCTCCTCTAAGTATTTCTCCCAAGATATCTGCCTCCATCTTTTCGGGAAATCCCACAATATTAAGAGCAACCTTTACCTCTCCCCCCATGGCATATACATCACTTAAAGCATTAGCAGCAGCTATTTTGCCAAAGGTATATGGATCTTCAACTATAGGAGTAAAAAAGTCCAAGGTTTGAATAATAGCTATATCTTCTGTCAATTTATATACAGCTCCATCGTCTGAGCTATCAAAGCCTATTAATAAATTCTCATCAAACTTATTAGGAATCTTATCTAATACACTTTTAAGCATACCTGGCCCCAATTTAGCCGTACATCCACCTCCACAGGTAAATTTCACGTTATTTTGGCTCATACAAATTCACTTCCTCAATTTAAATTGCTTCTCGTACCCAATTATCGCTGCTCCTATTGCACCAGCATATTGTGATAAAGGAGATACCTTTATTTCTTTATTTATAAATCCTTCTAATCTTCTCTTAAATTCCTCACTTCTACTAACTCCCCCAGAGAAAAACACCCCTTCTTCAATATTTAATTTAGATGCGAAGGTGGCTGTTCTTTTTGCTATAGAAGATAAAATTCCAGATAATATTTCTTCTCTTGGAACCTCTTTAGCGATTAGGCTTATAACTTCTGACTCTGCAAATACGGTACACATACTAGATATTGGATATGGCTTAACCCCTTTTGTAAGAGAGTCTATTGATGACAATTCTTCATCTAAAGTCTTTACCATAACCTCTAAAAATCTTCCAGTCCCAGCTGCACATTTATCATTCATCAAAAAATCTGTAAGATTACCATCTCGATCTAGTTTTATGACCTTGCTATCTTGACCACCAATGTCTATTACAGTTCTTGTATTTTCACAAAGGTATTTAGCTCCTTTTCCATGACAGGTAATTTCGGTAACCTTCTTATCCCCAAAATCCGCTAGTTCTCTCCCATAACCAGTAAGCACTACATAGGGTTTATCTTCAAGTCCATAAGATAAATCTGAATATATCTTCATCATACTTTCTCTAGGCCTTGAAGTTGTTTTAGTTATTATCTTTTTAACTATATTCCCATTATATAATATTCCTTTAGTTGAGGTAGAACCTGAATCTATTCCTATTGAATACATATTTTCACCTATAACATTTCTATAAATGCTGCCATTCTTGTATTTAACTGTCCTATATCTGACTGTGAATAATCTGTCTCTACTGCCATATATGGAACTTTATAATTGTTATTTGTAAATCTTTTTATTGAAAGAGTTTCTACGGCATAAGTATGGCAAGCTTGAAGTATTACATCTACTACTCCATCCACATTATACTCTTCAATCATCTTTCCTAATAAAGTTTTTCTATTTTCATTAGGACTCATGCAAGAGCAGCCTATAGCAAGATATTTTTCTGTTAAGGCATCGAATACGTCTTTATCCTCATCTACTAAAAGTTCATTTGCTTTAGCAACTGTACAATTTTCAAAAGCAACTACATAACCACCATTATCTTCAATAGCTTTTACTACCTTTTCAGCAGCTCCCCCTATAGGACATCCTGTTATTAATATTCTTGGTCTACTATCTAGTCTTTTCCCTTGTGAGTATTCTCTTTTTACTCTCTCAGTTAAACTAGAAAGTTCTTCTATAGATTGTTCTTTATCAAACTTAAAAGTCGCTCCATATATAACCTTTAATATATCCGTTCCAGAAATAGCTGGTGGATTTAACTTACCAATTTCATAAAAATTCTTTAAGGCTACTCTTTCTCTATTTTTTAAATTTATAGCTTCTTTAATCTTATCTTCAGTAATTTTAAGTTCTAATTTATCTTCTAACAAATCCTTTAGTTTTATTATCTCACTTTTCCATAATTCATAACTTTTTTCCCCAACTTGTGTATTAGGTAACTGCATGACATGAACAGCTTTAAATTCTCCTAAATATTCATACATCTTTTTCTTTCCATCACAGGTTGTCTCTCCTACAATTAAATCAGAGAAGTAAAAATAAGGACACTTATCTGTTTTTCCAAAACCATAGCTACTTTTTATTAGTGGGCAAAGATTTCTAGGAAGATCCATTTCCGCATCTCCTATAGTTTCATCTGAGGTTGAACAAAGAGAAACTACTGCTGCTCCAGCTGCCATAGCTATTTCCTGAGGCATATATGTACAAAATGTTCCTATTAAAGGAATGTTCTGCTCCTTAAGTTCTTTTGCTATTATGAACCCATTTTTTCTTGCTTCAGAAAAATCTTCAAAAATCTCTGGCAAATCCTTTTTAATATCCATACATCAACACTCCTTAATCATTATTGCACAAAAACGTCACTGTAATTTAATTATACAATGACGTCTTTATATTATAAATTTAAAATTTAAAAGGGCTTTATTATATTTATATAATTTATTACTCATTATCCACTCTATATAGGAAGAATCTATTTTAATTTTAGAAAATCCTTTAATAAATTTACAGCTACCTGCTTTCTATAGTTTTTATTTGATCTTTGATCGTCTATAGGATTTATTAAATCTGAATAGTCTTCAATTAATTCTTCGCTTATTTCATCCAAATTGTTTATATTTTTTCCTATTAATTCATTCTCCATCTTTTTAGATTTAACTATTGTAGGTGCTACTGCTCCAAAAGCTATTCTCACGTCTTTAATTACATCTTCCTCAACATTTATAAATCCTACAAAAGATAGCTTAGATATTGCTGTAGCTTTTCTAGTTCCAACCTTCTTATAATAATATTCATTAAAGTTAACTATAGGAATCCTTATTTCTTTTAAAATCTCATCACTGCCTAATATATTTCTTCCTGGAGCAACAATAAAATCTTCTATAAATATTATCCTATCACCCTTTAGGCTTCCTACCACTAATTCAGCTTCTAAAGCATATAGTAATGGAAGTATATCAGCAGCTGGTGAAGCATTACAGATATTACCTCCGATAGTTGCTACATTCCTTATAGCTGGTGAAGCTATATCCTTAATTACAATTTTAAAATAATCTGGTACTATATCATGCTCACTAATTTCAGAAAATGTACATGCGGCTCCTATATGAAGATAATCTCTTAGTGTGTATATTTTTTTTAATTCTGCTAGGTTTGCAACAAAGATAGTATTTTTATCAAACCTAGGTATAAGTCCTGAGGGTCTTTTCCTTCTTACCATAAGATCTGTTCCGCCAGATAATATTATAGTCTCTTCTCTACCTATTACCTCCAAAGCCTCTTTTAAACTTTCTGGTAAATACAATATTATATTAGAGTTCTCCTCTTTACTTATTACCATACAGTATCACCTCTTTTTGAAGCTAACTTAATAGCTTCGATTATTTTATCGTATCCTGTACATCTACAAAGATTCCCTGATATTCCTTCTCTGATTTCATCCTCATTTGGTCTACTGTTTTTAGTTAGTAGTGCATAGGATGCCATTATCATTCCTGGAGTACAAAAACCACATTGAACAGCTCCTGCATCCTCATATGCTTCCTTGAGTATATTAAATTCTTTAGTATCTACGAGCCCTTCTATTGTAATCACCTTAGCTCCATTTACATTACCTAAAGGTACACAGCAAGAATTAATAAGATTCCCATCTATAATTACAGAACAGGCTCCACATTCTCCTTGTCCACAACCTTCTTTTGGAGCTATCAATTTAAAATCCTCTCTTAGAACATCTAAAAGTCGTCTTAATGGATTGCTTTCAATACTAACTTCTTCATTATTTAGATTGAATTTAATTATTGTCATTTTTTATTACCTCCATTATTAACTCAGGGGTTACTGGAATCTGACTCACTGTTTTTCCTATTGCATTTTGTACTGCAATTGCATAAGCAGATGCTGCTCCTATTAAAGTAAGTTCCCCTGCACTTTTAGCTCCAAAAGGACCGTAATCATAAAGTGTGTTAACTAACTTATTATGAATCTTAGGTAGATCCTTCGCTGTAGGTATTACGTAATCAGTGTTGGTTCTCTGAATTAATCTTCCTTCTTTAGAGTTCATAACCTCCATGCCTGCATAACCTAAACCTTGAGCAACTCCACCTTCTATCTGACCTTCTATTATCTTTGCATCAATAGCCTTACCTATATCAAAAACAGCCCAAACACCCTTTATATCTACTTCATAAGTTATAGGATTAACCTCAACCTCTACTACGTTGGCTCCCCATGAATAAGTATTATATGCATCTCCAACTAAAGCTTCTGCATCCCAGTTAAACCCTTCTGGGTGTTTATATTTTTCTAGAATCTCTATCTCTTCTCCAGATTTCCACTCCTCCTTCATCTTTATAGCCGCATTTTGAAGAAGCTTTCCTATAATCATTGTGGTTCTTGAAGCAACTGTAGGTCCTGAGTTTGGAACCCTATCAGTATCTGGATTTGCATATATTATATCTTCTAATGGTATCTCTAAAGCATGGGCAACTATCTTTCTAAGTCCAGTAGTTACTCCCTGTCCCATTTCAACGTTAGATATAAGAATTTCTACCTTATCATCTTTATATTTTTTAAGCTTAACCTTTGCCTTTATAATATCTCTTTCACCATTTCCAGTGAATCCGCCTCCGTGGAAAAATAGAGACATTCCTACTCCCTTATATTTATCACTCTTTTTATATTGTTCATATTTCTCACTATATGAAGACATTTCTTCTATAGTTTCAATTATTTTTGGTAATACAATATCCTCTCTAAATACCCCACCAGTTGAAGATAGATCTCCTTTTTTCAATAAATTCTTTTTCTTAAAGTCCAAAGAATTTACTCCTAATTCCTTTGCCATAAATTCCATATGCATTTCTGTAGCAAAAAAAGATTGAGGTGCTCCAAAACCTCTGTAGGCTCCTGTCACAATATTATTAGTAGCAAAAGCTCTTCCCCTAACCTTTATATTTTCAACATCATATACACCTATGGCTGCAAATATACTTCTTTGTAAAACTATATTAGATATCCCCATGTAAGCGCCACCATCTAATTTAACATCTGCATCTACACCTATTATCTTATGATTTTTATCTAAAAAAGTTTTTAAAATAATTTGTGAAGGATGTCTTTTAGTTGTGCATTGAATATCTTCATCCCTATCAAATATAAGCTTAACTGGCTTTTTAATCTTTAATGCAGCAATAGCAACTTGCCCACCTATTAAGGAAGGATATTCTTCCTTTCCCCCAAAACCTCCACCAGTATTACTTTGAACTATCTGAACATCATCATAATCAAAACCTAAAGCATCTACTACTGCATCTTTAACATAATAAGGACACTGCATAGAGCCTATAACCTTAACTCTTCCATTTTCATAAGTTCCAACCATACCTTGAGTTTCTAAATATATGTGCTCTTGATATCCAGTTGTATATTCTTTTTCAAATACATAGGCTGCTTCTTTTTCAGCTTTTTCTAGGTCACCTTTTCCATAATTATATTCTATAAAACAGTTATCTTTTCCATATATAAGTTCGGTTAGGGCTTCAGCTTCATCTATGGAGAAAACTCCTTTTAACTCTTTATAATTAACTTTTATCTCTGTTATTAATTCCTCAACCGTCTCTTTATCAGGCCCTACCAAAAGTAAAAGCGGTTCCCCAATGTAGTTTACTGTATCCTCTGCAAAAAATGGCATTTCATAATTTATTATTTTAACCCCATTTCTAGCAGGCACATCATTTTTATCTACTATATAATACCCTTCTGGAAGCCTCGGAATATCTATTGATAATATTTCTGCTCTTGCCTTTGTGGATCTTAATGTTTTTGCATACAGAGCATCTTCAAAGTTCATATCTGCCAAATATTCCGTTTTCCCTTTAATCTTATCCTCAACATCTATTCTCTTAACAGGTTTACTTATTTCATCAATAAGCATATAATCACCCCCTATTTTTCATAATCAACTCTAACTTACTGATTTAAAAATAAGGTTACTGCAAGCTTATTTGCAGCAACCTCTAAACTAATTTATTTTTCTAAGATCTTTTATCTCTCTTCTCTAAAATATGATTGTCCTAAAGATTTAGGTGGAGAATTTTTTCTTGAATTTCTCATAGAAACCACTACAAGAACTACGAAGGTTGCTATATATGGAATAGCCGCAATCAAATATTGATTAATAAATGGACTGCTTATTCTAAATCCTAATATATCTAACCCTCCAAAGAAATAAGCTCCTATTAAAGCCTTAAATGGATTCCATCCTACAAATATAACTAAAGCCACAGCTATCCACCCACGACCAGCTGTAACATTTTCTTGCCAAGCAGGTACATATACAAGTGAAAGATAAGCTCCTCCAAGTCCACACAAAGCTCCACCTAAAAGAATATGCACATATTTATATAAATTAATATTTATACTTGCAGCATCTGCAGCTGCTGGATTTTCACCTACAGCTATAACATTTAACCCTTTTGAGGTTTTATATAAATATAATCCTAGAACTACTGCACATATATATCCTAAATAAATAAAGGGATCTTGGTTAAATAAAGCTGTACCTAAAACTGGTATCTTTGATAATAAAGGAATGGCAACAGGTTTAAAAAATGCCTTTATACTATCTGGAGTTACTTGCCCTACAAGTTTAGTTCCAAGTAAACTTGATAACCCTGTTCCAAATATGGTTAAAGCTAAACCTGAAACAGTTTGATTAGCTCTAAGAGTAACAGTTAAAAAGGCATATATTAAGGCTCCTAATGCGCCTGCAATCATAGCCGCAATTAAAGCAATAAATGGATTTCCAGTACTTAAGCCTACCATAAAGCCCATAACTGAACCCAAAAGCATTAACCCCTCAACTCCAAGGTTAAGATTTCCTACTTTTTCTATTATTATTTCTCCTAAAGTCCCAAAAAGAAGCGGTGTTCCTGCGATAACTGCTGCTGCTAAAAAATTTGTAATCCAATCCATTTATGCCACCTCCTGAACTTTTTCTCTTTTTTTAGATACTCCATTAAATATAAGCTTAAATCTTATAAAAAACTCACTTCCTAGTACACAGAAAAGTATAATTGCTTGTAATAAAGAAGCTGCAGATTCAGGAATTCCATATGCAGTTTGTATAAGTCTTGCCCCAGACACTAGAGCTGCAAATAATACCGCTACTATACTTATTCCTATAGAGCTTAAATTTCCAAGCCAAGCTATTATAACTGCTGTATTACCTACTCCACCTGATACTTCTACAGATAAAGTCTGACTTACCGCTGAAGCTTGTATAACTCCAGCAATTCCACATATTGCCCCACTTAAGAAAAGAGCGCCTAGAATTGTTTTCTTTATATCCATCCCTGCATATTTTGCTGTATTTTCGCTTTCCCCAATTACTGAAATTTCATATCCTTTTTTAGTGTAATTCATATAAATATATACTAGAACAGCTAAAACTATAGCAATAATCCATCCTATATGAACTCCAAAAAGTTTAGGCATAATAGCATTATCAGAGAAATTTGGAATTTTAGGAAAACCTAAAGAATTTTTATCTCTCCATGGTCCATACTGTAAGTAGGTTATGAATTTTATAACTATATAGTTCATCATCAAGGTTGTAATAGTTTCATTAGTTCTATATTTTACTCTAAAATATGTTGGAATTAACACACATATTCCACCTAAAACCGCTCCTACTACAAGCATTAGTAACAATAATAATGGTTTAGGTAAGCTTTGAAAATTTAGAGCTACTAATGCAGCTCCAAAAGCTCCCATCATTATCTGACCTTCTCCTCCTATATTCCAAAACTTCATTTTAAATGCTATAGATACACCTAAACCAGCAATCAAAAGAGGTATTGCCTGAATTATAGTTTGTCTTATTCCGTAAGCAGAACCAAAAGCGCCTTTTAGCATTGTGCCATATACACTTAATGGATTTAATTTAAGAAAAAGAAGTAATAAGCTTACTATAACTAAAGCTAAAATAACTGCTAAAACTCTTATCTGCATACCCTTTTTATTATCTACTTCTGTTCTCTTAACTAGCCTCACTAGCATATTTATCACCATCCTTATTTCCGCTTGATACCATCATAAGACCAATTTCTTCTTTAGTAGCTTTTTCTGCTTCAATTACTCCTGTTACATCTCCACTATTTAAAACCATGATTCTATCGCAAAGCTTAATAAGCACATCTAAATCTTCTCCAACAAATAAAATTGAGGTACCTTTCTTCTTTTCCTCATTAATTATGTTGTAAATAGTGTAACAAGTATTAATATCTAATCCTCTCACTGGATAAGCCATTACTATAAGCTTAGGATCTAAACTCAATTCTCTACCAAGTAAAACCTTCTGTATATTTCCACCTGATAAATATCTTATAGGATGGTGTATCCCTGGAGTTTTAACCTCCAACTTTTCCACTATATCCTTCGCCTTATCTACTAAGCTTTTTCTATTAACAAACATACCCTTTTGTTTTCTATAATCCTTTAATAATAGATTATCCACTATTCCCATAGCTCCAACTAGACCCATTCCTAATCTATCCTCTGGAACAAAACTCATAGCTATTCCTCTTTCCATAAATTCTTTGGAAGTTTTCCCAGCTAAGTTTTCTCCATTAAAGTTTATTTCACCTTCATCTATTTTACATATTCCCGTTATAGCTTCACAAAGCTCCTTTTGACCACAACCAGCTATACCTGCTATACCTAGTACCTCTCCAGCTTTTATATTAAAGCTTACATTCTTTAGTAGTTTTATTTTGTCACTACCTGAAACACTCAAATTTGAAACATCTAAAACTACTTCTCCAGCTTCACATTCTACCCTATCTATAAATAAATCCATTTCTTTTCCTACCATAAGTTCAGTAAGATTTTTAGGATTTGTATTTTCTTTATCAACAGTACAGATTGTCTCACCCTTTCTTAATATAGTGATTCTATCTGAAACCTCCATAACTTCATCCAATTTATGTGTTATAAATATTACAGCGCAACCCTCTTGCTTCATTTTATTCATAATATTGAATAACTTTTTAGTTTCTTGAGGTGTAAAAACCGATGTTGGTTCGTCTAATATAAGAATATCTGCACCTCTATATAATACTTTTAATATCTCAAGATTTTGTCTTTCCCCAACAGACATATCCTGAACATATTTATTAACATCTATATCTAACTCAAATCTCTTACATATATCATTAATTTTATTTACAAGCTTCTTTTGATTAACAAATAATTTATTCTCTTGTCCTAACAATACATTTTGTATAGCAGTCATTGATTCTACTAACTTAAAATGTTGATATATCATTCCAACTCCTGCTTTTATAGCATCTTTAGGTGAAGTAAAAGTAACTTCTTTTCCATGTATGAATATTGAACCACTATCTGGAGTATAAACTCCAGATAGCATATTCATAAGTGTACTTTTACCTGCCCCATTTTCACCTAAAAGTGCATGTATTTCACCGGCATTCACGCTGAAATCAACATTGTTATTTGCTACAACTTTTCCAAATGTCTTGGTTATTTTTTTTACAGCAATTAACTCTGAATTCATAAAGTATCACTCCATATTAATTATTTTTGAATAGTTCCATCTATCCCTTGTACAAACCAGTTCATAGAGAAGATTTCATCATCAGTCATAGTGCTTCCTGCTGCAACTTTTTCTGCTCCAGTTTGATCTTTTAATGGTCCAACAAATATTTTGTTTTCACCTGAAACTACTGCTTCTTTTGCTTTTTCTACTTTTTCTTTAGTTCCTTCTGCTATATTGCTTGTAAGTGGTGCTAAATCAACTAAACCATCTTTAATTCCACCCCAGTAGCTTCCAGATTTCCATGTACCATCTTGAATTGCTTTAATTTGAGCAGTGTAATAAACTCCCCAGTTAAATATGTCTGAAGTTAAGTTAGCTTTTGGTGCTGATTCACTCATATCTACGTTATATCCTACTGAGAATACTCCAGCTTCTTCTGCTGCTTGCTGCGCACCTGCTGTATTTTGATGTTGTCCTATAACATCAGCACCATTTGCAATAAGAGCTTTTGCTGCTTCTTTTTCTTTAGCTGGATCATACCAAGTGTTTGTCCAAACAACTTGTACAGTAATACTTGGATCAACTGATTGAGCACCTAAAGCAAATGCATTAATACCTCTTATAACTTCTGGTATTGGGAATGCTCCTACAAAACCAAGTTTTTTAGTTTTAGATTTCATACCAGCAGCTATACCTGATAAGTATCTAGCCTCATACTCTCTACCGAAGTAGTTAGATAAATTATCTGCTGTTTGGTGTCCACCACCATGTAAGAATGTTACTTCTGGATGAGATTTAGCTGATGCAACCATACCATCCATAAATCCAAAACTAGCTCCAACTATTACATTAGCACCTTGGCTAATCATATCTTCTACAACTTTTTGAACCTCTGCTGAATCTTCTTTAACTGATTCTTTATAAATTGTTTCAACCCCAGTTTGTTCTTCAAGATAAAGTCTACCTTTATTGTGATTGTAGTTATAACCACCATCTGTAATTGGACCTGATAATATGAACCCTACCTTTAAATCCTTTTTTGTTTCATCAGTTTTTGTTGCTGTATCACCTTTTGATGTGCTACAGCCCGTTAGTGCCAAAGATACTGCTACTAAGCTTGTTGCAAAGATTTTAAGAAATTTTTTCATGTTTTTTCCCCCTTAATTAAATACTTAAAAATTTGATTAACAATTGATGTCTTTACCTCCCTATCTTTCTAAATGACAATATTATTATTAAAAATAAAAAAGCAAGTCCAAAAAGTACTTTGAGTTTTAGAAATATAATAAAAAATCAATTTCTAAGCTCTAAAGTTCCTCGTTGAACTTGCTTATAATAATATTCATTACTAATTTTTAATGGCATAAATAAATAGTCATTTATCAAATAAAGATTTTAATTATTCTTGCACAAATATATAAAGCAATTCCCGTGCCAACTTTTACGATTTGAAATTTCAGGAATATATGAATTAATATGGCTCATTACAGGCTACTTATTACTTATATTTATGCATTTTTGCCATTAAAAGTATTTCATTTCACTAATTATCTATTATTGTAATGATTTTTTTATTAATATTTTATATCAAAATGATAAATGATTATCATTTTGATATATATAATTGTACTTATTGATAAATATAATCCTAACTCTTTTTCTTGCCTTATTTGATTTAAATCTATTTTTAACTTTAAAATACTGAAATATCTTTATCAAAGTGATAACAAGACCTTTATTATTATACAACAAGTTAATAAATCTGAACATACTTTTCTTTTAATTAATATATGTACGCCACTATTGAATGTGATATAATTAAATAGTTTGATAATATTCGTATTTATATAGAGTATTTAGGAGGAGTATAAATATATGTTTACTTTATTAGAATTCTTTCAACCTGAAACCTTAGATGAAGCCTACAATAAATTAGTTGCTAGAAAGACTAATACCATTCTAGGTGGATGTGCATTTTTAAAAATGGGTTCCAAAAGAATAGGAACAGGAATAGACCTTTCAAAACTTAATTTGAATTATATAAGTGAATCTGATGATTATATAGAAATAGGAGCTTCAACTACATTTAGAGATATAGAAACAAGCGAAGTATTAAATGCCCACTTCAATGGAGTATTAAAAGAAGCCGTTAAAGATATTATAGGTGTTCAATTTAGAAATATGGTAACGGTAGGGGCTTCAGTATATTCAAAATATGGTTTTTCTGATTTTATAACTGCCTTATTAGCCCTCGATACAGAAGTTGAGCTATATAAAGGTGGAAGACTAACACTTGAAGATTTCCTATCTGAACCATATAAAAAAGATATCTTAACTAAAATTTACATAAAGAAAACTCAAAGAAAAGCTATTTATAAATCCTTGAGAAATTCAAAAAGTGATTATCCTATATTAAATGTAACTGTATCTAAACTTAACGATGATTTTAAAATAGTTGTAGGGGCTAGACCTGCCACTGCTAAAATCTCTTTAGAGGCATCAAAAATATTATCTACTGGTGTTTTTAGTGAAGAACTTCTTACTCAAGCTTTAGACACACTGACTTCTGAATTAATCTTTGGAACCAATATGAGAGCTACCGGTGAATACAGGCAAGCTATAAGCAAAGTACTAGTAAAAAGAGCTATTATGGAGGTAATAAAATGTTAGTAATCTTAAATATAAATGGAAAAAATCACAAATTACAAGTTGAACCAGATGACATGCTAATAGATACTCTTAGAGCAAATGGATATCTTGGCGTTAAAAAAGGTTGTGATACAAGCTGCTGTGGTTTATGTACAGTCTGGATTGATGGCTCTCCTTTATTATCTTGTACCTTACTTACATTAAAAGCTTGTGATAAAAAAATCGTCACTATAGAAGGAGCTCAAGAGGAAGCTAAAAAGTTTGGACAAATTCTATCAAATGAAGGTGCTGAACAATGTGGATTCTGTAGTCCTGGTTTTATAATGACAGTAATCGCTATGAAAAATGAGCTAAAAAATCCTACTGAAGATGAGATAATTCATTATCTAACTGGAAACCTATGTAGATGTACAGGCTACATGGGACAACTTAGAGCAGTAAAAAAATACTTGGAGGTAATGTAATATGAAGTCAGTAGGAAAAAGCTTTAATAAAATAGATAGTTTAGCTTTAGTTACAGGAAAACCAGTATATACTGAGGATTTAGCACTCCAAAATGCCCTAGTTATTAAAATATTAAGAAGCCCTCATGCTTTTGCTAGGATAAAATCCATAGACGTTTCAAGAGCTGAAAAACTTGAAGGAGTAGAATGTATATTTACTCATAAGGATGTACCTAAAACACGTTTTACTTTAGCAGGTCAATCATTCCCTGAACCTTCACCTTATGACAACCTAATCTTAGATGAATTAGTGCGTTATGTTGGAGATGAAGTAGCTATTATCGCTGCTGTAGATGGAAAAACTGCTATAAAAGCCATGAATATGATTAAGGTTGAATATGAAATATTTGAACCTGTTTTGGATTTTGAAAGAGCTATAGACCACCCTTCAATAATTCACCCAGAAGAAGATATTCATCTAAACTTTCCAACTGGAATGGAAAAGGATAGAAATATAGTATGTACCATAAACAATTCCTTTGGAGAAAATGTAGATGAGGCTATAAGCAATTCTCCTGTTGTAGTTGAAAGTACATATTATCCTCAAGCACAAGCTCATGCAATGATGGAAACCTTCAGAAGTTTTAGTTATCTTGACCATATGGGAAGATTAGTAGTAACTTCATCAACTCAGGTTCCTTTCCACATAAAAAGGCAATTGGCTAGAGCTTTAGAGATATCCCCTAGTAAAATTAGAATAATAAAACCTAGAGTTGGTGGAGGCTTTGGGGGTAAACAAACCTCTGTAGTTGAAATATATACAGCCCTAGTTACCCTAAAAACAGGAAAACCATCTAAAATAGTATATGAAAGAAAAGAAAATTTTGAAGCAACTAATACTAGACATGCCATGAGAATCAAAGTTACTATAGGTGCCGAAAAAGATGGAACCATAAATGCAATAGATATAAATGCTTTATCTGACCAAGGAGCTTACGGAGAACATGGTTTTACAACCTTAGGTTTAGTAGCTGAAAAAACTCTTCCTTTATATAACAAGGTAAAAGCATCAAGATTCTTTGCTCAAGCAGTCTATACTAATAAAGTTAAGGGTGCTGCCTTTAGAGGTTACGGTGCTACTCAAGGAACCTTTGCAGTTGAATCTGCTATGAATGAGCTATCAACAAAATTAAATATAGATCCTATAGAACTAAGATTAAAGAACCTAGTAAAGTATGGCGAAACTACAAAAGCCTATGGAAAACCAATTCAAAGTATATCCTTAGAAGATTGTATTAAAAAGGGTAAAACTCTTATTAATTGGGATGAAAAGTATCCATCTAGAGAGGTTTCTCCAAATAAGATAAGATCAGTTGGTATGGCTATAACTATGCAAGGTTCAGGAATAGCTCATATAGACACTTCTTCTGTTGAAGTTAAATTAAATGAGGAAGGCGACTTTACTCTTTTAATAAGTGCTACAGATGTAGGAATGGGCTGCGATACAATACTAACACAAATGGCTGCTGAGGTACTTGATACATCAATGGAAAACATAACAGTTATTGCAGCAGATACAGATATAACTCCTTATGATCCAGGTTCTTATGCATCAAGTGGAACCTATGTTACAGGTATGGCAGTGGTTAAAGCATCTGAGGATTTAAAAGCTAAGATTTTAGAAGAAGCTTCAAAAGCATTAGCTATTCCTAAAGATGAATTACTATTAGCAGAAGATGTGATTAAATCTGAAAATCATGACAAATCCATATCCCTAAAAGACTTATCAGAAAAGCTAACTGTTGGTCCTAAAGGTAAACATCTAATTGGTTTTGGAAATCACGGAAGTGACGTTACTCCACCACCATTTATGGCTGGCTTTGCAGAAATAGAAGTTGATAAAGAAACTGGAAAAGTTGATTTATTAAACTACGTAGGAGTAGTTGACTGCGGAACTATAATAAATCCAAAGCTTGCAAAAATCCAAGCTGAAGGTGGGATAGTTCAAGGAATAGGCCTAGCCTTATATGAAGATGTTAAATATGATCCTCATGGAAGACTTCAAAGCAACAGCTTTATGCAATACAAAATCCCAACGAGAAAAGATATTGGAAATATAATAGTTGATTTTGAAGAAAGCTATGAACCAACTGGACCTTTTGGTGCAAAATCCATAGGAGAAATAGTAATAAACACTCCTTCACCAGCTATTGCAGCAGCAGTTTATAATGCTGTTGGAGTAAATGTAAGGCACCTTCCTATAACACCAGAAAAAGTTTTTATAGGAATGAATAAATAAATCTTCCAATTAAAAAAGTAGCAGACTGTTTAATCAGTCTGCTACTTTTTTAATTAATTTTCAAAATTTAATTATTAGAAATTAATTAAAATGAATATGTTAATCTTAATTTTAATTACAATTTTTATATTAGTATGTAATTCCATTAATCTTACAGTGAATAGAATCTCTTACTGCAATCTCCTTATAATATCTTTCATTTTTATTATCTAACATTAAATTGCTTCCATTACGTTCAATCGATAATAAAATCTCTCTTTTTTGATCACTACTGTATGAGTAAGTTTTCTGATTAACTAATTTTGAATTTTTGTCAAATGCCAATACATTTTTAATGATTTCTATACTCTGAGAAGGCATGTACTTTTCTTTTTGAGATTGAGAGCCCCCAGTCTCATCAATCCATGTACAAAAGCAGTACTTTTTTAGTTTGCTTTCGGAATTTAATAATATATCTGTATTTTCAATCCACCCAGTCATGTAGCCTGAGCTTATATCTACTAATAAAAGAGAAACATTATTTAATTTAGTCGTACTTAAAGTTTCATTATAATTAACAGCTAGTGGTCCTGTATTATGCCAAAATATATCTGTAGATTTATTAAAATTTAAAGCTTTCTTATACATTTTTGATGTAGTTGAAATAGTATTACTTATTATCCTATTTGACACCCTCACTCCACTTATTATATCATCATATAGTTTACTTGGATTCTTGTAACCATTTGATTTGTATACCTGATTTTTAATTCCCATCAAATGAGGAAAATTTCTTTTTTCAGCTACTAATACAAAACCATTCCCACAAAAAGTTGTTATTATATAAAACTTCTCCATATATTCTGTTTTATAAAAATCAGCACATTTTTGTATATCAGTTATATCCATCTTTTCTCCTTAGACGCAATAAAAACTCCCGTTAAGGAGTTTTTATTAATGGCTACCGTTCACGATTATTTTTTTAACAGGGGAGTGCCCGAATCGGCCATTACGATTTCCTCAGCTAGTGAGCCTGCATTTATATTATTCATTTATATTTCAATTAATATACATTGAATATTACTTCTTACTAATATTATACTACAATATATTAAAAATGCAACTTATTTAGTTAAATATAGATATAAAAGTTTAATAGTATTTTCTAAAGCTTCGCTATGAGTTCTCTCCATTCCATGAGATGCATGAACTCCAGGCCCAATTAAAGCCCCTCTTATATTGTTTCCTCCATGAAGCGCTGCTCCAACATCTGATCCATACATAGGATAAATATCAACTACATATTTTAACTGATTACCTTTAGCCAAATTCACTAAGTCAGTTACCATATTATAATCATAAGGGCCACCTGAATCTTTTGCACAAATAGAAACATCATATTCTGTACAACTAAGGTCATCACCTATACATCCCATATCTACAGCTATCATTTCAGTTATATCACTTGGAATATATGATGAACCATGCCCAACCTCTTCATAAGTAGAAATGAATATTTTAGTAGTGTATGTAGGAACAATTTTTTCCCTGCTCATCATTTCAAGTAAGGTCATAAGACAAGCTACACTTCCCTTATCATCTATAAATCTAGACTTAATAAAACCACTTTCTGTTATTGTTGTTTTAGGATCAATAAACACAAAATCCCCTGGACATATACCAAGCTTTTGAGTTTCTTCTTTATTAGTTACTCTTTCATCTATTCTTATATGCATATGTTCAGGATCTCTAGGTTTAGTTTTACTATCTACAAAAACATGAGCTGCTGGACTATCACTTAAAAAAGTTCCAGTATATATCTTGCCATCTCTAGTTCTTATACTACAATATTCACTATCTAAAGTTGGAACTGTAGGAGAACCCACCAAAGTAAACTTTAAAGTTCCACTGCTAGTTATTGATCTTACCATAGCTCCTAAAGTATCAACGTGAGCCGATAATCCAACTACCTTACCTTCTTCCTTACCTGGTACAGTAATAATTCCACAACCTTTATTAGTTGTCTCAAAATCATATCCAAATTCCACTGCCCATTTTTCTATTACCTTCATAATATCAAAACAAAATCCACTAGGACTGTTAAACTCCAACAAAGTTTTTGCAGTCTTTAGCATATACTCTCTATCAATCGTTTTATCCATTGTTACCTCCAATTGTGTTACTATATTTACTTTTTATTATACCACTTCTATTTCCCAACTATTAAACCCTCACAATAAAATTTTCTCCCCCTCTATTCAGAGTCAGTCTAATTATTTTCTTTTCTACAGATCAGTGTTAGAAGTTTATTCGGTTATTTTACAAATGAAAAAGCACTGACTCGTGTAAATCAATGCTTTTGAAGGTATATTTATTTTATGAAATCATCAATTCTTATATCTATTGAAACTTTCTCATTTCCCTCAACTTTATCTAATACCATTTTAATTAATCTTTTATAGTCTTTAGTCACAAAATCGATGGTTATTTCTCTCTCTGTTAATGTTCCATATCCAATCTTAACTGCTTTCAAAACATTATCAGAATAAACATATATTCTTACTATCTC
This sequence comes from Clostridium sp. YIM B02506, assembly GCF_022324845.1. Lineage (NCBI taxonomy): Bacteria > Bacillati > Bacillota > Clostridia > Eubacteriales > Clostridiaceae > Clostridium > Clostridium sp. YIM B02506. The sequence continues at coordinate 403,900 of NZ_JAKGTG010000001.1, forward strand.
AGTCCATGGTATTTCTTTTCTTATCATTCCTAAAGGATTTACGTATATAAGTCTATCTTCTTCTACTTGAAAATATTCAAAAACAGCAACTAAGTAAAATATGCTTGACACTATTACTGCAATGCCCAGCAATAACTTATTATCAAATCTCTTAACCTTATATGCTATATACCAAAAAATTAAAATCAATAGAAACATTAAAATTAAAACAGACCGTTGACAAAAGGGGTATTTTCAAATATGAAAATACCCCTTTTGCTATACAATTCATAAATTGGATTA